>JAYVRZ010000448.1:0-8698 GCA_043775965.1 Sphingomonas sp.
CTCCCCCGACTCCTCCCGCAAGCGGGAGGGGAGCAGTGAGTTTGTGGACCTCCACCGAGATCGCGGCCGCTACCGGCGGTGTCGCGTCTGGTGACTTCGCCGTCACCGGCGTCGCATTCGACTCGCGCGAGGTCGGCCCCGGCGACCTGTTCGTGGCGATGAAGGGCGAGGCCAGCGATGGCCACATCTTCCTCGACCAGGCCTTTGCACAGGGCGCAGCCGGCGCGATCGTCTCCGAGCCATGCGACCACCCGCACGTTCTCGTCGCGGACAGTTTTGCCGCATTGAACGCGCTCGGCGCCGCCAGCCGCGCGCGCTCGTCCGCCACGCTCATCGGCGTCACCGGCTCGGTCGGCAAGACCAGCGCGAAGGAGGCGCTGTTCGCCTGCCTCGAGCGCGCCGCGCCCGGCGAGGTGCACCGCTCGGTCAAGAGCTACAACAACCACACCGGTGTCCCGCTGAGCCTCGCCCGCATGCCGCGCGACGCGAAGTTCGGCGTGTTCGAGATGGGGATGAACCATGCCGGTGAATTGGCGGAACTGACCCAGCTCGTCCGCCCGCACATCGCGATGATCACCGCGATCGCGCCCGCGCATACCGCGTTCTTCCGCGACGAAAGCGCGATCGCCGACGCCAAGGGCGAGATCTTCGCGGGGCTCGAACCGAACGGCACCGCGATCGTGCCCTACGACAGCCCGCACCGCGATCGGCTGCTCGGCCACGCCGCGCCGCATGCCGCGCACATCGTCACGTTCGGCAGCGAGAAAGGCGCCGACGTCCGCGCGATCGAGGCGATGCGGCTGCCGACCGGCGGAACGTTCGTCACCGCGCGGATGGGCCAGGGTGCCGACCACGAACTGAGTTTCACGATCGCGCAGCCCGGCGCGCACTGGGTCTCCAACGCGCTCGGCGTGCTGGCGTGCGTGCAGGCGGCAGGCGGCGATCTCGGGCTGGCCGGACTGGCTTTGGCCGAACTCGGCGGACTCCAGGGGCGCGGCGCGCGCTCGATGGTGACGGTCGGCGACGGCGAAGCACTGGTGATCGACGAGAGCTACAACGCCAACCCGTCGTCGATGCGCGCGACGCTCAGCGTCCTGTCGCACGAACCCGGCCGGCACATCGCGGTGCTTGGCGAGATGCGCGAACTGGGGGATGCATCGCCCGACTATCACGCCGGGCTTGCCGAGCCGATGCTCGCCGCGCGCGTCGAAATGGCGCTGCTGGTCGGCGAAGCGATGGCACCGCTCGCGCAGGTGCTTGAGGGACAAGTCGAAACCGTCCATGTGGGCGACGCTGCGGCCGCGCTCGCGTCGTTACGGACGATCCTGGCGCCCGGCGATGTCGTGCTCGTCAAGGGATCGAACGGGGTCGGGCTCGCGCGCGTGGTGGCTGGGCTCAAGGGCGGGATGAACTGAATGTTGTACTGGCTCGCCGAGCATCTGGGGTTTCCCGGCCTGCTGAACCTCATCCGTTACCAGACGGTGCGGACCGGTGGCGCGGTGGCGACCGCCTTGATCATCGGCCTGATCATCGGGCCGAAGTTCATCGGTTGGTTGCGCGTCCGGCAGGGCAAGGGCCAGCCGATCCGCGCCGATGGGCCGCAGTCGCATCTGTCGAAGCGCGGCACGCCGACGATGGGCGGACTGATGATCCTGACCTCGATGTGCGTCGCGATCTTCCTGTGGATGGACCTCAGCAACCCCTATGTCTGGGCATGCCTGTTCGTGACTCTGGGCTTCGGCACGATCGGGTTCCTCGACGACTATGACAAGGTGCGCAAGGCGAGCACCGCGGGGATCAGCGGTCGGACGCGGTTGCTGCTCGAATTCATCATCGCTGGCGTCGCCGCGACGATCATCATGTCGCAGAACGGCCCGCATCTGTACCTGCCGTTCACGTCGCGCATGTACCTGGATCTCGGCTGGTTCTTCCCGGTGTTCGCCGCCTTTACGATCGTGTCGTTCGGCAACGCGGTGAACCTTACCGACGGGCTCGACGGGCTGGCGACGATGCCGGTGATCATCGCCAGCGTCGCGTTCATGCTGATCGTGTACCTCGTCGGGAACGTGAAGTTCGCCGATTACCTGGGCATCCCGCATGTGCCGCGCGCGGGTGAACTCGCGATATTCTGCGGGGCGATCGTTGGCGCCGGCCTGGCGTTCCTATGGTTCAATGCGCCGCCGGCTGCGGTGTTCATGGGCGATACCGGGTCGTTGGCGCTCGGCGGCGCGCTCGGGACGATCGCGGTCGTGGCGCATCATGAGATCGTGCTGGGGATCATCGGCGGGCTGTTCGTGATCGAGGCGCTGTCGGTGATCATTCAGGTCTTCTTCTACAAGCGCACCGGCAAGCGCGTGTTCCGGATGGCGCCGATCCACCATCATTTCGAACAGCTCGGCTGGGCCGAGGCGACCGTCGTGATCCGCTTCTGGATCATCGCGTTGGTGCTGGCGCTGATCGGCCTGTCGACGTTGAAGCTGCGGTGATCGTCGCGAAGGCCTGGCGCGGGAAACGCTTTGCGGTGCTGGGGCTCGCGCGGTCGGGGAGTGCGACGGTGCGGGCGCTGGTTGCTGGCGGAGCGCAGGTTGTTGCGTGGGATTCCGACGAGGCAAAGCGCGCTCTCTTCACTCCCTCTCCCCTCCGGGGAGAGGGTTGGGGTGAGGGGCTGCCAAGCAATGCTGCGCCCGGAACAGCCCCTCACCCAACCCTCTCCCCGGAGGGGAGAGGGCTTTTAGAAGTCGCTCCGTTGGAGGATCTTGCTGGGTTCGACGCTTTGGTCGTGTCGCCGGGCGTGCCGTTGAACACGCATCCGCTTGCCGCACAGGCGCGAGCGGCAGGCGTGCCCGTGATTGGCGACATCGAACTCTTCGCGCAGGCCCGCGCCGATCTCCCCCCGCACAAGGTCGTCGGGATCACCGGCACCAACGGCAAGTCGACGACCACCGCGCTTATCCACCACATCCTCCGGACCGCTGGCGTTCCGACCCTCATGGGCGGCAATATCGGCCTGCCGATCCTTGAGCAGGAAGCGCTCCCCGAGGGCGGCGTCTACGTGCTCGAACTGTCGAGTTACCAGATCGACCTCACGCAGACGCTCGATTGCGACGTCGCAGTATTGCTCAACATCACCCCCGACCACCTCGATCGGTACGATGGCTTCGAAGGCTATGCCGCCTCCAAGGCGCGGCTGTTCGCGATGCAGTCGGCCCAGCACGACGCGATCATCGGCATCGGCGACGCGCCATCCGCAGCGATCGCGCGCGGGCTGTCGGCGAAAGGCGAGCACCTCACCAAGATCGCGCCGGGCGTGTGCATGTTCCAGGGCGATTGGCCCGCGCTCCAGGGGCCGCACAACGCGCAGAACGCGCTCGCGGCGATCGCCGTTGCCAAGGCGCTGGGCGTCAGCGACGTCGATATCGATCGCGGTCTCGCGAGCTTCACCGGCCTGCCGCACCGGATGCAGCAGATCGCGTCCTATGGCGGCGTCGCCTATGTCGACGACAGCAAGGCGACCAATCCCGAGAGCACCGCGCCTGCGCTCGCGGCGTTCGATCGGGTCCACTGGATCGTAGGCGGGCGCGCGAAGGGGGATGATCTCGACGCGTGCAAGCCGGCATTCGGACACGTCGTCCGCGCCTACACGATCGGCGAGGCGGGGCCGAAATTCGCCGAGATCCTGAAAGACGCGATGCCGGTCGAGAACGTCGGCACGCTCGCCGCCGCCGTCGCGCGCGCCGCGCGCGAGGCCAAGCCCGGAGAGACGGTGCTCTTGTCGCCGGCCTGTGCTAGCTTCGACCAGTTCAGCGATTACGAGGCCCGCGGCGCTGCGTTTCGTGCCGCGGTCGAGTTGCTGGCATGACAGATATGCGCGCCGGAACCCTGGATATGCCCGAACCCAAGACCGGAATGGTTGCCAGAATCAAGCAGCGCGGCGGGCGTGGCGATCGGTCGCCGCTCGGCACGTGGTTCTGGGATATCGACCGGATGCTGCTGTTGCTGACGCTGTTCCTGATCGCGATCGGGTTGATCGCGGTGGCGGCGGCGTCGCCGGCGAGCGCGGTTCGCTATTCGGGCGAGCATCACAAGATCGCGCCGCTCTATTATTTCTGGCGCCAGTTGATGTGGGTCGGCGTGTCGCTGCCGGTGCTGTTCGGCGTGTCGATGATGCCGGTGGCGATGGCGCGGCGGCTGGCGATCGGCGGGTGCGCGCTGTTCGTGCTGATGCTGATGGTGACGCCCTTCATCGGCGTCGAGGCGAACGGTGCACGGCGCTGGCTCGGCGTCGGCTTCGCGCAGTTCCAGCCATCGGAGTTCCTCAAACCGCTGTTCATCGTCACGGTCGCGTGGCTGTTGTCGTTGCGCGCGAAGGATGCCGAGCTGCCGACCGTGCTGATCACCGGCGCGATGACCGCGGGGGTCGCGGTGCTGCTGATGCTGCAACCCGATTTCGGCCAGACGATCATCTTCTGCTCGGTGTGGATGGCGCTGCTGATGATCGCGGGGACGCCGGTGCGCGTGCTGGTCGGGCTGGTGGCGATGGCGCCGGCCGGGCTGGTCGCGGCGTACATCTTCTACGGCGTGGCACGGTCGCGGATCGACGCGTTCCTGTTTCCGGGCGTCGAGGGCGAAGGCGCGGGCGATCATTTCCAGACCAACGCGGCGCACAACACGCTGACTGCGGGCGGCTGGACCGGCACCGGGCCAGGCGCGGGCGCGGCGAAGTTCGGGCTGCCCGAGGCGCATACCGACTATATCTTCTCGGTGATCGGCGAGGAGTTCGGGCTGATCGCGTGTTCGGTGATCGCGGTGATCTTCCTCGCGATCGTCGTCCGCGTGTTCGTCAAGCTGCTGGACGAGCAAGACGAATTCAAATTGCTTGCGTCCGCCGGCCTCGCGACGCAGTTCGGCGCGCAGGCGCTGGTGAGCATGGCGGTGAACACCGGGCTCGCGCCCTCGAAGGGTATGACGCTGCCGTTCATCAGCTATGGCGGGTCGTCGATGATCGCGTTGTCGGTCGGCATGGGGTTGCTGCTGGCGTTTACCCGGCGCAATCCGTTTCTCACGCGGAGCCCCTATGTCGTCCGCTGGAGTGGTGAATGAACGTTAATCAGTCTCGGCATTATGTCCTGGCCGCCGGTGGCACGGGCGGGCACATGGTCCCGGCCGCGGCGCTCGCGGCGGAGCTGACCAAGCGCGGCCACCGCGTCGCGCTGGTCAGCGATGCGCGTGGCGTGCGCTTTCCCGGGCTGTTCGAAGAGATCCAGACGCATATCTTGCCGGCGGGGCGCTTCACCGGCGGGCCGCTCGGCTGGGCGAAGGCGGCGCGTGAGATGTGGCGCGGGCGGGCGATGGCGCGCGAGCTGTACCGGACGTTCAAGCCCGCCGCGGTGATCGGCTTCGGCGGCTACCCCGCGTTGCCGGCTTTGCTGGCGGCGTTCGCGGACAAGATTCCGACTGCGGTGCATGAGCAGAACGCGGTGTTGGGCCGCGTGAACCGCTTCGTTGCGGGGCGCGTCGATGCGATCGCGACCTCGTCCGAACCGACCGAGCGCCTCGCGCCGAAGCTGCTGGGCCAGACGCATCTGGTCGGCAATCCGGTGCGCGAGGCGGTGCTGGCATTGCGTGCGCGGCCCTATCCGCTGCTGGAGGAGGACGGGATTTTCCGCGTGCTCGTGACCGGCGGGAGCCAAGGGGCGAGCATCCTTTCGCAGGTCGTGCCCGATGGTCTGGCGATGCTGCCGGTGACGTTCCGGCGGCGGTTGCAGGTTACGCACCAGGCGAGGATCGAGGATATCGATGCGGTGCGCGCCAAGTATGCCGAGCATCATATCCCGGCGGAACTGGCGACGTATCTGCCCGATATGCCCGAGCAACTGGCGTGGGCGCATCTGGTGATCGCGCGCGCGGGGGCGTCGACGATCTCGGAACTGACCGCGGCGGGGCGGCCGGCGATTTTGGTGCCTCTGCCGAGCGCGACCGACGATCACCAGACGGTGAACGCGCGCGAGATCACGAAGGCTGGCGGCGCGCGGACGATCGCGCAGGGGGATTTTACCGCGGTGGAACTGGCCAAACAGATGCAGAAATTGGGGCTCGATCCGGCGGCGTTGCAGAATGCTGCGGGGCGTGCGCGCAGTTGCGGGCGGCCGAATGCGGCGAGCGATCTGGCCGATCTGGTCGAGAGCCTCGATGCGCCGGTGATCCGCCTGCCGGTCGGTGCGCCCGCCAAGCCCAAGGCGCAGTTCGCATGAGGGGCGTCGCGACCGATATCGGCACGATCCATTTCGTCGGGATCGGCGGAATCGGCATGTCGGGCATCGCCGAGGTCATGAAGAATCTAGGCTACCGCGTGCAGGGGTCGGACGTGGCCGAGGGCTATGTCGTGCAGGGCTTGCGCGACAAGGGCATTCCGGTCGCGATCGGCCATGCCGCGTCGAACATCGGCGACGCCGCGGTGGTGGTCGTCTCTACCGCGATCGTGCGCTCGAACCCGGAGGTCGAGGCGGCGTTGAACGCGCGCGTGCCGGTGGTGCGGCGGGCTGAGATGTTGGCCGAGCTGATGCGGTTGAAGTCGACGGTCGCGGTTGCCGGCACGCACGGGAAGACGACGACGACGTAGATGGTGGCGGCATTGCTTGATGCCGGCGGGGTCGATCCGACGGTTATCAATGGCGGGATCATCAACTCGTACGGCTCGAACGCGCGGCTGGGCGCGAGCGACTGGATGGTGGTCGAGGCGGACGAGAGCGACGGCAGCTTCCTGCGGCTCGACGGGACGATCGCGGTCGTCACCAACATCGATCCCGAGCATCTCGACCATTACGGCTCGTTCGACGCGGTGAAGGATGCGTTCGTCGAGTTCGTCGAGAACGTGCCCTTCTACGGCGCGGCACTGCTGTGCCTCGATCATCCAGAGGTGCAGGGGATCCTGCCGCGCGTGCGCGATCGTCGCGTCGTGACCTATGGTTTCTCGGCGCAGGCGGATGTGCGCGGCGTCGAGGTCACGCCGATCCCCGGCGGCAACCGCTTCGATTGCGTGGTGCGCGAGCGTGACGGCGCGACGCGGACGATCCACGGGATCGAGATGCCGATGCCGGGCCGGCACAATGTGCAGAATGCGCTGGCGGCGATCGGCGTGGCGCTGGAACTCGGCATCGCGGATGCGACGATCCAGCAGGGGTTCGCGAAGTTCGGCGGCGTGAAGCGGCGCTTCACCAAGGTCGGCGAAGTCACGGTCGGTCACGGCGTGGCGACGATCATCGACGATTACGGGCATCATCCGGTCGAGATCCGGGCTGTGCTGGCGGCGGCGCGCGAGGGTGTCGCGGGACGGGTGATCGCGGTGGTGCAACCGCATCGCTACTCGCGGCTCGGCAATCTTATGGAGGACTTCCAGACCGCGTTCAACGACGCCGACCGAGTGCTGGTGACGCCGGTCTACGCGGCGGGCGAGGCGCCGGTGGAGGGTGTCGATGCTGACGCTTTGGTCGAGGGGCTGAAGCGGCGCGGGCACCGGTTTGCTGGTGTCGTGTCTGATGCGGATGCGTTGGCGGTTGAATTGGGGGCGACGATCGAGGCGGATGATATGGTCGTGTGTCTCGGCGCCGGCGACATCACGAAGTGGGCCGCGGGCTTGGCTGACGCGATCGCCGCCGAGCGCGCGAAGGTGACGGCGTGAGCGGTGGCAATTCTGCTCCCCTTCCGCTTGCGGGAGGGGTCGGGGGAGGGGCTTCGGCATCCTCCGGCGGTGTGGACGTGGGTCGGTCAGCCCCTCCCCTAACCCCTCCCGCTAGCGGGAAGGGAATCAAGGTCGAGGCCGGGGCTTCGCTGGCGGCCTTCATATGGTTTCGGACCGGCGGCCCCGCGGAAACGCTGGTGCGGCCCGATACCGCGAACGATCTGGCCACGTACATTCGTGACCTCGATCCGGAAACGCCGGTCCTCCCGGTGGGCGTCGGCTCGAACCTGATCGTCCGCGACGGTGGCGTTCCTGGCGTCGTGGTGCGTCTCCCCAAGACGATGGCGAAGATTTCGGTCGAGGATGGTCGCGTTCGGGCGGGCGCCGGGGCGATGGGTATTACCGTCGCCAGCGCCGCGCGTGACGCGGGGATCGCCAGGCTCGAGTTCCTGCGCGGGATTCCAGGCACTGTCGGTGGTGCGGTGCGTATGAACGCGGGGGCTTATGGGCGCGACGTCAGCGATATTCTGGTCGAGGCCACCGTCGTCACGCGCGATGGTTCGGTCGAGATCTGGCCCGCCGAGAAACTGGGGTTCACCTATCGCCACTCTGACCTCCCCGCGGGTGCGGTGGTGGTCGAGGCGGTGTTCTCCGGTACACCCGGCGAGCCCGCCGTCATCGGTGCGGAGATGGACCGGATCGCTGCCGAGCGTGAAGCTTCGCAGCCTTTGCGGTCGCGCACCGGGGGGTCGACGTTCAAGAACCCCGAGGGGCACAAGGCGTGGGCGTTGATCGACGCGGCCGGGTGTCGGGGGCTGACTCGCGGCGATGCGCAGGTCAGTGAAAAGCATTGCAATTTCCTGCTGAACCTAGGGTCCGCGTCGAGCGCGGAGATCGAGGCGCTGGGTGAAGAGGTACGCGACAGAGTGAAGGCGCATTCGGGGGTGACGTTGGAGTGGGAAATCCAGCGGGTTGGGATTTCTCTCCCCTCCCGCGTGCGGGAGGGGGCAGGGGGTGGGC
>JAYVRZ010000449.1:0-8864 GCA_043775965.1 Sphingomonas sp.
GATGAAGACGACCGCCGAGGGCGTCGAGACCAACGAGCTTTCGCAGACGCTCGCGGCACTCGGGTGCACGTTCGGCCAGGGGTATTTCTACGCCAGGCCGCTCGAGGCGGATGCTGCCTATGCGATGATCGTGCCGCCGGTGGTGGTGGCTTAGGCTGCAGCGTCGTCACCGCGGCGGAAGATCGGATCTTGGCGTCCGGTGTTAGGCCGGTGCCGCGGCCACCATCTCGTCGGCGATCGTCGCGACTCGCGCTGCGTCTGGAAACCCTTCCGCGATCCAGCGCGTCTCGACCTGGCGTAGCATCGCCGCGACGTCGGGGCCCTTGCGCAGGCCGCGTGCCACGAGTGCTCCGCCCGAGAACGGGAAAGCGGGCGGCGTCCAGTCCTTGATCGCCGCGATGTCTTCGCCGGCAATCAGCAGGCGGTCGATCGCACCCGCCGTGCCGACGCGGTAGGCGAGCGCATGCGGGCCCTCGGTGCCGGGCCCGGCGGTGGCGGCGATCAGGCGTTTCCGGTCGATGTTGGAAAGCTTCAGCCGGGCGCCGATCGACTCGGCCGCGCTGGGGGCGATCGCCGATGCGAGGCGTCGGATGGCGTCGGGAGCGATGCCTGCCGCCAATTCGCGCTCGGCGAGCGATCCCAGGCGCGCCGCACCGGCGGCATCGATCTCCGGCAGCACGGCGCGGAGGATGCCGCGGTCTACCATCAGCGCGACGACGGGGACGGCGTTGGCGGTCACCAGCAGTTTGAGGACTTCGCTCGCGATGCGTTCGCGCGAGAGTGCCATCAGGTCGTTCGCACGCGCCACGCAGGCGTTGAGCCCGGCGGCGTCGATCGCGCCCTGGTCGTCCGGCCCGAACCGCGCGTGGAAGCGGAAGAAGCGCAGGATCCGCAGATGATCCTCGGCGATCCGCTGTAACGGGTCACCGATGAAGCGCACGCGCCGTGCCGCCAGATCGTCGAGGCCGCCGAAATAGTCGACGATCTCGCCCGTTGCCGGATCGGCATACAGCGCGTTCATGGTGAAGTCGCGACGTGCTGCGTCTTCGCGCCAGTCGTCGGTATAGGCGATGATCGCGTGGCGGCCGTCGGTCGAGACGTCGCGGCGCAGCGTCGTCACCTCGACCGGACCGCCGGCGGTCACGGCGGTGATGGTGCCGTGCGCGAGGCCGGTCGGGACCGCCTTGATCCGCGCGTCCTGGAGGCGCTCGATCACTTCCTGCGGCGGCAGGCGCGTGGCGATGTCGACATCGGCGACCTCGATCCCGAGCAGCGTGTCGCGCACCGCGCCACCGACGAACCGCGATTCGCCGTCGGCCGCGCCGAGGACCTTGGTCAATGTCTCCAGACCCTCGCGACCACGCCACGGCGCACACGGTAGGATCACGACCAGCGCAATCGGCGCGCGAGGTTGACGATCATCGCGGCGGTCGCGCCCCAGATGCGGCGGTCGTTCCACATGATCTCGTAATAATGCCGGTCATGGCCCTGCCATTCGACCGTCGCCTCGACATGATTGGCGGTGTCGAGCAGGAACGCGAGCGGCACTTCGAACACGCTGGCGACCTCTGCCTCGCTCGGGACGAAGACGAGGTCTGGCGGGATGACGCCGATCACCGGCGTGACCTGGAACCCGGTGACGGTGCGGTAGCTGTCCGCCTCGCCGATCACGGCAACGCAGCCGCGTGGAAGCGCGATCTCCTCCTCGGCCTCGCGCAGGGCGGCGGTGACGACGTCCTCGCCGGGATCGATCCGGCCGCCGGGAAACGCGATCTGACCGGGGTGGCGGCTCATCGTATCGGTGCGCTGCGTCAGGATCACGCCGGGCTCCGCACGATCGGTCACCGCGATCAGGACCGCAGCGGGGAGCAAAGTGTCGGCAGGCGTAAGGTCGCCGTCATGCTGGTCGCCGGTCAGAAGAACCATATGCGAGCCGGCGCCCTTGGCAAGCGCAGCCGTCAGCCGTTCCGCCAGCGTCATGCGGCGCGTTCCGAAGCCGCGGGCTCGAGCGGGAAGAATGTGCCGTCGCTCCAGATGCCGGGCGGCGTGTCGTCGTCGGCGATCGCGCGTTCGGCAAGCTCGTAATAGACCGAGCGGACGACGAGCGCCTCCATCCCGCCGCGCACGGCGAGATAGGGGCGGGGGCCGTCGGCATCCTCGACGAAACGCAGCGCGTGCTCGGGGCCGGCCGTGACGAGGTCGCCGGTGTTGAGACGGAATGCGAGCTTCGAGTCGCGACCGGTGCCCTCGGCCTTCATCTCGACCGCGATGAACGGGGCGTCCTCGACCGCGATGTCGAGCTTTTCGACGGGGGTGACGAGCACGTGGCTACCGTCCGCCTCGCGGCGCAGGATCGTCGAGAACAGCCGGACCATCGCCGGGCGACCGATCGGCGACCCCTGGTGATACCAGGTGCCGTCGCGCGCGATCCGCATCTCGCTGTCGCCGCAATGGGTGGGGTTCCACTTCTCGACGGGCGGCAGCTTGGCCTCCTCGACCAGTCGGGCGATTTCGGCGAGGCTCAGAGAGGCGATGTCGGGGATGGGATCCATGGGCATCGCGGCGGACTAGGCGGGAGGGGGCCTCAGGTAAAGCCGCGCCTTAAGCGGTGGCACCAACCGGCGTGGCCGCGGACAGTCGCGGGCCGAGCATGCCGGCCGCGTCGGGCACCGCATCGCCGCGCGCGAGCAGGCGATGGCGCTCCACCGGGCCGGGGGCCTGCCACTGCGATGTCCGCGCTGCGGAGAAACCGAAGAAGCGGCCGTAATAGTCGGGATCACCGATCAGCATGAGCGCGCCGTCGAGGCCGTGCTCGGCAGCCGCGTCGAGCGTGCGTGCCATCAGGCGACGACCGATGCCGTCGCCCTGGTGCGTCGGTTCGACCGAGACCGGACCGAGCATCACGAGCGGGACCTGACGATCGCCTTCGATCAGCGCGATCGGCCAGCATTGGATCGACCCGACGAGCACGCCATCCTCTTCGCCATCTTCGACTGCGGCGAAGCTCAGCGCCGCGATCGGCTCGCTCGCTCCGCGGATCGTGTAGGCGGTGCGCGCGAAACGACCCGGCCCGAACGCGCGATCGAGCAACGCCTCGACCGCGGTCGAATCTATGCTGTCGAGAGGGACGAGAGTGATCACGCGTATCTCCTGCCCTCATTCCTGCCACGAACACCTGTGTCGCGGCGTGTGGACGTCGAGGGCAGCGCGCTTTAGCTTCGGTGTCGCCGAACGCAAGCGGCGAAGCTGGGGACCAACCCGATGAAGCTCTATGATTCACGCGGCGCGCCGAGCCCTCGCCGGGTTCGCATCTATCTCGCGGAGAAGGGCATCACGGTCGAACGGGTGACGATCGACCTGCGCGCGGACGAGCAGATGCAGGACGCGTTTCTCGCGATCAACCCGCGCGGGGCGGTGCCGGCACTCGAACTCGACGACGGCGAGGTGATCTGCGAATCGGCGGCGATCTGCCGGTATTTCGAGGCGCTGCATCCCGAACCCGCGCTGTTCGGCACCACGCCGGTCGATGTCGCGCGGATCGAATCCTGGACGCGGCGGATCGAGAGCGATGGCTATGCGGCAGCGGTGTACGTGCTGCGCAACACCGTCGATGCGTTCCGCGACCGGGCGGCGGCGGGGAAATGGCCGGCGATGCCGCAGATCCCCGAACTGGCCGCGCGCGGGGTGATCATGTGGGAGGTGTTCGTCGAGACGCTGGAGGCGCACCTGTCCGATCGGCGCTGGATCGCGACCGAGTCGTACAGCTTTGCCGACATCACCGCGCTGGTGACGATCGACTTTGCCGCACGCTGCAAGCTGACGATCCCCGAGGAGGCGCGAGCGCTGCGGCATTGGCACGGCGCGGCAAGCGCACGGCCGAGTGCGACCGCGTGACTTCCTTCTATGTGCATGTCTGCTAGAGGCGCGCGAATGGAAGACAGTCTTCAACTCGAAGTGCACGATCTCGAAGTGCAGGTCCTGACCGGTATCTATTCGGAAGAGACGCATCTGCCGCAGCCGCTGCGGATCTCGCTGACCGTCGACATGGTCTGTCCGAGGCGGTTCGAGCCCGATACCCCGCTATCGGCGTCGAAGAATTATCTCGACCTGAAGAATGCGGCGACCACCGCGTTGCCGCCGGGCGTGCACTTCACGCTGATCGAAGGCGTGGCGGATCATATCTGCGAGACCTTGTTCCTGCAGGATGCGCGGGTGCTGCGCGTGCAGGTGAAGATCGTGAAGCTGGCGATCGCCGAGGCGGGCGAATCGATCGGCGTCACGCTCATCCGCCATCGTCGTTGAAACCGGGAGCTGACGCCTTGCTGCTGACGCTGGAACCGGGTGACGACATCGCGGCGCTCGTCCGGGGGGCCGAGGCAGGCTCGATCATCGTGCTGATCTCGGCATCGCTCGATGCGCTTTCGACATCGAAGGCGAGAGCTTCGATCGGTCCGCTGGCGATCGAACTGGCACCCGGGCAGCGTCTGAACGCAGTCTGCCCGGCGGCAAGCGCAAAGTCCGACGACGTGGCGGCAGCGGTCGCATTTCTCGAGCAGGCACGGTCCACGACCGGGCAACTGCTCGACATCGCCTAGCTCTTTCGCGTCCGGCCGCAGGGTCCGAGCGCGTTCAGCACGAACGCGTAATCTTCGCGCGCGATCACCGCATCGGCGGCCTCGAGCGAGGTCGTGCTGCGCTCGGGCAGCGCCTGTGGCAGCGCGCAGCTCAGGCGATACCAGAGCAATGTGTCGGGGGCAGGGGGCGCTGCCGATTCGTCGACGATCTCGCTGAGCGCGACCGCCCATCGCGGCTGCTCGCCAGGCCGGCGGAGGATCGAGAGCGACACCGGGCGCTGGTCCGCGGTGGTCAGGAAAATCTGTGTCTCGCCTTCGCCGGGCAGCGCACCGGCGACGTGGAACGCGTTGCCGATACCGGTGATCACGGGCGGTGCGTCGGTCGCCAGCGCGTCCTGCGCGATCTTGCGCGCGCGTGCGTCGGCGGCCGGCGTCCAGTCGATCTGCGCATCGGGGGCGACGAGCTGGACCTGGTTCGCCGCGCCGGCGACCGGCCGCGCGAATACCAGCACGCGCGCCTTCTTGAACTTCGGCACGCGACCGCGCGCATCCGGCGCCACGTCGAGCAGATAGCCGATTCGCGGCGGCAGCCCGTCCGACCCGCGAATCAGTGCGGTCACGTCCGCCTCGATATAAAGTCGCTCCAGCCCCGGCGCCAGATTGGTGGCCTCGGCCGGCTTGATCCGGGTCGTCGACCGAACCGTCGCATCGACGATCACCGGCGCGGCCAGGACCAGGTCCGCGGTGTCGGCGTAACCGAGCGCTGTGATACCGCTATCGTCACGAGAGGCCGCATCACTCGGCGTAACCTGTGCATGCGCGGCGATCACGGGCATCGCCGTGAGGGCGAGCGCCGCACATGAGGCCGTAACGTTAAAGGGAAGATTCATCCCTTCGAGCTACGCCATCGAAGCTGAACGATACAGAAATAATTCTGCCATCCCGAGGTTGTACGTTTGTTGCGTCCGACAAAGCGTTTGCGTGTCGCATGACGTGGCGATAGGACTTGGACACTGCCCCGTGGTTATTCCGGCCAACGGCAGACGTTTGTGCCGCGCACCGAGTGCGGGCATGCGCGTACGGAGCAGGCAGATTAAGGGAGTGTCGTTTCTGAATGGCCTATACTGACCAGAAGATGTCCGGAGGCAAAATCGTCGCGATCGTGATCGTCGCGCTGATTCATGCGGCCTTGGGCTACGCTTTCGTCACGGGCCTCGCGTACCAGTACGTGAAAAAGGCCCAGGAGAAGATGACGACGTTCGACGTGGAGCCGCCGCCGCCGCCGCCTCCGCCCGACGAGCCCCCGCCGCCGCCGCCCGACCAGCCAAACCTGCCGCCGCCGCCGACGACTGTCGTCACGCCGCCGCCGGTCGTTGTAACGCCGCAGCCAGCGCCCGCGCTGACGACGTCGAGCATCATCCCTCGGTTCCAGCCGACGGCACCGCCAGCGCCTCCCGCGCCGCCGGCACCGCCTGCTGCACCTCCGGCACCCCGCGTGTCTCAGGCTGCAGGCCTGAAGGGAAACCCAGCGCAGTATTTCGGGCCGGATAACTATCCGCCGGCGGCACAGCGTGAAGGTGCTCAGGGTCGTGTGTCGGCCAAGCTGACGATCGGGCCAGACGGCCGGGTAACCGGCTGTGCGGTTACGACGTCCAGCGGCAACACGACGCTCGACGACGCGACGTGCCGAATCTCCAAGGCCAGGATCCGTTTCACGCCTGCCAAGGACGAGAACGGTAATCCGATTGGGTCGTCGTACCAGTTGAACGTCCGGTGGGTCCTTCCAGAGGATTGATCCCACCTACCCTAACCGCACCAGATAAAATTCAGTCAGAGGACTAAACCGACCATGATCACCACCATTCTTGCAGCGGCCGGGGCCGCTGCTCCCGACGCCAACCCGTACGGCCTGCAAGCCGCACTTCGCGAAGGCGGCCTGATCTCGCAGACCGTGTTCGGCATCCTGGTGCTGATGTCGGTCGTGTCGTTCTACATCCTGTTCTCGAAGCTGTTCGAGCAGCAGAAGCTGATCAATCAGGCGAAGCGCGTTCGCCAGGGTTTCTGGCAGTCGAACTCGCTGCGCGAGGGTTCGGCCAAGCTCGAGAAGAACTCGGCCTACAAGCAGATCGTCGACGACGGCCTGGCCGCTCAGGAGCAGCATTCGAAGCTGACCGACCCGGTCGAGGCACATGACTGGCTGCACGGTTCGCTGGCGCGGTCGGAAGCCGCGATCAACTCGAAGCTGGGTGGCGGTCTTGCCTTCCTCGCGACGGTCGGTTCGGTTTCGCCGTTCATCGGTCTGTTCGGTACCGTTATCGGCATCTACCGCGCACTGGTGAAGATCGGTGCGTCGGGTCAGGCATCGATCGACAAGGTCGCAGGTCCGGTCGGCGAAGCGCTGATCATGACCGCACTCGGCCTCGTCGTCGCGGTTCCTGCCGTGCTGTCGTACAACTGGCTGCAGCGCCGCAACAAGGCGATCGCAGAGGACCTGTCGGCCTTCTCGAACGACGTGCTGGGCTTCCTCGCTTCGAACGGTGCGGTTCGTCCGTCGATCGCTTCGGGCGCCAAGCCGGTTCCGGTCAAGCCCGCAACCACGACCACGACCGCCGGTCAGGCCGGTGGCGTGCCGCGCGCCAACTGAGACGAGAAGGCGGGGCTGCTGTCGGTGGCCCCGCTTCCTTTCCGCCGGCCGTTCCGGTGGCGATTATATGAATAGGATAGTTCGCACATGGCGATGAGTGTTGGTGGCGATTCCACCGAGAAATCGATATCGGACATCAATACGACGCCGCTGGTCGACGTCATGCTCGTGCTCCTGATCATCTTCCTGGTGACGACGACCGTCGCGGTCCAGGCGGTCCAGCTGAAGCTTCCGGAGGTTCGTTTCGATCCGACGATGACCAAGCCCGAGAACGTCTCGCTGTCGGTGACGACCAAGCCCGACGGCAGCTGCGCGGTGTATTGGGGCATGAGCCCGGTCACCTCGACCGAGCTGCTCGACCGGGCCGTGGTCAAGCTGAAGGCCGAGATCGATCGTCAGGGAGGCGCGAACGCTGCGGGCCTCGAACTGCCCGAGGCGCATATTCGCGGCGACGTCAACGCGCCGTACAAGTGCATCGGCGGCACGATCTACACGATGCAGCGGGCCGGCTTCGCCCGCGTCGGCTTCATCTCCGAACCGCCCCCGGGCGGCACCACCGAGCGCTGATGCCAATCGCTGATCATCGTTCGGACGTATTTAGGAGTAGTATGAAATGGCAATGAGCGGCGGCAGCGATGACGGCGGGCCGATGATGGAAATGAACATGACGCCGTTGATCGACGTCCTGCTCGTTCTCCTCATCATGTTCATCATCACGATCCCCATCCAGACCCATGCGGTGAAGGTCGACCTTCCGGTCAACAGCCCGAACCAGCCGCAGAACCCAGTCAATCCCGAGAAGAACAAGATCACGATCGATCCGGCGGGTGTCGTGGCTTGGAACGGCTCGCCGGTCGACGAAGTCACGCTGCGCCAGTATCTGGATCAGAGCGCGGGCATGACGCCTGAGCCCGAGCTCCACTTCCAGCCTGATCCGCAGGCGCGCTACGAAGTGGTCGATCGTACTTTGGCCGTGATCAAGCGGTCGTCGATCACCAAACTCGGCTTCATCGGCAACGAGCAGTATCGCAACGACTTCTAAGTCACCGCGTACAGCATCGGAAATTTGAAGGGCGGTCCTACGGGGCCGCCCTTTTTCGTTGTCTGGACCGGCGGCGGGTGAGGCAGCGAGAGGCGCCTAGGTAGACAGCTTGCGCGATCGTCATCGAAGTGACACACTGACGTCATAAAAATGAAACCTTCCATGTCCGCGAAGGTCATTGGAGATGAGCGATGCGCAAGGCCGTCCTGTTCGTTCTCGCAACCCTGGGCGCAGCGACGCCTGCTTTGGCGACCCCGTCCGCGACCGTCGATCGAACCGGCTATACGGCGATCGCCTCGGGCGACCTGGCGCTAGCGGAGCGGCGCATCGTCGCCGAGCGACGGATCTTCCCGCAGCGCCCCGAACTGATGTTGAACCTGGCGTCGGTATACCAGCGGACCGGGCGCATGTCCGAAGCCCGCGCGCTGTATGCAGCAGTGCTAGAACGACCGGCAGTGGCGATGGATCTCCCGTCTGGCGTCGTCATGTCGTCGCACGACCTGGCGACCCGCGCGCTGGGCGAACCCTCACGCCAGATCGCGACTCGCTGACCTTAGAGAGAGGGGGATCGGGGTCCTGGCAATCGGAGTTCTGGCGATCGTCT
>JAYVRZ010000450.1:0-21435 GCA_043775965.1 Sphingomonas sp.
GCGACACCACGCCGGACCTGCTGATCAAGTATCTCTTCACCAGCCAGAAGCTGTCGGTGCAGGTCCATCCCGACGACGATCAGGCGCACGCGCGCGGCCTGCCGCGCGGCAAGGACGAATGCTGGACGATCCTGGCGGCCGAGCCGGATTCGACGATCGCGGTGGGCACGAAGCAGCCGATCTCGAAGGACGAACTGCGCCAGTCGGCGATCGATGGCACGATCGAGGACAAGCTCGACTGGAAGCCCGTGAAGCCGGGCGACTTCATGTATTGCGCCTCCGACACGATCCACGCGATCGGCGGCGGCCTGACCGTGATCGAGGTCCAGCAGAATTCGGAGACCACCTACCGGCTCTACGATTACGGCAGCGACCGCGAACTCCACCTCAAGGATGGCATCGCCGTCGCCGATCCCACGCCCTACGTCCCCGTCGCGCCGCCGGTCGAGGTCGAGACCGGCCGCACGATCATGGTCGAGGGTCCGAAGTTCGTGCTCGAACGCTGGAAGGGCGGCGACCATGTCGTCAACCTGCCCGCAGGCACGACCGGCTGGGTGATCCCGATCGCCGGCTCGGGAGAAGTCGCCGGCGTTGCGTTCAAGGCGGGAGAATGCGCGACCATGACCGGCAGCGAAACCGTCTCCACCAGCCCCGACGCGGACCTGCTGTTCGCCTATCCGGGAACGAAGCGGATCGACTAGGCAGGCCGGCAACCCCAGAACTGTTCCCCCGCGAAAGCGGGGGCCCAGGACCGCGAACGCAGCGGCCGATATGTGCCTTGGCGCGACGCTTAGAGCGGGTACAACGCCGCCACGATCCAGCGGCCCTCGCCGCGCAGCACTGCCCACGCGCGCGCGGCAGCCCGGCTATCCATCGCCTCGATCCCCACCCCACGCGCCTCGACCGCGCGCTTGAACGCGAGGGGAGGCTGGCGCAGCGTCGGTCCCGTCCCCAGCAACAGGAACTCGGGCACCGGATCGATCGCGAGCAACGCGGCGACATCCGACACGTCCAGTGCCTCGAACGCCGGCGGCTCCCAGCCATCGGCCCGCGCCGGGCTGATCGCCAGCGCGGTGTAATAGCCGTCGTCGACCTTGAACCCGCCACGACCGAACGCCGAGATCATCGGCCCATCGGTCTTCTCGCGGTCCATTCTCATGGCAAGCGTTCGTCATCCCCGCGGAGGCGGGGACCCAGATTGGCAACCGCAAGCGATTCGATCGAGACGGCAGCCAATATGGGTTCCTGCCTGCGTGGGAATGACAACAGCATAGTGATCAACGCTCGACCTTCGGACCCACCCGCTCGGCACCGTCCTGCACGCCCGCCTTGCGCGGCGCAGGATCGGCCCGCAGCCCCAGCGTGATCAGCAGCGACGACGACACGTAGATCGACGAGTACGTCCCCACGACGATACCCAGGATCATCGCGGCGGTGAACCCGCGCAGCACATGGCCACCCAGGATCAGCATCGCGACCAGCGCGAGCAGGATCGTCACCGACGTCATCACCGTGCGCGGCAGCGTCTCGTTCACCGACAGGTCGATGATCTCGCGCATGTCCATCTTGCGGTACCGGCGCATGTTCTCGCGGATACGGTCGTCGATCACGATCTTGTCGTTGATCGAGTAGGAGATGATCGTCAGCACCGCCGCGACGATGTTCAGGTCGAACTCGAACTGCGTCAGCGCGAAGAAGCCGAGCGTCATCAGCAGATCGTGGACGATCGCAACGACCGTCGACACGCCGAACTGCCACTCGAACCGCACCACCGCGAACAGCGCGATCCCGAGGATCGCGAGACCGACGGCGAGCAAGCCCTTGCTGATCAGCTCCTCGGACACCTTGCCCGAAATCGTGTCGTACTTGGAGAAGGTCGCGCCGGGAAACTTCACGGCGAGGTCGTCCGACACCTTCTTGACGAGGCGGTTGGTCGCGCCTTCGTCACCGACCTGCGGGATCGGCAGGCGGATCGACAGCGTCCTGGGATCGCTGAACGACTGGATCGAGGCTTCGCCGACGCCGAGCCGGTCGACTTCGGTCCGCACCGCGTCGATCGACGGCGGGGTCGCGAACTTTTCTTCGATCAGCACGCCGCCGACAAAGTCGACGCCCATGTTGAGGCCCTTCGTCACGACGAGACCGATCGCGAGCAGCGACAGCAGCAGGGTCAGCCCAAACGCCCATTTACGGAGCGAAACGAACTTCAGGTTCGTGTTGTCGGGTACGAGTTTCAGCAGGCGCATATCGAAGATCCCGTCGCAACATCACACACTGCCGTCACCCCAGCGGACGCTGGGGTCTCTCCGTTATAATGAGACCCCGGCTCTCGCTGCGGTGACGGTATGGAGGTGAAGCGAATCATATGTTTATCGTGGTGGGGCGGTTCTTCCGCAGCCACAGCGCGACCATCATCCGCGTGAACGTGACGGCGGTGAACACCGACGTGCAGATCCCGATCAGCAGCACGACCGCGAAGCCCTTCACCGGACCCGAGCCGAGCAGCAGCATGATCACGCCGGTGATGGCGTGCGTCACGTTGGCCTCGAAGATCGTCCGCGATGCTTCCTTGTAGCCGAGCTCGACCGACTGGATCACGCTACGCCCGCGTCGCCGTTCCTCGCGAATACGCTCGTTGATCAGCACGTTGGCGTCGACCGCGGTACCGATCGTCAGCACGAACCCGGCGATACCGGGCAGCGTCAGCGTCGCGTTCAGCATCGCCATGACCGCGACGATGACCAGGATGTTGATGACCACCGCGAGGTTCGCATACAGGCCGAACCGGCCGTACGTGACGAACATGAACACGATCACGAGCAGCGCGGCGACGATCGAGGCTAGCACGCCGGCACGGATCGAATCCTTGCCGAGATCGGGGCTGACGGTGCTCTCGGCGATCGTCTTCAGATTGACCGGCAGCTTGCCCGACCGCAGCGAGATCGCCAGCGCGTTCGCCGACTCCACCGTGAAATTGCCCGAGATCGACGCGCGGCCACCGAGGATCGGCTCGTTGATGTTCGGCGCGGAGATCACCGAATTGTCGAGGATGATCGCGAACGGCTTGTTAGTGTTCTCGGTCGTGACCTTAGCAAAGCGCCGACCACCGACCGCGTCGAACGTGATCGCCACCTGCGGCGCGTTGGTCTGCGGCTCGAACTCCTGGCGCGCATCGGCGAGCTGGTCGCCCGAGATGATCACCGAGCGCTTGACCGCGATGAACGGCACGCCGCGCGGGTTGCCCGGGTACGGCAGCACTTGGCTACCGATCGGCGCGATCCCCTTGACCAGGTCGGCCGGGTTCGCGGTCTCGTCGACCAGCTTGAACTCGAGCTTGGCGGTCTTGCCGATCAGCTCCTTCAGCGCCTGTGGGTTCTTCAACCCCGGCACCTGCACCACGATCCGCGTCGCGCCCTGGCGGACGATCGTCGGCTCCTTGGTGCCGAGCGCGTCGATGCGGCGACGGACGACTTCGGTCGCGTCCTTCATCGCCGTGTCGATCGCCTGCGTCAGGCCCGCCTCGGTCGGCTTGAGCACGAACCGGCTCGTGTCGACGACGTTGATGTCCCACTCACGCTGGCCGCTCATCCCCGCGCCACCACCGGTGATCGCCAGCAGACGCTCGCGCGCCGCGTCGACCTGGCTCGGATCGCGCAACAGGAAGCTCAGCTGGCCACCGCGCGTCGAAATGTCACCGATCTCGATCCGGGGCGTGCCGTTGCGCATCGTGCCCGCGACGCTGTCGCGCATCGCCTCGATCCGCGTCGCGGCGAGGTCGGCGGTATCCGCCTCGAGCAGCAGGTAGCTGCCGCCGGCGAGATCGAGCCCGAGGTTGATGTGCGGATGCGGTATCCGCCCCCATTGGCTCGTGGTGCTCTCGGGGAGGAAACTCGGGATCGCCAGCAGGCAGAGTGCCGCCAGCAACGCGATGATCGACCCAATCTTCCAGCGCGGAAAGTCCAACATCAGTCGTTGGCCGGCTTCGTGTTCGGGCTGGTGATGTCGGTCAACGTCGACTTGACGACGCGGACGCGCACCGTCGGCGCGATCTCGACCTCGACGACGTTATCCTCGACCTTGACGACCTTGCCGAGGATCCCGCCGGCGGTCACGACGCTGTCGTTCTTCTTCACCGCGGCGACCGACGCCTGTAGCGCCTTCATCCGCTTTTGCTGCGGACGGATCATCAGGAAATAGAACACGACGAACACGAGGAAGAGCGGCGCGAGGCTCAGGAACGAGGCGATCCCGCCCCCCGCCGTGGTGGCGCCGTCTGCGGCCTGGGCATAAGCTGGTGAGATGAACATCGAGTTCCGTATCTGGCTGCGCCGTATCTGGAGGTGGGCCAGATCCGGCTTGAAGGATGGGTCGGGCTGGACGGCGCGCATCGCGCCCGCATTGGTCCGCCCGCTATCATCGCTGGACACGCCGCGCAACCGATCGCCACAGGATGAGACGTGTTGTCACCACGACCGGGCGTCCCCCGTGTTCGCGCGCGCCCCGATCGACCTGTTCCCGCTTGCATCGCGCCGCGACCCCGCGTAGTGCGCCCCCCTCGGGTCGCCTTACCGCGGCCCGTTCGGTCGGAGCGTAGCGCAGCCCGGTAGCGCACCACACTGGGGGTGTGGGGGTCGCAGGTTCGAATCCTGTCGCTCCGACCATTATTTCGCTGCCTCGCCAGGGCATTAGGCGGCGATCGTTTGCAGCAAGATTATCCTCGCGGACCGAAAGCGCATAGCAGATACCATTCGCTTTCCGCTTCGTCGGACTGGTTGGAAATCTGGCAGCGTATAAGAATACCTTTATCTCTGCCCCGGTACATCCGATTCGCTCTGGTCGCGAGCCTGGCGATACGGTCTTCGCTACAGTGTTCGGACAGGTGCGCCGCGGCAACGGATCCCGAATGATCCCGCTCTGCGCGCGGTGCGCCTGGCGGGCCCACCGCCGCGATGATCCATAGTCGAACGTTGCCGCCCGCCGGCCGATCCAGAGCGGGTCCTATCTGGGTAACGCATAGGCGATGACATGATCGCCGAGCTTGGTGCCGAGCGAGCCGTGGCCGCCGGCTACGACCACCACGAACTGCCGCCCGCTGGCGGTCGAGCGATACGACATCGGCGTCGCCTGGCCACCAGCCGGGAGGCGGGCGCGCCACAGGACCTTGCCCGTGCGCGTATCATAGGCGCGGACATAGTTGTCGATCGCCGCGGCCATGAACGCGACTCCGCCAGCCGTCGTGATCGGGCCGCCAAGCGAGGGCACGCCCATCTTGAACGGAAGCGGCAGGATCGTCTCGTCGCGGATCGTACCGTTCTTGTGCTCCCAGACCTTCTTGCCCGTGGTGAGATCGATTCCCGCGACATAGCCCCAGGGTGGCGCCTGGCAGGGCAATCCGGCGAACGACAGGAAGGGGTTCATGTCGACCGCGAACGGCGCGCCGGTGTTGGGGTTGTAGCCCTGTTCCTGAGAACCACGGCGATCCGATCCGCCGGCCGGGCCGCGCTCGTCGGGGCCACCGCTATCGTCGCGACGCGGCACGAGCCGGTCGACGAACGCGACGTAGTTGGGGTGCGCGAAGATCACCTGCCGCACCGGATCGATCGAAATGCCGCCCCAGTCCATCACGCCGAAATTGCCCGGAAAAACGAGCGATCCCTTCAGCGACGGCGGTGTGAACGCCCCTCGATAATCGAGCGACCTGAAGCGGATCCGGCACCAGAGCTGGTCGAGCATCGTCGTGCCCCACATATCCTTCTCACGCGCGGGCGCCGGCATCAGCGAAACCGACGAGAAGGGCTGCGTAGGCGATGTACGATCGCCTGGCGCGGCACCGGCCGGGACCGCGCGCTCGGGCGCCGGGAAGATCGGCTTGCCGGTCCGACGATCGAGCACGAACAGATTGCCGGTCTTGGTCGACTGGACCAGCGCCGGAATGCGGCCACGTCCTGGCAGATTCAGGTCGACCAGCGCGGGCTGCGCTGGCACGTCCATGTCCCACAGGTCGTGATGCACGGTCTGGTAGATCCAGCGCGGACGTCCGGTCGCGATGTCGAGCGCGAGTACCGAGGTGGCGAACCGCTCCGTCGTCGGGGGCCGGTTGCCACCCCATTGATCGACTGCGCCCATGCCCATCGGCAGGTAGACCAGTCCGAGCGCCTCATCGGCCGCGGGCGTGCTCCAGCTGTTGGGCGACGACGGCGTGTACTGCTTGCCGGTGCCGAGCGGGGCGGTGTCGGTCGGGTTGCCCGGATCGAAGTTCCAGACCAGCTTGCCGGTCGCGGCATCATAGCCGCGGATGACGCCCGAAGGGACCTTGGTGGCGATGTTGTCGAACACCGCGCCACCGGTGATGACGAGGCCCTTGGCAACCAACGGCGCAGAGGTCACCTGGTACCAGCCCTGGTTGTAGTGCGGCTGGCCGGGCAGCAGGCTGACAGTGCCGTTCTGGCCAAAGCTGCGGCAGAGCGCACCGGTTCGCGGATCGAGCGCGATCAGTCGGCTGTCGTTGGTGGCGAGGAAGATACGCTGCGGGCAATCGCCGACGGCGGTCCCGGACTTTGCGCCATCCCAATAGGATACGCCGCGGCAGGTCAGGTGCTGCATGTTCTTCGACGATGTTGCGATTTTCGGATCGAAGCGCCAGCGCTCCTTGCCGGTCTCCGCATCGACTGCGATCACCCAATTGTGCGGCGTACAGAGATAGACCGTGTCGCCGACCTTGATCGGGGTCATCTCGTACGTGGTCTCGCCGGGATCGGTGTCGCGCTTCATGTCGCCGGTGCGCAATTGCCAGGCGACCTTCAGATTGCCGACATTGGCCGGGGTGAGCTGCGTCAGCGGTGAAAATTTGTCGCCGTACCAGCTGCGCGCATAGGCCTGCCAATCGTCGTCGGGCACGCCGTGCAAATTGGCCGCCAGCGCATAGCGCGGCCCCGGTAGCGTGCCGTCGAGATTATGCAGGTCGTGCGTCAACGAGACGGCACCGAACAGCGCTGCTGCCGCCAGCGTCGCGGCCAGCGGTCCGGCGCTGCGCAGCCACGTCGTACCCGGCGTCAGGCGTTTCACCGTCCAGGGAAGTGCCAGCAACGCACCGAAGATGAAGATCAGGTCGCCGCGCGGCACGAGCGGCCACCAGTCCGCACCGATCTCGGCCCAAGCCCAGATCACCGTACCCAGCACCAGCGCGGCAAACACGTGCAGCGCTGCGACACGCCGGCGCCACAGGAGTACCGCAGTTGCCAGCATTGCCAGCCCGGCAGCGATGTAGAACAGGCTGCCGCCCAGTGCTGCCAGCCATATGCCGCCGGCGAGATTGATCAGCCCTAGAATGCCGATCAGCGCAGCAAGGATATGGGGCCAGCGGGCAGGGTGCCGAATTTCGGACATGGGACGACTCCGACCGTAAATCTCGACATGCCTGCGAGTCAGGCGTGCGCGGGTGTCATGCTAGCGGCATCTGCTCATAACGCCACCCGATACAACACCTTAGCGGATGAAGATGCGTGGCGTATCTGCAGATTCCGAGCAAGCCGCCCGATCGTCCGACCGGCTGCAACAGCGCCGAGCCCTCATGTCATTAACGCGCGCCCCGCGCCGCCTCCTCGATAAGACGCGCGACGGCCTGAGGCTGCGACGCGTAGATCGAGTGACTTCCCGCTATTTCCACCGTCGTGCTTCCAGCCCGCTTGGCCATGAATCGTTCGAGATCGGGGTTGATCTTCATGTCTTGCTTGGCGACCGCGTACCAGCTGGGTTTGGACTGCCACGCCGCTTCAGTAACCGGCGTGGCGATCGCCTCTGCGCTGATAGGGACTTGCGACTGGGCCATGAAGGCCGCTGTCGCCGGCGGAAGATCGGCCGCAAAGTCGTGGCGGAACGTCGCGCGATCGAGTGTCAGGAAACCGTCGGCGCTCTTCGTCACGTTATTGGTCGCCGGCGCGAACTTATCCCGCAGATCCTGGAGCTTTTCGCCTGCCTCGGGCGCGATGGCCGCGATATAGACGAGACCCCGAACCTGGGGCACGTTTCCGGCCTGGGTAATGACGACGCCGCCATAGCTGTGGCCGACGAGAATGACGGGGCCATCGCTCTGCGCGATCGCGCGCTGGGTGGCGGCGACATCGTCTTTCAGCGTGGTCTCGGGTTCCTGAACGACGGTCACGTAATAGCCGTCATGCGTGAGGATGTCGGCGACACCGCGCCAACCCGATCCGTCGGCAAACGCCCCGTGGACCAGGACTATGTTCTTGACGGGCTCGGCGTTCTTGCCCGAACCGGCCGCGATGGCGGGAGCAGAAAGCGCGGCAATACCGCCGACCGCCGTCAGGAGAGTGATCAGATATTTCATGGGAAATTGCTCTATTCGCAAGAGAAAGATGGGCGGCGTCGAATGTCCGCTCAGCGACAGCCGCCGAATATATGTCCGAACTGGCCGTTAAGTCTTCTGTTGAAGGCTACGACCGGAACCACATCATCGTGGATCGATCTTTTTATCGTTTCCGGTATCGCGTATCACTCGAACAGTTCTTAGGTACATCGCGCGTACTCCGTGACCGAGCAACGAGCGCTCTATAAGGGTGTTCGGTTCACACTCGGTCTGCGCAACATGGTTACGGCTCAAACGGCAGATTTATTTCGACGGATGCGCAGGCGTGAAGACTTGAAGGCGGACATGGCGCGCGTGTCGTCGCGCGAAAGAGAGGCGCGGCCGTGAATCCTTGCGAGCGCCCGTGGGCCGATGCCATGCGCGCCGAACGTCGCGGGGACGCGGTCGCCTATCGGCGCTTGCTCGAGGAAATCGCGGCGATGCTGCGGCGGTTGGTGCGCAGCCGGTTGGCGCGGTTGCGGTTGAACGCAGATCAGACGGAGGATGTGGTGCAGGAGGTATTGATCGGTCTTCATACCAAACGGCATACATGGGACGAGGCACGGCCGTTCCTGCCGTGGCTGCACGCCATCACGCATTACAAACTCGTCGATGCGGTCAGGCAGGCGACGCGCGAGGCGCGGCACCGGGTCGATCTGACCTTCGACGAATTTGCCGAGATGTTCGAAGCGCCTGCCGAAGACCTCGATCGCGCTCTTCTGGACGTGGATCGACATCTGGCCGAGCTGCCGCAAGGGCAGCAGGTCGTCGTGCGCGCGCTGGCGATCGAGGGGGCGTCGGTCAAGTCGACCGCCGACAGACTGATGACGAGCGAGGGCGCGATACGCGTGACGTTTCACCGCGCGCTGCAACGGCTGGTGGCATTGGCCGAAACGGGCGGCCTGAATACAAGGAAGGGCAAGGACTGATGGCCTCGATCGAAACCGACCGTTTGATACGCGATCTCTCCGGGGAAGCTGGCGCTCGACGTGGCTTTGGCGGGGTCGAATCCGGACGATTTTTCGCCGTTACCGTAGCGCTGGCGATGGCCGCGTCGATCGGCGTGATCCTGTTGGGCGTCGGCGCCAGGCCTCATATCGGACTGCTGGTGCGGACGACGCCGTTCCTGTTCAAGATCGCCTGCACGCTTTCGCTCGTGGTCGCAGGGATCATCCTGGCGCGACGGGCGGCCTTGCCCGATCGGCGCGCGCCCACCGCTCTGCTGCTGGTCCCGAGCGTACTGCTGCTCGCGGTCGGCGCCGTCAGCGACACGTCGGGGCTCCCGCTCACCGGACATTCGAGCCTATCGGTGCTGCATTGCGTCACCGCCATTCTACTGGCGTCGGTGCCGGCGCTGCTGTTGATCCTCTCGGTGTTGCGCACGGGCGCGCCGGTGCGGCCAGGATTGACCGGCGGCATCGCCGGCCTGCTCGCGGGCGCGCTCGGTGCCTCGGCCTATACGATCGGCTGCGTCAACGATGGACGGACGTTCGTCGCCTTATGGTATTCGATCGCAATCCTGATCGTGACGGCGGCCGGTGCTGCGATCGGTAGGCGGGTATTGGCGTGGTAAGTATATTTTACGTCACTGGAAGCTAACAGCGCGGCGTCCTTGCCGACATCGATCAGTCTGCCGTTCGTTTCGATCTACCCCTGACATTTGCGATTCAGCGCGTGCGAAAACACGCCACAAGGATGCTCGCTACGAGCACGCGTGATCGCTCGAAGCCCGCTCAGTTCGGCGATCGTCTTTTGCGCGAGAACACCCGGCGGTCCCATCACCATTCCGGTCCATACCACATGGCCGCCGCGGTCCTGGCTGGTCATCGAGAGCGTCGGCATGCCATTCCAGAGGATCAGTCTCGATTGCATGACAAGCCCATGAGCGGGCGCCACGATCTTCTCGGACCCGGTCTGTCGCTGGATTTCCACGGCCTCGAACGTGGCGATCCGGTTGACCAGCAATTCGCTCATCGCACTGGCAAGAGGCCCGTAGCCGACAACGCCGGTATCGTTGCGCACCGGCTCGACTGCGATCCGAACATCGGTGCGACCATATTCCAGCCAGCCGTAAAATGCGGCTACCGTGATGAACAGCCCCAGCGCGGCAGCCAAAATTACAAGCCTCGGATAGGCGGCACGTCGAGGAATCACCGGCTGCGGATCGACTGTTCCGTCCACCGCCGCAGGTCGCGGTTCCTGCTTCAACCGATAACCCCGCCTTGCGACCGTCTCGATATACAGAGGATCACGTGCGTCGTCGCCAAGCGCGCGCCGGAGATCTGCGATGACGACGGCGACGCTGTTCGGACTGACCGAGCGTCCGTTCCAGACTTCGTCCAGGATCATCGGCTGGGAGACGATCTCGCCGCGGCGCGCACAAAGTAGCGCAAGTGTCCGCGCGGCGCGATGCTCCACCTTGCGTTCGCCTTCTCGACCTCGAAGCATGCCGTCCGCCGGATCGAACATCCAAGGACCGATAGTCTCATGATCCGTCGACATGGCGTGGGCGATACGAAGCTTTCACAGGGTTGGATAGGGCAGCGCAGCATCTCTTTATCGGTTCTTTATTGGCATAATGCGATCGAGCCATGCGAGCGCCGCGCCATCGATAACGATTGGCCAGCCGATGCAATTTTCTCAGCACTCCCAGTTCCTCAGTCTAGATAAAGCGTCCGGTTCACGGGCCATCCGGTCGCTCGCAATCGCGGTGCTCATGACCACTCTGGCTGGGACATCGACATCGGCCGCGCGCAAGACTTCAGCGCCGATCGCCGTCCCTATGACGGCCGACTATTGGGAGCCAAGCGGCGAGGCGCTCTTTGCGCAGCAGAAAGGCATCCCCGGTGGCGTGCTGGAGTTGAAGACGGGGAGCGCAGTCCTGACAGGGCTGAGCTTTTCGAACGGCACCATCGAATTCGACACGAAGCTCGTCGGGAAGGGTATCGTCGGCATTCGCTTCCGTCGGCAGGACAAGGCCAATGCCGATGTGCTGTACCTGAGACCGCAACCGGATTGTCCGAGGTCGAACGACTGCATGCAATATATGCCGCAGTCGCACGGCAGCTTCGAATGGGACCTGTTTCCCGAATACCAGACCGCCGCCCCGATCGTCTCCGACGGCTGGAACCACATTAAAATGGTGGTCATGGGAAAACGCATGCTCGTCTACGTGGACGGCCGCGCAGCGCCGACCCTGACGGTAGCGCATCTCGAGGGGGACGCCCTCGAAGGAACGATCAGCTTTCACGGCCCTGCGACGTTTGCGAATTTGGTCGTGACGCCGGACGAGCATGGCAGGGAGCCGCTGAAGGCGAGCCCGGATCCTACGGCAGCCGATCCGAACTATGTCAGGACCTGGCTGGTATCGCGGCCGCTTGTCCTGCCGTCGCACATCGACCCTGCGTTCGACGGACCGACCGGCGACGCTGTGACCTATCGACGAATGCCGGGTGACGACCAAGCGTGGACGCCGATACGGGCGGAACGCAAGGGGCTCGTCAACCTGACCCATGCGATCGGATCGAACAGTTCGGGAGCCGTGATCTCGACCGTGTGGGCGAAGACCGGCATTGATGCGAAGCGCGCGCAAACCGTCCATGTCGCCGTTGGATGGGCGCGGGAAATCTGGGTCTTCCTCAACGGCAACCTCGTTTACGCGGACCGCAATCTCTATGCCGCGCCTTCCGTGATGAAACAGCCGGATGCCCGCGTCGCGCTCCAAAACGGAGGGTTCGACCTTCCCCTCATCGAAGGTCGAAATCACCTCGTCGTCGCGATCAACGACAACTTCCCCGGCGGCAACCATTTCAAATGGGGTTTCATGATGCGCCTCGAAACGATCAAGGGGTTGAAGACAGAGCATGGCTTGTGAGGGCCGCTGGTCGAAGATGTCGGCGCACCGGAAACCTGGGTCAGTAATATTTCGCCAGCGTCAGCGTGATCGATCGTCCGTCTTTCAAGCCAAGCCGGACGATCCGGCCAGCAACGCCAGACTGCCACTCCTCCACGGTCGGATCGCTGCTCTTCCGTCCATTGACCGTGGCGATCATATCTCCGGCGACTAGGCCGGCAGCGGCGGCAGGCGACCCTTGCGCGACATGCAGGACGGTAGTCGGCCCGTCGCCGCCAGGCCTGAGCGTCAGACCGGCGTGATTGACCTTGAACGGCGTCGATACGTCGACGGGGGTGTCGAGAATAACCCTGTTGTGCGGCCGATCGACGATCAGGTGATACCGTCCCAGGATGGCGATCCCGATATTGCCATCCAAGCGGCCGGCCCGATCGTCGCTCGCCGTGGTCCCGTCGGAAAGCCGTGAGGGAACGTCATGGAAGACGGTGCCGCCCAGCGCGATCTGGCTGAGCATCGTGGTCTTGAACTCGCGCATCCCACCTGCACCCCCGGCAAGGCTCGTCGAGATTCCGCGTGTGCCGATGAAGCCCGGCTGCTCCCAGAATTTGGGGTAGAGGTCTATCGCTCCAGCATTGCCGAGATCGAACACCAGATTGGCGGGATGATTTTCGATCAGGACCGCGATCGCCAGGCTTTCGCCGACGCTCGTCAGGGGAAGGGCAGGGGCGTTCGGCGGCGGCGCATAGGTTGCGGGATCGTGAAACGCGATCCGGTGACCTTTGAAGTCGATCTCGACGACCGCGTCGGTGAACATTTCTCCGCCCAGAATGACGGGGAGTGGACGGCCAAGCTGGCGGCTGACAGCGGCAAGATCGATGGCGACCGCCTCGCCCTTGCTCCACCTCATGTCGCCCAAGGTCAGTTCGATCCCCTGGACCGGGCCATAGTGAATCGATCCATTCACGCCCTGGCCAGTCTCGTCGCTCTGGAATTTCAATCCGAGCTTCGACGCGAAGCTGCCATCGAGTACCGTCGACGACGCGCCGCTGTCGAGCATCGCCATGACGCGCCGCCCGTTGATCGTGATCGGGATGAAAATGCGGTTTCCGGCAAAATACTCGAACCTTATCCAGCCGCTCGACGTCTTCCCCGGGGCGAAGACCAACCGTGAAGGTGAAGCAGCCAAGACTGCGGCATTCGCCGCAGCTTTTTCGGTCTGAGCAAAAGCCCCTGCTGGCATGCATAAGGCAACCAGGAGGATGAGAGTCCTCAGCCCCGAAAAGCTCGTCGACCTTGCGAAGCCGCCCAACTCAGCGCTGGCCCGCTGCATCGAGGATGAGCCGGCTGATCTGGCGAGGGTGCGAAATCAGCGAGAGGTGGCTGGCTTTCACTTCGATCGTCTTCGCCATCATGCGCTTGGCCATGAACCGCTCCAGGTCGGGATTGATCGTGCGGTCCTCGCTCGAGACCGCGTAGAAGGTCGGCTTCACGCGCCACGCCGCCTCGGTCACCTTGCCCATCGTCAGGGCTTTGTGGAACGGCTGCTGCACGGCGTAGAGCATCTTGGCCTTGGCCTCGGGCAGGTCGCCGGCAAAGTCTCGCAGGAACGCTTGCTCGGTCAGCCGCCCCTCGTCGCCATCGAAGACGATTCCGGCGCTCGCCGGCGCAGGCGGGAAGCGCTTGACCAGTGCACCATAGTCCTCGCCCGCATCGGGCGCGCGCGCGGCGACATAGACCAGGGCCGAGACGTTGGGGGCATTGCCCGCCTCCGTGATCACCGTACCGGCAAAGGAATGGCCAGCGAGCACGACCGGGCCGTCGAGACGCGCGAGCACCTTGCGGACCGCGGAAACCGAATCTTCCAGTGTCGTCAGCGGGTTCTGGACGGATACCACCTCCAGGCCCGCCGCCTGAAGATACGGAATCACCTCGGACCAGCTCGACCCGTCGGCAAACAGACCGTGGACGAGCACGACCGCCCGTGCGGAGGGGAGGGTAGGGCCGGCGGCCCTGATCGCGGTGGGAAGCGCCAGACCCGCCGCGCCGAGCGCTGCGAGTACGCCGAAACGACGTCGATCGATCCCATCGGTGCTATTTGAGGTCATCGCAGCCATACTCCTCGAGAATTCGGTCATCGCTCACCCTCGCACACCGCGGCTTGCAGATGCGTGACGGTGCCTGAGCGCCTGTCCTGTAGTTCGTCCCGCGCAGGAGGGATGTTACAGCGCACGCCGAATATTCTGTCCGGATGCGCGTATCGCCCGTCCGGGATCGAGTGAAGCACGGCTCGTCGATACGGTTCGTACGCCGAACGTAACCGCCCGCGGCTAAGCCAACGCGCGGCATCGGCACTTCAGGAGCCACTCCCGAAGCATCGAACGCCTTGCCGCAAAAAATCGCAATGCCCGGACGATCCGCCCGCAGGGTCGGTCGCCGAGCGCGCCGGCGGGTGATCGCAAATAAGATTCGCGGCGGGTGTAACGTTCCGGCCGCACCGTCCGAATTGATAGCGTGTCTCGTGAGACATCATCGCTGAAGGATTACAGGCACGTCGAATATTCTCATGGTCCGTATCGGCCTCGTCGCGTCGAGCGCCTTGATCGCGGTCGCGCCGGTTTACGCGCAGAACGCCCCCATGGCGACGCATCTCAGGGGCGCGATCGTCAGCCGCAGTGGCAATGTGCTGACGCTGAAATCGCGCGACGGAAGGCTGGCCGCCGTCACGCTTGCGGATGGCTGGACGATTTCGAGCGTCGGGCGCGCGTCGCTGGCGTCGATCAAGCCGGGTGACTTCGTCGGCATCGCGTCGCTGCCCAAGGGTGCTGGCGATCGCGCGCTCGAAGTGCTGATCTTTCCGCCGGCATTGAAGGGCACGGGCGAAGGAAGTTACGGCTGGGATCTGAAACCGCACAGCTCGATGACCAACGCGTCGGTGTCGAGCCTGGTGAAAGGTGTCAGCGGCCGCACCGTCACGCTGTCCTATGGCAGCGGCCAGCAGAAGACGATCGCAATCCCGCAGAACACGCCGGTCGTGACGATCGCGCCGGCGACGCCCGCCGACCTGAAGCCCGGCGCCGCAGTGTTCCTCGCGTCGACCGTGATCGGCGGCAAGCTCACCACCAAACATGTGGTCGTCGGCAAGGATGGTGTCGTCCCGCCGATGTGACCCGCAAATGCGCTGCCGGCAACGGTAGCGCGCATTTGCGGCAGGCACCGAGCCGCTCGAGCCTGCCAGAGCAAAGGACGACGCAATGAGCATTACAGACCAGGGCGGGCCGGATCAGGGCGGGCCGGATCAGGCAGGGGTTCCCGTCCTTCGCCGCCACACCGTTCTGATCCGCCGGCATAGCGTCGTCACGCGCGCGACCCACTGGATCAATGTCGTCTGCATGGCGATCCTGCTGCTGAGCGGCCTCCAGATCCTCAACGCCTATCCGACGCTGCACTGGGGTAAGATCGGCGCCGATAGCGATCCGTTCCTCGCGCGGATCGTGTCGGTGGACGCTGGCGGTCAGCCGCGCGGACGCCTGGAAATCAGTGGGCACGCGATCCCGACCACCGGCCTGCTCGGCGCGTCGCGCTACGATGGCGAGATGGTGCCGCGGGCGTTCCCGGCCTGGATCACGCTTCCATCGATACCCGATCTGGCAAAGGGGCGGCGCTGGCATCTCTTCTTCGCGTGGCTGTTCGTGATCAACGGCCTGCTGTATCTGCTCGTCTCGGCCATCGGCGGGCATTTCCGGAGGGACTTCCGGCTGTCCGGCGGTGCGATGCGGCCCCGCAACCTCTGGCATGACATTCGCGATCACGCCCGCCTCCGCTTCCCGAAGGGCGAGGCCGCCCGCCGCTACAACGCGCTGCAGACTCTGTCCTATCTGGCGGTGATCGGCGGACTGCTACCGCTGATGATGCTGACGGGTTTGACGATGTCGCCGGCGATCGACGCGGCCGCGCCGATCCTGCTCGATCTGTTCGGCGGCCGGCAGTCGGCCCGCACCATCCATTTCGCCACGGCCTCCATGCTCGTGCTGTTCGTCGTCGTGCACGTGCTGATGGTGCTGCTGTCCGGCGTGTGGAACAACATGCGTTCGATGGTGACCGGGCGCTACGCGATAGACGTCGAAGGACCCGGGCAATGACCATTTTATCGCGCCGTAATCTTCTCACGGGCGGCGTACTCGGATTGGGATCGATCGCGCTTTCGGGTTGCGACCGGCTTGCCGGCAGCAAAACGACAGACGCGTTGCTCGACTCCGCCGAGACGCTGTCGATGCGCGCGCAGCGGTTCGTCGGACGCGGCTCGCTCGCCCGCGAATATACCAGGGCCGATCTTTCCCCGGTGTTTCGCGTCAACGGCACGTCGCAACCCGATAGCGAAGACTATGCCGCATTCCAGGGCAATGCCTTCGTCGACTGGCGGCTGAAGGTGGACGGATTGGTGTCCCGGCCGCTGGAACTGTCGCTGGCGCAACTGCGGAGCCTGCCGGCGCGAACCCAGATCACGCGGCACGACTGTGTCGAAGGATGGAGCGGCATCGCGCAATGGTCGGGCGTTCCGCTCGGCAGCTTGCTCAGGCTCGCGGCGCCCCAGGTCGCTGCGCGCTACGCCGTCCTCCACTGCGCCGACGAACTCGAACAGACCTTCGACGGCAGCGGCCGCTATTATGAAAGCATCGACCTGATCGACGCCTTCCACCCGCAGACGATCCTGGCATACGACATGAACGGCCGCGCGCTCGAAGTGGGTCACGGCGCGCCGCTCCGCCTGCGCGTCGAACGACAGCTCGGGTACAAGCACGCCAAATACGTCATGCGGATCGAGCTCGTCGACAGCTTCGCCGGCATCGGTGGAGGAAAGGGAGGGTATTGGGAAGACCGTGGCTACGAATGGTACGCCGGGATCTGATGCGAGAGAACCGTTCTGAGACCCGATGTCATCCCCGGTCGCGCGCCCGAAACATCGTTCCGCGCGACGTCCCGGCAGCGTGTCGAAGGCACTACGGCGACCGATGTGGCGGAAGCGGCTTGGCAGGCCGTGACCGTTGCAACTTCTCCGTTCCGTATCGCGGACGCCGTGATCGTTCGATGCGATCCGGCCTTCCCGAAAGGATCGAATTGGGAATAATCAGTGGCGGTAGGGATGCCAAGGGCTTGACGTTACGAGCGTGATTGAACGGTTGCCCGATGAGCTATCCGCGCTCGGCGCTGGCGGATTTTCCACGGCACTGCGACCAGGACAAACACCATCAATCCGGCAAAAACCCAGATCTGGTCGGTCTTGCCTTGCAACCACATGATGCAGATGGCGCAAGGCACGGCGATTATCGGCGTGATCTTGGTAGACCACCAGAGGATCGCTCCCCACCCGGGGCGATCCCAGACGCTCTTGTCAAAATTGAGCAGTATGAGCGTTGCCAGTACCTTCGCCCCCAACGTGATAGCGACGATCCAACTCAAAAGGTCGAGCAGCGTGGAAAAGCCGAACGTCATCATGCAAAGATGATGCAACGGCGACAGGCGTGTAACAAGTCGTCGGCATCGTTGGCATGCGCCAAAACCCGGTCATTGCGCCCCTTTACAGGGTGCTCCAAATCATAGGGCGCCCCGAAATCGGTTGCCGAGGTGGCATTCTTCGCAGCGATACCAAGCTCGGACACGATGCTCCCCGCAACACCTGATCCCTCTTCCCCGAGTGTCTCGACCAACCGAGTACGGGCAAGCTAGGCCGTATCCTCCGCATCGGACCGGTAGCACAGACGCTGGAGGGGGATGCGGCATCACCTATCGCAGGCATTTTCGAATTCACTACCCTGGCCGACGCCTCGGCGTTTCATGAACCATCGGCATACGCACCGATCAAAGTCGAGCGCCACGAGGCGCACCGTCCTGTAAACGATCGAGAAATGGGAAAGGGCGGATCGCGTGGCGGCAGATCGGGTCGCGGTTCGGCTTTATCATCCGCTCGATTGTCGTTACGCCAGAGCAATGACGATCCAGCGACGCACCTTTCTCGCTGGCACAGCCGCAATCGTCGCTGTCGGACCAGCGGCAGCAATGGACAAGGGGCACACCATGTACGGCCTGATCGGCAAGATGACGGCTCAAGCGGGCAAGCGAAGCGCCCTCACGGACATTCTCGTGAAGGGGGTTGCCGGCATGCCTGGGTGCCTAAGCTACGTGGTCGCTGACGATCCAGCCGACGCCAATGTCATCTGGATCACCGAGGTCTGGGAATCCAGGGAGGCTCATGCCGCGTCGCTCCAACTGCCATCCGTTCGCGATGCGATCACGAAAGGTCGCCCGTTGATTGCCGGTATGGAAAGAATAGCTGAGACATCGCCCGTTGGCGGATCAGGCCTCACTGGCGGGAAATAGCTATCGTAGCTGCCGTTCTGCTCCTGTCATCGGCAAGCGAGGGCGAGCCCTATTGGGTATTTGACTGAATTACCGTCTTCGAACTCTACCCTCACGGCAAGAAACGGTGCCGTTCCTCGGTTCATCTGCGCGGTATGGCGGAGTAGGAACGGGGCCGACCATCGCGTATCGGCCCCCGTCCTCACGCCGTCTCGCTCACCGTCGCCGCCTGCCCCACCGCGATCGCGCTCAGGTTGACGATCCCGCGCGCGGTCACGCTCGGCACCAGCATCTGCAACGGCTTGGCGAGCCCCAGCAGCATCGGCCCCAGCGGTGCCGACTCGGTCGATGCCGACAGCAGCGACACCGCGATGTTCGCCGCGTCGATGTTCGGCATCACCAGCAAATTCGCCGACCCGGTCAACGGGCTGTCCCCGACCAGCCGCCGCCGCAGCGCCTCCGACAGCGCCGCATCGCCGTGCATCTCGCCGTCGAACTCGAACTCCGGCGCCATCTCTTTCAGCAACGCATGCCCCGCACGCATCTTCTGCGCGGACGGCGACCGCGACGCGCCAAAGCTCGAATGCGACAGCAACGCCGCCTTCGGCTCGATCGCGAACGCGCGCACCGCTTCGGCCGCGAGCATCGTCATCTCGGCGATCTGCTCGGCGGTCGGATCGACCGTCACATGCGTATCGCAAAAGAACAGACTGCCGGTCCGCAGGATCACCGCCGACATCGCATACAGCCGCGACACGCCCGGCATCCGCGGCAACAGCGGCATGACGTACGTCATCTGCGTCCACCAGTCGCCGATGCCACCACACAAGGCTGCATCGACACGCCCCTCGCGCAACAGCATCGCCGCCGCCACGCTCGGCCGGGTCCGCAGCGCCCGCTCGGCGCTGTCGGGCGGCGTGCCGCGGCGGCCGACCAGCGCGCTGTAGCCGGCGAGCAACGGATCGAACACCTCGCGGTCGGTACCTGGATCGAGCACTTCGACATCGGTGCCGATCGTCATGCGCAGGCCGCTGGCCTCGATCTTCTGGCCGATCACGTCGCGCCGCCCGATCAGCACCGGCCGACCGATACCTTCGTCGATCACCGTCTGGACCGCGCGCAGCGTCCGCGGGTCCTCGCCCTCGCCATACGCGATCGAGCGCCCGGCCTGTTTGGCGCGCGCGAAGATCGGCCGCATCAGCTGGCCCGAGCGGTACACGAACACCTCGAGATCACGCAGATACGCGTCGAAATCCTCGATCGGCCGCGTCGCCACGCCCGAATCCATCGCCGCCTTCGCCACCGCCGGCGCGACGTGCAGGATCAGCCGCGGGTCGAACGGCTTGGGAATGATGTAGGTCGGCCCGAACACCGGCGTCGCGCCGCCATAGGCGGTCACCACCACGTCCGACGCCGTCGCGCGCGCCAGTGCCGCGATCGCGTCGACCGCCGCGACCTTCATCGCCTCGTTGATCTCGGTCGCACCGACGTCCAGCGCACCGCGGAAGATGAACGGGAAGCACAGCACGTTGTTGACCTGGTTCGGGAAATCCGAACGCCCGGTGGCGATGATCGCGTCGGGCCGCGTCGCGTGGACGAGCGCCGGCTGGATCTCCGGCTCCGGATTGGCCAGCGCCAGGATCAGCGGATCGGGCGCGAGCAGGTGCAGCCATTCCTGCTTCAGCACGCGCGGCGCCGACAGGCCGAGGAAGATGTCCGCCCCCTCCAGCACGTCCGGCAAGGTCCGCGCATTGGTCGTGCGCGCATACCGCGCCATGTTCGGCGGCATCACGTCGCCGCGATCCTTGTGCACGACGCCCTTGATGTCGGTCAGCGTGACGTTCTCGGGGTTGAGCCCCATCGACACCAGCAGGTCGACCGTCGCCAGCGCCGCCGCGCCCGCGCCCGACGTCACCAGCTTCATCTGGTCGAGCTGTTTGCCCCGCAGTTCGAGTACGTTGCGCACCGCGGCGGCACACACGATCGCGGTGCCGTGCTGGTCGTCGTGGAACACCGGGATGTTCATCACCTCGCGCAGCTTGGTCTCGATCTCGAAACACTCGGGCGCCTTGATGTCCTCGAGATTGATCCCGCCGAACGTCGGCTCGAGCACGCGGACCGCCTCGATGAACGCCTGCGGATCGAGCTGGTCGATCTCGATGTCGAAACAGTCGATCCCCGCGAATTTCTTGAAGAGCACCGCCTTGCCCTCCATCACCGGCTTAGACGCGAGCGCGCCGATCGCGCCCAGCCCGAGCACCGCAGTGCCGTTGGTGATCACCGCGACGAGGTTGCCGCGCGCGGTATAATCGCGCGCCTTGTCCGGGTCCGCGGCGATTTCCTCGCACGCGGCAGCCACGCCCGGCGAGTAAGCGAGCGCCAGATCGCGCTGCGTCGCCATCCGCTTGGTCGCCTCGACCGAGAGCTTACCCGGTTTGGGATAGCGGTGATAATCGAGTGCTGCCTTGCGGAAATCGTCTTCCATGGTCGTCCTAACCTGTCGGCCGCGGCGGCGACCGGGTGGGCACGGCTCACTCCCGGGACAGGAACCGCGCGCTATCGATGTTCGATCAAGCGCATAGCCGCCCGAGGACCAATCCGCCAACCCCGCGCGGACGTAGCGTAACGTACCATCTGGTCCTGCCGCCTCCCCGGCGAAGGCCGGGGCCCAGTTGGAACGTCCAATGTAACGAACCGCTGCGCTCAATTAGCAACGTTCCCCAACTGGACCCCGGCCTCCGCCGGGGAGGTGCAGTAGAGGAGGCGAGGGCGAGGGCAGGGGCAAGGGCAAGGGCAAGGGCAAGGGCAAGGGCGATAGACTGGGCCGGCGGAAAATGCCCCCCACCACCCCGGCGAAGGCCGG
>JAYVRZ010000451.1:0-31582 GCA_043775965.1 Sphingomonas sp.
GCCCACCGCCCTGAATCAATCGAGCTTGATCAGCACCTTGCCGACATGCGACCCGCTCGCGAGGTGGGCATACGCCTCGCCGGCCCGATCGAACGGAAACACCTTGTCGATCACCGGCGTGATGCCATTGGCTTCCACCGCGCGCAGCAGGCGAACGAACATCGCGCGGCTGCCCTCGGCGATGCCCTTGAGCGTCAGGTTCTTGCCGATCATCGCGCCGTAATTGGACAAGCCTGCGCTTGCCGGGCCGGCCAGCGCGCCGATGATGACGATCCGGCCATTGACCGCGGCTGCGTCGATCGACGCGCCGAGTGTCGCCTGGCCGCCGGTTTCGACGACGATGTCGGCGCCCTTGCCGCCGCTGAGGCGGTTCACTTCGGCCGCCCAGTCGGGCATCGTCCTGTAGTTGACGCAGATGTCGGCGCCGAGCGATCTGGCGAGTGCGAGCTTCTCGTCGCTCGACGAGGTGATGGCGACGCGTGCGCCAGCCGCCTTGGCGATCTTCAGCGCGTAGATCGAGACGCCGCCGGTGCCGAGCGTGAGCACGAGGTCGCCGGCCTGGATCTTGCCGACTTCGACCAGCGCGTGCCAGGCGGTGAGGCCGGCCGAGGCGAGGATCGCCTGCTCGTCGCTGACGCCTGCGGGCACCGGGATCAGCGCCGCGCCCGGCACCTTGACCTGCTCGGCAAGCCAGCCGTCATAGCTGATGCCGAGATCGGCGCCGAAATACGCCATCGAGAAATCGCCGTCGATCCAGCTCGTGAAATGCGCGAACACCGCGCGGTCGCCGATCTTGACGGTGGTGACGCCGGCGCCGACCGAAATCACTTCGCCGACGCCTTCCGAGGTCGGCACGCGCTCGTCGGGCTTCTTCGCGCCGTACTTGCCGTCGAGGACCTGCACATCGCGATTGTTGAGGCCGATCAGGCGGACTTTCAGCACCACCTCGCCGGGGCCCGCGACCGGATCGGGCCGGGTCGTGGGGGTGAGCGAGTCGAGGCCGGTCTGCGACCCGATTTGATAGGCTTTCACGATGTGTCTCCTGGAGATCTGGCCGGCGGCGCGGTCGCGCAAGTCCGTAGGCCGGCAGCAAGCCGGAGCGCGGCACCCGCAGCAAAGCGTCGCGCAGGAATGGCCGCCCAGCGGTCAGTGCGCCGCGCTGCAAATGTGCACGGCCGCGCGATCGGGCAGGGCGGGCGTCACATCCGACCATCCGAGAGAGCCGACCCATGGAAACGCCGATCGCATTACTGACGCTGATCCACATCCTGGTCTTCGTCTATTGGCTGGGCGGCGATCTCGGCGCGTTCTACGGCTCGAACTTCCTGGTCGGTCCCAAGCGCACCCTGGTCGAGCGCCGCATGGCGCTGAAGATCCTCAACAACATCGACATGGCGCCGCGCACCGCGTTGATCCTCGCGTTCCCGACGGGTTTCGGGCTCGCCTGGTTGAAGGGGTGGGTCGACGTTCCGTTCTACGTGCCGCTGCTGATCGGTGTGGCCAGCATCGTCTGGCTGCTGCTCGCCTGGGCTGTGCATCTCAACCATGGCGGCGGCACCGATTACAAGAAGGCCGATATCATGGTGCGCTACGGCGTGTTGGCGGCGCTGTTCGGTTTCGGGATCGCGGCACTGATCGGCAAGATCGAGCTGCCGCTGTTCATCGCGCTCAAGATGATCATCCTCGGCGCGTGCATCACGATCGGGCTGATCGTGCGCAAGCAGATCGTGCCGATGTTCGTCGCGTTCCGTGAAATGGTCGAGAACGGCGCAACGCCCGAGACCGACGCGGCGATCGCCACCGCCAACGCAAACGCACGCCGCATGGTGCTGACGCTGTGGGCCTTGTTGCTGGCGGCGGCGTATCTCGGGGTGGCGACGCCGGTTTGATGGCCGCCGCCCCGCTTTACCGGGGCGGTGCGTATATTAGCCGGCGACGATCTCGAGCAGCGCACCTTCGGGCGTCTTGACCATCCCGACGCGCCGCCCGGCATAGAGCGGTCCGTCGCGCACCACCGGGGCCGAAAACCAGTCGAGGTCCAGCGTGTCGAACGCCGGGTGGATCAACGTGCAGATCGCCACGCCCGGCGGCAGCGCGCCTTCATGCTGCGGGCGGACGACGGTGCCCGCCGGGTATTGATCGAACTCCAGGAACACATCGCCTTGCCACTTCGCGGTGACGATCTCGTGCAGGTCGCTGATCGGCAGGTCGAAGGCGTGGGCGATCATCGAATAGCGGATCGCGATCGGGTTCGTCATGTCGAGCTTGAGGTTGGCGGCGAACCAGTCGACGCTCGCGTGCATATCGCGGCACGCGAGCACCAGGATGAAGAGCTTGTCGATCGGCGAATGGGCCGTCGGCAGTCCGCTGTCGGGCGCGTCGGTGGTGATCTCGGTGAAGTAGAGCGTTTCCTGGTCGGGCCCGCGCACCTGCATCGGATGGATCGTGTCGATCCCGGCGATCTTCGTCGGCGGGCCGATCACCGGATAGGGCGAGTTCGGGTGCAGCATGCGAGCATTGACCGCGAGCACGTCCTGCACGCAGATCTCGATCGCCGCCCAGCCATAGCTGCGGATCGGCAGATAGTCGGGCACCGCATCGCCCTCGATGAAGCGCAGGAACACGTCCGCGCCCGAGGCAGGCTGCATCACCGCATAGCGGCGCGCGGCACTGGCCGGTGCATCCCAGCTGGCGGCGAGATCGGCGGCGACCTCGCCCTGCTCGACGACTCTGTAGTCCAGCCACTGCGCGAACCGCGTGGTGGCGGCGTCGAGATCGGCGACGATATGGGTGGCGCAGCGCAGCAGGTTCATGACGGCTCCGGGAACGGGAAAGACGCCCGGAGTAACAGCATGGCGCGAGGTCGGCCGGTCCGACCGCGTCACGAGAAACTGCCCTGCGGATAGTCTCGCGCCCGTCGCCGACTGCGGGCGCGGGGCGGGCCTAGGAGGACGAGTCCTATCGTCAGCGGAAAACACCGATGCAGCATCGCAGAATCACCGGCAAGATCGTCTACACCTCGCGCAAGCCCGAGCGGATGGGCGAGGTCCGCGGCCGCGAGGACTTCACCTTCACGATCCATAGCGACGGCAAGCGCATCTTCCGCGCGCTGTGCGAAATCGAGGAGCCGGCGCCGACGGTGATGCGCGACATCACCTATGCGATGGACGAGAACGACATGCCGATGGACTGCTTCGTGCGGTTGACGATCGGCGACACGTTCATGGGCTCCGGCCTGTTCATCATCAAGGACGGCTATGTCGAGTGCGAGAGCTATGGCCCGAGCATCGGGCGCGTGTCGCAGAGGGTAAAGATCGTCGGCGACTATGACGGCTTCGGCACCCACCCGATCCAGGGCGATGCCTATATCTCCAAGAAGGTCGACATTTCGAAGGGGCCGCACACGCACCAGCTGCGGACTTTCCTGCCGTCGATCGATCACCGCGGCGCTACCCCGCCGTTGATCACCGAGGCGAACATGCAGCTCTCCTATATCGGCGACGAGACGATCACCGTGCCGGCGGGCACCTTCGCCTGCCGCCATTTCCGGTTCGGCGACGAACGTGGCGGCATGGCCAGCGACAAGGGCGCGCATCCCGATTACGACATGTGGGTCACCGCCGACGACGATGCGATCTTCGTCCAGGGCGGCGTCGGCGGCTATATGCAGACCTGGTACGAGCTGGTCGAACTGGATCGCTGAGCAGGTGAGTGCAGGGCGTGGTGGCCGCGGCCAGACCCGCGCACCCCATGCTTCACCGGACTCGTGCGGGGGCATAAGTCGCCGCTGGTGCAACACCCTGTTCTCCCGCGAAAGCGGGAGCCCAGGGTTACGGACGCTGCCGCCCGGGACTTCTGGACTCCCGCTCGCTCGGGGAGACTGCGAGTAGCGGGCGGATCGCGGTCGTGGAGGCGGTTTCAAAGGTCGACGACGACCTTGCCCATCGATTGGCCCGACAGCAGCCGCTCGACCGCGTCGTACACGCCGGTCAGCCCTCCGAAATGCACGTCGTCGAAGGTGACGGCGATCTTGCCCTCGGTGAACAGCTGGAACATCGTTTCGCGCGCTGCCGGCCAGTGTGGCGTGAGCAGCCCGTTCATGAAGCCCCGCACCGATGCACCCTTGTAATAGATGTCGTGCGCGATTCGCGGCGCCTTGATCATCTCGGGTCGCCCCTCCAGATCCGACGCCGCCCCGCCGACCACGAGCCTCCCGTGATACGCGATGTTCGCCAGGAACGCGTCGTAGATCGCGCCACCGACCGTATCGACCGCGACGTCGATCCCTTTGGGATATTCGGCGGCCAGCACCGCCGCGACGTCTTCGGTCCGGTAGTCGATCACGCGCTGCGCACCGAGCGAGGCGGCGAAGGCGCACTTCGTCTTTCCGCCGCACACCGCGATTACGTGGCAGCCGCGTAGCGCCGCGAGCTGGAGCATGAAATGGCCGAGCCCGCCTGCAGCGGCCGAGATCGCCACCGTCTCGCCGTCCTCGAGTTCGCCGATCCGATCGAGCGCGAGGAACGCCGACACGCCGGTCGACGCCAGCGCGAGCCATTCGCGCGTCGCGGCGGGCACCTTGATGAACTGACTCTCCGGGCCGGCGTTTATCTCCCGGTAGCCGCCCGTGAACCGGACCGACACCGCCGCGTCGCCGATCGCGAACCCGGTGACGCCCTCGCCGACCGCATCGACCACGCCGATCGCCTCGACCCCGGTAAAGCTCGGCAGCGTGATCGTCACGTAATCGACCGCGTTGCGCGCGATCTGCGTGTCGAAGATGCCGTTGACGCCGCAATGCCTGTTGCGGACGCGGATCTCGCCCGGGCCCGGCTCGGTCAGCGGCAGCTGGACGATATCCGCGGCGTCGCGGAACGAGGTGGCGAACCGCTCCATGCGCAGCGCGCCATAGGTGCCGCTCATGCCGCGAACCCCAGGCCACCGGGATTGAACTGGCGATCGGGATCGACCAGCCCCTTCACGGTATCGAGCAACTCCTGTGACGCAGCATCGCGGCTCTTGCGATAATCATATGCTCGGCCGATCTGGAAATGCGCCCCGCCATAGTTTTCCGAGATGCTTTTCACGCCGTCTTTCGCCCGCGTGACGACGTCGGTCGCGACCGGGTTGGGATCGAGGTGGGGCAACCCCTTGATGTACGACGCCTCCATCAGCGCGACGTGAATCGGACGATAGCCGTGTGGCCAGAAGAACACGGGCTCGATCGTGATCGCGTTGGTGGCGAGCGCCGTGAACAGAAAGCCGGTGCTGATCCCGTTCGCATCGAACTCGCCTTGCATATCGGCGAACAGCGCCTGGATGTCGGAGAACATCTTGGGCGCGTTGGAGAGCGAGACGTGGCCGTGCACCGGTGCCCAGCTCTCGCCGTCCGGCCCGAGCATCGAATTGGGCGTGGGAAATGGCTGGGCGCGGATCACCTTGGCGATCGTGTTCTCGATCTCGACGCCTTCATACTGTGTCGCGATCTTCCGCGCGGTGGACATATCGTGCGCTACGCCCTCGGCCGAGCGCCCCTCGGCGATGATGTGCAAAGGATATTCGTCCGCCTCGATGAAGGTGCGGCCGCCGAACGCGATCTTGGCGGCGGCCAGCAGGCCCTTGCCGAGCGTCTTCTGCTTGCCGATCACCGCGCCAAGCGTCTTCATATCGCCCAGCAGCGACATGCGGCGCATGCGTATTTTGGTCAGCCCGGGATCGAACCCGCACGTCTCGCACGAAACGCCGGCGCGGGTGATCTCGGCGAGCGCCTGGAGCAGCGCCTGGCCGGTCTTGAACGAGAAGGAGGCATAATCCTCATGCGCGGGGGTGCGGATCAGCCGCATCGTCACCTCGGCCTTGATGCCCAGCGTGCCGCTGTCGCCGCAGAACAGCCCGGCCAGATCGGGGCCGTAGAAGCGATAGAAGGGCGTGTTGCCGTCGGGCCCCCGCGCACCGGTACGCAGCACCTTCCCGTTGCCGAGCACCATGGTCAGCGCGATCATGCTCTCGATCGAGGTGCCGTAATGCCCCGCGCCGAACATCGCGTTGCCCTGGCTGAGCCCACCGCCGATCGTCGAGTAGATCCCCGACATCGGGCCCCAGAACGGCGTGCGCAGCCCGTAGGGTTTCAGCGCTTCGTTGAGGGCCAGCCATGTGCAGCCAGCCTCGACCGTGACGGTCATGTCGTCGGGACTGATCGCGATGATGCGATCGAGCTTGCTCATGTCGAGCGACACGGTGGTGTCGGTGGCGGGGAGATAGGAGGCGGTATAGCTCATGCCGGCGCCGCGCGGCGCGAGCGCTGCGCCAGCCTCGTGGGCTGCCTTCACCACCGCGCTCAACTGGTCGAGCGTGGCGGGCGCGACGATCAGCATCGCGACATGCTCGGATGCTTCGTAGACGTCCTCGCTGTGCAGCGCGAGGCTGGCCGCATCGTCACGGACATTGTCCACCCCGACGATCGCGGCGAACGCGGCCTTCAGCGCCGACGCGGGGAAATTGGGAAGTGCTTGCGTCTGCATGGCCGCTCCTGTCGCATGAACCCCGCGTCCTATTTGCGTAGCGTGGCGCAAGGCGCGCGTTGCGCCGAATGACCGCAGAGCGGATCGACCGGTCTCGCCGCTTGCCGCGCGCGCGGCGACATCGTCCCTTCCGCGGCATGGACAACGCCGACGCGCATGCCGCGCCCCCGCCCGCGGACTACCGCGAGTTCAGCCGCGGCTGGCAGGTCGTGCTGGCCTCGTTTCTCGGCATCGGGCTCGGGCTTTCGCCAATGCCCTTCTACACGATGGGTGTGTTCGCACCGCATTTGGCGCGCGAATTCGGCTGGTCGGTCGGGCAGATCATGGGCGGGCTCTCGGTCACCACGCTGATGATCCTGTGGGCGGCACCAGTGGTCGGGCTGCTCGCGGGACGCATCGGGGTGCGGCCGGTGGTGCTTGGCTCGCTGGTGCTGTTCGGCCTCGCCTTCATGGCGCTGGGCCTGTCGAACGGGTCGCTGACGCAATATTACGTCACCTGGGCGGTGATAGCGAGCGTGGGTTCGGGCACCTTGCCGATCACCTGGACCAAGGCGGTCAACGACTGGTTCGATCTGCGCAAGGGACTGGCGCTGGGCCTGTCGCTCATGGGGACGGGGCTGTTCGGCATGTTGTGCAAGCCGTATCTCGCCTGGGTGATCGGCAGCTTCGGGTGGCGCGCGGGCTATGTCGGGCTGGGGCTGCTGCCGATCGTCATCGCGTTGCCGGCGGCGTACCTGCTGTTTCGCGACAGCGACACGCATGTCGATGCGGTGGTGCGGACGACCACGCCGGGCGGGATGAGCTTTGCCGAAGTCGTGCGCGACTGGCGCTTCTGGCTGCTGGCGACCGCGATGCTGCCGATTTCCTTCACGCTGTCGGGTCCGGTGCCCAATCTCGAGGTGATGCTGCGCGTCGGCGGTGTCGCGCCGGCAACGATCCTGGGGCTGACGCCGCTGATCGGGCTGTCCGCGCTGGTCGGACGGCTGGTCGGCGGTTGGCTGCTCGATCGCTTCTGGGCGCCGGGGGTGGCGTTCGTCATCCTCGGGCTGCCGGCGGTCGCCTTCTGGCTGCTGACCGGCACGTCGCTGGACTATGCGACGGCGGCGGCGGCGATCCTGATGATCGGTTTTGCGCTTGGTGTCGAATATGACGTCATGGCCTATTTCGTAGCGCGCTATTTCGGACTGCGGCGGTATGCGACGATCTACGGCATGCTCTACGTGGTGTTCGCGTTCGGCTCGGGCACATCCCCGCTCGTGTTCGGCTGGGATTACGATCGCCATGGCAACTATCATCTGTCGCTGACGCTGGCCGCAGTGGCGCTGCTGGTCGCGGCGGGATCGCTGATGCTGCTTGGGCGTTATCGCCAGTTCGCGGACGAGCCCATCGTTGGCTGACGCGTTACATCCTCGAACCGTCACCCTGGATCCGGTTCGGGAGACGGAGGAGAAACGCGGCTAGGTTCCTAACGCCTGCCGCGCCGCGGTTTCGCCGGCGATCCGGCCGAGCGTCACCGCGGTGCACAGCCCCATGGCGGGCAGATAGCCCCAATGCGCCGGTCCCGACACGCTGCGCGCCGCGCCGCCGCCCGCGAACACGTTGGGCAGGGGCGTGCCATCCGGTCGCAGGACGCGGGCTTCGGCGTCGATCTGCAGGCCGCCCTGCGTGTGATAGATCGCGCCGACCACTTTCAGCGCGCGGAATGGTGCGGCTGGAGGCACGTCGTCGCCCCATAGGCGGCCCTGCGCATCGGGACGGCCCTCCGCCTGCGCGGTGCGGGCGTCGGCCAACGTCGCGCTCAGTGCTGCCGGTTCGACGCCGATCTGCCCGGCCAGATCTTCGAGGCAATCCGCCGTCTTCGCCGCGTTGAGCGCGATCAGCGCCTGCGTTTCCGGAATGTAGCCGCAGCGTGCCTCGATCGCGGCGTCGAACACCACCCAGCAATGCGCGCCCGGCTGCGCCATCACCGGGTGGACCATGCCGGCGATATCGGCGCTTTCATCGGTAAAACGCTGGCCCGCGATGTTCACGATCACGCCGCCCTCGACGATCACGCCGGGCGGCACGCTGATCCCCTGCGGCTCGGCGAGCATCGCGTAGCCCTGATAGCTGCCCATGTCGGCAAGCGCGCCGCCAAGCTTTTCGCCGAGCGTCACGGCGATGCCCTGGCTGCCCTCATGGCCGTTGTTCCGCGCCGTCGCCATCTCCGGCATGAACCGCGCGATCATCGCGTGATTGGCGGCGAACCCGCCGCTGGCGAGGATCAGCGTGTCGCAGCCGACGCGCTCGGTCGTGCCGTCCGGCCGGGCGAATGCGACGCCCAGCACGCGGCCGTGTCGATCGGCGACAAGGTCGGTGAGGCGGGCTTGCAGCAGCACGTCGACGCCCGCCTCGGCGAGTTTGGCGTGCAGCAATGGCACCATGTCGACGCCGCCATGGCCATGCCAGCCGTGCACACGGAAGCGGCTGTTGCCATAGACCGGGCGAAAGCCCGTATCGAGCGCCCAGGGCAGCCCATGCGTCTCGATCAGCCAGTCCGCGGTCGGGCCGGATTCATACGCCAGGGTGCGCGCGATTACCGGATCGGTCTTCCCCCGCGTCTTGGCCATGATGTCGGCGAAGAAGGTCGCGCCGTCATCCTCTACGCCGGCCGCGGCCTGCGCCTTGGTGCCGGCCGCGCAAAACAGCCCCTGCGACATGCCGGTCGACCCCAAGGGGCGTGCGTCCTGTTCGATCAGCAGCACCTCCGCGCCGGCATCGCGCGCCGCCAAAGCCGCGACGCAGCCGCACGCGCCGCCGCCGACGACCAGCACCGGCACAGAGAAATCAAAACTGGTCGTCACGTTCAGCCGATCTCGTCCCCGACATCGCCCGAGGCGATATCGCCCGCCGCCTCCGCCGCCGCCGCCTCGTTTTCCTGACCCACGATACGCAGGATCCGCGCGATATATTCCTGCGTCCACATCGCGCGCTCGGTCGCCGCATGCGGATCGGGCGCGAACGTCTCGATCTCGCCTGCGACGATCACGCCCCTGGCCAGCAACAGGCGCTCCAGCGTGTCGTTCCGCTGCCGCACGACGGCGAGTTCCTGCGCCACCGCCATGGTGATCGCCAGCACGCGCTCGATCTGTGGGTCCAGAAAATAGGGCCGCTTGCCGGCGGGCTTGGCGCCGGATTCGCTCAGGGCTTCCGCGACACTCATGCCACCGTCGCCCCGATCACATGCCAGGCGGCCTTTCGCCCGTAATCCTCGGTGTCGTCCGCCGCCGCGTCGGGGAACAGGTCGCGATCGACCACGCCGGTCACGCCGCCGTGGATCAGGCTGTCGGCGTCGAACCCGGCCTTCACCATCGCCGCGTCGAGATCCATCTCGTGCATCCGGCTCCAGAACGGCTCGTTGTTGTAGAACGCGTCCCAGTCGCGCATCGCCTGTTCGAACAGCGGCATGTCCGCGGCATATTGCGGTTGCTCGACGTGCAGCACGATGCCGCTTGGCCTCAGCAGCCGGCGCGTCTCGGCGAAGATATTTGCAAGCGCGCTGGTCGACAGTTCGTGGAGGAACATCGTCGTCTGGATCCAGTCGAAACTGGCATCGGGAAAGCGCGACAGATCCTCGCCGCTCGCCTGGACGAAGCGGATATTGTCGACGCCCAACGATTTCGCGCGCGCGAGGCCGTAGCGCAGCACCGGCGCGCCGAGATCGACGACCGTCATCTCCGCTGCCGGATACGCCTGCGCCAGCGGCAGGCTCGAATGGCCGACCGTCCCGCCAATCTCGAGGATCGCCGCCGGCTGGAAATCGGGCAGGTTGCGCTTGACCCACTTGACCACCGCATGGCCGCCGCCATCGGAATATTTGCCGAGCAGACCGCCGGTGGTGACGAACCCCGCATGATCATAGTTGGCGCCGGCCGCGACATCGCCGGGAAAGGCCTCGGTATGATAGCTGCCCGGCATGCAGTGATGATCGACTGCGGAGACATAGCGCGGAATCTCGACCGATGCGTCGAGCGACAGCCGCGCGTCGCCATCGGTCAGCGCGGCGGCGGTGGCGGCAAGTTCCTCGCGCTGGCGGATCGTGGTCCAGCGGCCGGCCTGCTGGCGCTGCTCCATCGTCATGCGGCGCAAAGCCGACCAGGTCTGGAACGCCGGATCCTGCAACAGCGCCTTTCGCGCCTCGTGCCGGTCGGCGATCGAGCGGCCATTGACGCGGGCAAAACCGGGAACGACGCGCGCCTCGTACGCCGCCTTCACGCCGGGGACGACGCGCGCGGCCAGATGGCGGTTCATCTGCGCGAGGAAGTTGATCCGCTCGATCTCGTCATGCCCGGTCTGTGGGAACGCCGCGTGGCGCCCGACGACGCGATAGTCGGGCGGACCGTCATACTCGGCATGACCGGCGGCGGGATCGTTGCTGCGGGGCTCGGCCACGGCGAGTTCCTTGGTGAAAATTGCGCGGGGACCGGTATCCGCCGTGGCCGGGTATCCGGCAATGTCACGGCGCCGTGTGGCCGCATCGCGGATAGTCGCGGCGTTTCCGAGGAAAGGCGGGGCATGTCCGGTAGTGCCGGAGACTGCCTAGCGAAGGATTTCCCATGCGCCTCATCGCCCTGTTCAACCTGAAACCCGGCATTTCGGTCGATGCCTATGAGGCATGGGCGAAGACCGTCGACCTGCCCACCGTCAACGGCCTGCCGTCGGTCGACGGCTTCACGGTGCACCGCGTGACCGGAATGCTCGGCTCGAACGCGACGCCGCCGTACCGCTATGTCGAGATCATCGACGTCGCCGACATGGACCAGTTCGGCAGGGACGTCTCCACCGCGGCGATGCAGGCGATCGCCGCCGCATTCGGCGACATGGCCGACGTCACCTTCCTCACCACCGAACCCCTCGTCGCATGAGGTTCGCCGGCAAGACCGCGGTCGTCACCGGCTCCGGCCGCGCCGGCGGACTGGGCGAAGCGATCGCGGGGCGGCTGTCGGCGGAGGGCGCTGCGGTGGTCGTCTCCGATATCGGCGCGTCGCGCGATGCATCGACGCCGGATACGATGATCGGCGGCAGCGACGAAATGCAGGCGATCGCGTCTTCGCTCGACGGCGCCACCTCGACTTTCGCGTGCGACGTGCGCGATCCCGATCAGGTCCGCGCGCTCGCCGCGCATGCGGTGGCGGCGCATGGGTCGCTCGATATCTGGATCAACAATGCCGGGATCGGCTATATCATGAAGCCGTTGGTGGAGGTGTCGGCGGACGATTGGCGTGCGGTGATCGACGTCAATCTGTCGGGCTGCTTCTACGGGCTGCAGGCGGCCGCGAAGATCATGATTGCGCAGGGCGAGCGCGGGCGGCGGGGCGGGCGCATCGTCAACATCGCCAGCCAGGCGGCCAAGTCCGGCTTCGCGCATGCCCAAGCCTATACCGCGTCCAAGCATGGCCTGGTGGGCCTCGTCCGTTCGGCCTCGATCGAGCTCGGCGGGCACGGCATCACGGTCAACAATGTCTGTCCCAACCATGTCACCACGGGGCTCGGCACGTGGCAGAACGAACATTTCGCCGAACTGCAGGGCGTTTCGGTGCCCGACTATCTGAATGCGATGGCGGCTCGCATTCCGATGGGCCGCGCCGGCGTGCCGGGCGATACCGCGTCGGCGGTCGCGTTCCTGTGCTCGGACGAGGCGATCTACATCACCGGCGAAAGCATGAACGTCTCGGGGGGCGAGGAGCCGCATTGAGCGCGTCCGCACGCCTCGTCGATCACGCGCTGGCCGTGCGCTGGGAGCGAATTCCGGCCGCGGCGCGCGCGGCGGCGATCACCTTCCTGCACGATACGCTGTGCGTCGGCGCGGCTGGGCGGCATGCCGCACATGCCGATGCGGTGCTGGGAGTGGCGCAAGGCTGGGGGCAGGGGAGCGCGGCGTCCGTACTCGGGCGGCCGGGTGTTCGGCTGCCAGCGGCGTCGGCGGCGTTCGTCAACGCGTTCCAGATCCACGGTCAGGAATATGACTGCGTCCACGAGCCCGCGGTGCTCCACCCGATGGCCGCCGTGCTGGCGGCGTTGCTGGCCGAGGTCGAGCGCGGCGCGCCGGTCGACGGGGCGGCCTTGCTGACTGCGATCGTCGCGGGCGTCGATGTCGCGGTGACGTTGGGCGTCGCGGCAGGACCGCTCGGCTTCTTCCGCCCGGCGACCGCCGGGATCTTCGGCTGCGTCGCGGCGATCGCCAATCTGCGCGGGATGGAGCGCGGGATGGCGCAGGACGCGTTCGGCCATGCGCTGGCGTTCGCGTCGGGAACCATGCAGGCGCATGTCGAGGGTAAGCCCGCGCTGCCGGTGCAGGTCGCCAATGCCGCGCGCAACGCACTCGCGGCGGTCGATCTCGCGCGCGCCGGAATGGCGGGCGTGGTGCACCCGATCGAGGGCGCGTTCGGCTATCTCGCGCTGCTCGAAACCCAGGGCGATATCGATACCGCGATCGATCGGCTGGCCGACGGTCACCACATCCTCGACGTCAGCTGGAAACCGTTTCCCAGCGGGCGGGCCGGGCATGGCGGAATCGTCGCGGTGCAACGGCTGATCGCCGATCACGGCGTCACCGCGGAGACCTTGGCCACGCTGGAATATCATGCGCCGCCACTGATTCATCGGTTGGTCGGGCGCCCGGCGGTGGTCGGCATGGCGCCCGGCTATGCGCGGTTGTGCCTGCAATATCTCGCGGCCGTCACGCTGTTGCGCGGTACGGTGTCGTTGCAGGATTTTCGCCCCGATACGCTGGCCGATCCCGCGGTGCTGGCGCTGGCCGCGCGTGTCACCGTCGTTGCCGACGACAATCCCGATCCCGCCGCCTTCGTGCCCGGTTTCGCGCTGGCGATGCTCCGCGACGGGCGCACCGTACGGGTCGATGTCGCGGCGCAATTGGGGTCGCCGGCATGGCCGCTGACACCCGAGCAGCACCGTGCAAAGGCCCGTGCATGCCTGGCGTTTGCAGGACTGGAGCCGCAAGACGACGCCGTATTCGCCGCGATATCCGCGCTGGACCGAAGCCGGAACGCCGTGGCCGACATTATCGCGACGGGTATCATGGGCTGATCCGCGCAGCCGCCCATTCTCGCCACACTGCGCCGGCGGACGCCGGGCGAAGTGTGAAGGTCGGTGTGACGGAACGCGGCCCACTGGCCTTCGTCGGCCCATTTGAGCACGATCGAGTGCCGCCAGTCGGATAGCGCGTGCGTGCGCGTGGCCGGGATCGCAGCGAATGACGATCAGGCCCGCTGGAACAGTTGGGGCGCATGGCATGTCGGTACAGATCAACGGTCTTCTTCAGCAATCTCCGTTGGCGGCGCGCATGCCGGCCATGGTCGCCGGACGGGAGATCGCCTGATGCCCTGCGAGATCGTCGGCCTGCATTTCTTCGCCGATTCGTCCGAACTCCATCCGCTGCACGGCGTGTTCGATGCCGCCTTCGTCCGCGACTATGCGATCGCGCATGAGGAGGCAGGGTTCGACCGCGTGCTGATCGGCCAGACCGCGACCTGGCCCGACGGTCTCGTCACCGCCAGCCATATCGCCGCGGTGACGAGCACGTTGAAGTTCATGGTCGCGCATCGGCCGGGTTTCGTCGCGCCGACCATGGCGGCGCGCATGTTCGCGACGCTCGATCAGGTGTCGGACGGTCGCGTCGGCATCCACATCATCACCGGCGCCAGCGATATCGAGACGCAGGCCGATGGCGATTTCCTGACCAAGGACGAGCGCTATCGCCGCAGCCGCGAATATGTCGATATCCTGCGACAGATATGGGCAAGCGAAAAACCGTCGGATTTCGCGGGTGACTGGTATCGGTTCAACGGCGGCTTCGCGGCCATCAAGCCGGTGCAGCCGACGATCCCGATCTTCTGGGGCGGATCGTCCGATCTCGCCGTCGCGCTCGGCGCCGAATGCGCCGACGTCTACGCCGTCGGTCCGGGCACGATCGAGGACACCGGCAGACATGTCGCCCGCTTCAAGGCCGAAGCGGCGAGGCATGGTCGCAACCCGGGCATTTCGATGTCGATGCGCGTGATCGTCGCCGATACCGAAGACGAGGCCTGGGATCGCGCGCGTGTCGTGCTGGACGCGGTCACGAGCTTCCAGGCGGGCGGTGCGAAGATCGGCCGCGAGAAGGAGGGTGATGCCGCTGCCGCGATGCTGATCGCGCAGGCCGAGCGCGGCGAATGCCTCGACGAGCGGCTGTGGACGGGCGTTACCAAGGCGACGCAGGGACGGCTGCATGCCACCGCGCTGGTCGGCACCGCGGACCAGGTATCGGACGCGCTGATGGCCTATTATCGCGTCGGCGTGGACCGGTTCCTGATCAACGGCTTCGACACGATCCACGACGTGAGGCTGTTCGGGCGCGCGCTGGTACCGATGATCCGCGCCAAGGTCGCGGCGATCGACGCTGCGGGCTGATACTCGGCTACTCCCCGAGCCTGTCTCGGGGAGGAATGCGGGCCGCTACGTGCGCACTAGCCGGCATTCGCCGGCGGCGTAGCGGCCTGAAGCGGAGCGTTGCGTTCCATCGGCCGGTCGGGTCATCGTGCCGCGACCGCCGGGGTGTGTGCCGCGGTGATGCGGTCGAGGAAGGCCTTGAGGTCGCGTCCCGTCTCGACCGGCAGTTCGAGCATCGGATAATGGCCGACGTCCGGGTAATGGATCACCTGTACCTTCGTGCCGGAAAATTCCTTCACCGCGGTGTCGGCAAGATATTTCGGCAGCACGACGTCGCGATCGCCCCATTGCAGCAGCACTGGCACCTTGACCGCCGCCGCATCCTTGCCCGCGCCCTTCGCCCACAGTCCCTTCAGGTTGGCCTTGTAATAGGCCCGCACGCGCGCGAAGCCGCCGGCCACGGTGTTGGTCTTGTAATACCAGTCGACCGTTTCCGGCTTCAACCGCCACGGCGTGCCGTACAGTTGCTTGAGCGATTCCGTATAGAAATAACGCGGGTAATAGTTCGGCACGAGGTGCTCGTGCGTCCACACCATGACGTCGGTCCAGCGATTGACCTCGGTCGGAGGTGGCGCGGCGAGCGGCAACGCGGAAAGCACCAGCGCCTGCACCTTCTCGGGATGGCCCGCGGCATAGAGCACGGCGAGCGTCGCGCCGCTGGAACTGCCGACCAGCGTGAACCTGTCGAGCTTCATCCGGTCGACGAACCCCTCCAGCAATTGCGCCACACCGCGCGAGCCGGTCGACGGCTTGGGATCGATGCTGAGGCCGTAGGGCGGCCAGTCGATGCGGATGACGCGGTAGCGATCCTTGAGCTGATCGGCCCAGCCGTCCCAGATGCGCAGATTGCTCATGGAGCTGTGCAGCATGAGCACGACCGGGCCGGTGCCCTCGTCGCGATAATGGACGGAGACGTCGCCGACCCTGATGAACTTGGACGGCGCACCGGCCTGCTCGGCCTTGACCTCGTCGTAGCTCGGGTTCCACCAGCCCAGCCGCATCGACCCCAGATAGAGCGCGAGGGCGAGGACGCCCACACCGACGACAACAGCTGCCCAACGTACGATCGCCATAATGGTCTTCCCGATGTCTTCACTGCCGGGGAGGCTAGGATGTTCGCAGGGGCGCACGAGGGACGCTCGCCGACTGGTCGCAGGGCGGACAGGTTCGAATCCACTGACTGTGGCGGTGCGACGGGTGCCAGCTTGGCTACAGGTTCAGTGGGAGTACGGCATGACGATCTCTGTGGCACGACCGGACTCTATGGCACGACCGGGCGTCCGCGTTGTGCAGCCATGGAGGTTGCGGTTGGGGTTCGTCCTCATTCCGTTGTCGCACTCGGCGGGGATGAACATCATTACCGTGCTGGCGTTCCGCTTTCTGACCGACAACCTGGCGATCTCGGCGGCGGCGGCCGGGTTCATGTTTGCCTTCGTCAAGATCTACGACGGTTTCCTCGATCCCGCGATCGGTGCGTGGAGCGACAATGCACGCACGCGTTGGGGTCGCCGCCTGCCGTTCCTGCTGGCCGGCGCGGTGATGATGCCGCTCGGTATCGCCATGGTGTTCAACACGCCCGATTTCGGCTCGGTCATCGCAGCGCAGGTGTTCCTGACCGTCGCGCTGATGATCCACGCGAGCGCCTATACCGCGCTTACTATCCCCGGCATGGCGATGCTGGTCGAGGCAACGGACAGCTATCACGAGCGCACCGTGCTGATGGCGTACCGCGTGTTCGGCAATTCGATCGGCGTGCTACTCGGTTCGACCATTCCCGCCTGGCTGCTCGCGACCTGGGGCGCGACCCGCAGCGGGCATTCGAAGATGTCGCTCGTCGTCGCGGCGATCGTGCTCGCTGCGGGGCTCGGCGCCGTCTGGTTGCTGCGCGATGCACCGCGCACGAAGCCCGATGGCGAACGGGGCAGCCAACCGCGATTCAGTTTCGTCACCCAGGCCAAGCTCGCTTGGGCCAATGTGCCGTTCCGCCAGCTGGCCGTCGCGCATCTGTTCGTGCTGTTCGGCACCGCGGTCGGCGCGATGGGCAGCGCGTACTTCAGCAAATACGTCCTGAACTTCCCCGACAGCATGCTCGGGACCTATTACCTGATCGTCACGGTCGGATCGGTCGCGTCGATGCCGGTGTGGGTGCGTATCTCGAAAGCTACCAGCAAGAAGATGGCCTATATCCTTGCGATGGGCGGTTACGGACTGATCAGCCTCGCCTGGGCTGCCGTATCGGGCGAGACCCCGATGCTGGTGCTCGGCGCGATGGCATTGCTCGCCGGGTTCGGCGGCGGCGGGGTCATCCTGGGCGCCTATTCGATGATGTCGGATGCGGTGCGCTACGATTACATCACCTCCGGACTGCGCAGAGAAGGCGCGTTTGCCGGCTTCACGACCCTGTTCGACAAGCTGGCCGCCGCTGCCGGTATCGCGTCGATGGGGATGTTCCTGAGCGGTATGGGATATGTGGCGACCGCCACAGGCAAGGTCGCGCAGCCATCCAGCGCGATACTGGCCGTGACGCTGTGCGTCACGTTGGTGCCCGCGGTGATGATGGCGCTGTCGATCTTCGCGATCCGCAATTACGCGCTGGACGAGAAGGCATTGGTCGATGAGCCGCGGCCGGTGATTATCGATTGACGGGCGGGGTGGCCGCGCCCCGCGGCCACCGAGGATGAAGTCGCCGATCACTCTATCCAAACCCGTCGGCAGGGGGACGATCAAGCGTATATCGGCGGAACGGCGGAAGACCCCGATGGCGCCCTTGAGGCGACCGAGCGGGGCTTTATCGCATGGCGGTCGCGCCGCGGGACAAAATGCCCCCGATCCTCACAAGCGCCGCCCAGTTGCTGCGCGAGCGCGCCGACCGCCGGTTTTGCCGAGCGAGGAGCCGTTACATCGGCTGTACATCGACATTCCGGTTGAAGACGCGCCGCGAGACGGACACCGAGAGACCGCAAGTCGAAGGTTCGAAAGCGAAAATCGTCGATCTTGGTCTGGACGCCGCGAAAATCGCTCTCCATCCTTCCTCCACAATCGTCGCCGATAGCGACCACCGAAAGGACGACGATGACCAGCCGAGTATTGATCGTGGAAGACGAGCGAGAGATCGTCGAACTGCTCACCGCCTATGCAGAGAAGGCGGGCTTCGAGGTCCAGCAGGCTGGCAACGTCAAGGATGCGATTCGGCTGCACGCGCAATGGCAGCCCGACTTGGTACTGCTCGATTTCGGCTTGCCCGGGGGCGACGGCCTGGATGTCCTTACCGCGATCCGTCGCCGAGCCGATACGGCCGTGATCATGGTGACCGCGTTCGATGACGAGGTCACGAAATTGTCCTCGCTCAAGCTTGGTGCCGACGATTATGTCGTCAAGCCCTTCAATCCTTCCGAAGTCATCGAACGGATTCGTGCCGTTCTCAGGCGGACGCAAGGTGCGTCGGGACGGCGTACGCTGGTCATCGGCGCGCTGACGATCGATCTGGAAGCACGCGTCGTGACGTGTCAGAACCAGACGAACGACGGCCCGGTCCGCGTGTCGCTGACGCCGTCGGAATTCGAGATTCTGGCGCATATGGGACGCCAGCCACGCCGGGCGTTCTCCCGCGCGGAACTGCTCGAGGCAGCGTCGCCCGACAGCGATGCCTATGATCGGGTGGTCGACAGCCACCTGTCGAAACTGCGCCAGAAGCTTGCATCCGCAGGCTGTGCCGACATGATCGAACCGGTACGCGGCGTGGGGTACAGGCTATGGTCCGAATACTGAATCGTATCGTCACGCGGATGGTGCTGCTCGCCGCGCTGATGACCGGGCTGACGATGGTCGTCGGCTTGGGCGGCTATTACGCGGCGATGTACTACAGGTTCGACAACGTCGCCCGCCACATGCCGCCCAAGGCGCGCGCTGAACTCGACTGGCTCGTCCGCTCGGGCCAGCGCGGCAGCGATCGCTATTACGACCTGTTCGACCGCTATGCCGATGACGGACCGCGGATCACCGATCTTGGCTTCATCGCGTCGATCGGGCTCGTCTCGATGATCGCCGGTGGCGGCATTGCCACCGTCCTCGCGCGGCGCATCAGTCGACCGATCACCGCAGTCGCGCGCGCCGCCGCACGGGTATCGGCCGGCGACCGCTCGGTCCGCGTCGATCCGCGGGGTGGATCGGGCGAGACCGGCGAATTGATCGCCAGCTTCAACCGGATGGCCGCCGAGATCGAGGCGTACGAGCGCGAACGCACCGTCCTCACCGCGGGCATCGCACATGAACTGCGCACGCCGTTGACCATCCTGAAGGGCCGTCTGCACGGGCTGGCGGACGGCGTGATCGATCCTGCCAAGGGCGAAGCCGATCGCTTGCTGCGCCAGGTCGAACAACTGTCCACGCTGGTCGAGGATCTGCGGACGCTCGCGCACGCCGATGCCGGTGAACTGGAACTGGAGCGCACGCCGATCGACCTTCAGGACGTGCTGCGCGCAGCGGTCAACGACCTGCGGGCGTCGAGCGCGCTCGTGCCGGTGGCATGGACCGAGATGTACGTGCCGGCCGTCGTACTGGGCGACAGGGTAAGACTGACGCAGATCTTCACCAACATCCTCACCAACGCGGTCAAGCACGCACCGCCCGGAAGCCGCATCGCCGTTTCGCTGGTCAACGCGAACGGCTGCTGCGTGGCGAGCGTCATCGACGAAGGCGACGGTTTCGCGCCCGAGGACGCGCACCGCCTGTTCATTCCGTTCTGGCGCGCCGGTGCCGACAAGCGTGCCGGCCGACCGGGCAGCGGCATCGGCCTGACGCTGGCGGCCAAGATGGTCGAGGCGCATGGCGGGCGGATCGCCGCCGAGAACCGCGCGGATCGGTCGGGCGCGTGTTTCTCGGTTTCGATTCCGGCGGCGTGATCGATCAGAAGGTCGCGACGACCTGCGGCAGGTCGATCGTCGTCCGAATGCCCGGTGCTGCGACGCAGACCGCCGCGACCGCGTTAACGGCGCGGTGCGCGGTGTAGCCGGGCATGACCGCGGCATAATCTTCCATCGCCACCGGAAAGGTGATCGCGACCTCCATCGGCGTGTCGCCCGCGACCGAGATGTGCCAGCCGGTTTCGCGCAGCGTCCAGTCGCGGTCGATCTCGGAGGAGCAATACCAGTGCGCCCGGAAACGTAGGACCGGCTTGCCGTCGTGCAGGCCGTTGATCGTGATGCGTTGCGCAGCGACGGTGCCCGCGTTCAAGATGCCCGCGGCGATCGGGGTATCCCTGCTGACGACCGCGACCTCGCCCTCGACGCTGGTCGTTTCGAACGGCAGGCCGATCGCGTCGGCGACCTGGTTCATCGACGCGAGGAAACTGTCGCGGACATGGACCAGCTTCGCATCGTCCATCGGGCCAGGCGCGGCGCCAAAGCCCATCACTTCGAAGATCATCGCAGGAGAATCGCGCTGCGACACGTCGGCGAACTCGTCGATCGTCAGGCAATCGAGCCGGCGTTGCAGCGACAGGAGCGGCAGGACCAGTGCTTCGGTGACGAACCCCGGACTGCTGCCGGTGCTGTAGATAGACGTGCCGCCGGCCGCGCACGCCGCCTCGATCCGTGCCAGGATATCCGGATCCATGCTCGACGGGTGGTGGAATTCGGACCGCGTGGTGACGACGTTCTTGCCCGAGGCGAGCAGCGCACAGACCTCGTCGTAATCGCAGCCCTGCCGCATGTAGAGCACGCAGTCCGCTTCGAGCTTGAGAATGTCGTCGATCGCGCTGGTTGCGATGATCCCGGTGTCGGGCAGGCCGCAAAGGTCACCGGCATCGCGGCCGATCTTGTCGGGAGAGCCGACATAAAGCCCGACCAGCGTCATTCGCGGGTGCGCGATCACGCCGCGCAACGATTGCCGACCGATGTTGCCGACCGACCATTGGATCACGCGAAGGGTTGGTTCGGGCATCGCACTTTTCCTTATTGGGGCCGCCGTTTAGCCGTGAATTCGAGCTTGTCCCTGGGGGAAGGATAAGAGGGCAGGCGATACCAGCACTTTCGGTCCCCCCCCCCCCCCGGCGGAGGCCGGGGCCCAGTCGGGGGACGGCTATGGTGAGACCCGCGTATCGTTACTGCGGCCTCTCAACTGGGCCCCGGCCTCCGCCGGGGAGATATTTTATGGTTTCGGCATCAGTGTAGACGGCCAGCCGCGCCTTCACGCAGCGGCCGAACTCGGACCCTGATCATTGGAGGGCTGATCCCGAAGCTCGTCGGAGGTTGTCGGACGTGCACTCCAATGCCGGCATCCGCTTATTGTTCTTCCGCAAAGGCGGGAGCCCGGTCTGGGTCCCCGCCTTCGCGAGGAAACAGGGTTTGTTTGCCGGAGGACTATGATTCGTGCCGAAAGCCCATCAGCCTTAAAGCGGCTTGCTCATCAGATAGGGCAGCGTCGAGGAGGCGATCGACGAGCGCTTGCCGCCGGGATGGATCACCGTGACACGCCCCAGCCCAGGCGAGACGACGACGCCGACCACGTCGTCGACCCATTTGTGCAAGGCCGCGCGGCTCCATTCCAGTTCGCTGCCGTCGATCGTCGCGACGCCCGAGGCTTCGAGTTCCTCCTCGAGTTCGATCACGCGGTCGGTGACGGCGCGGAGCGCTTCGTCAGGTGCTTTGGTCATGCTTGCTCCCTTGCGGCCCGCCGTCGCTAGAACGACGGGCCGGTATCGGCTGTGATCAGAACGGCAAATTGTACATCCGCACCGCGTTGGTCTCGAGCACCTTCTTCTTGATCGCGTAGTCGTACCCGCCGAGCGACTTCTGGATGTGCTTCTGCACGCCCGGATACAGCGAGGTCGGATGCGGGAAGTCGGTTTCGAACATCATGTTGTCGAAGCCGATCGTTTCCAGCAGGAGCCGCGGGCCGATCGTCTCGAACCAGAAGGTTCCGAAGAAGTGATCGTGGAAATACTCCCACGGCGTCTTCTTCAGGACGCCGCCCGCACGGTTCGGCAGCATCTCCTGGAACTGATGCTCGAGCGCCTCGACCGCGAACGGGATCCAGCCCATGCCGCTCTCGATCAGCCCGATCTTGAGACCGGGATGCTTGTCGAGGCGGCCGCTGACCATCCAGTTGCCGAGCGTCGCCACGTTGCCGATCGAGAACATCGTCGCGACCACCGACAGCGTCTGTTCGAACGCGAACCCTTCCCACGTCAGCGTGGTCGGATCCATCGCTGCGTTGAGGTGGAAGTTGATCGGCGTCCCCGTGCTGCTGCACAGGTCGAGGAAATCGTCCCAGTACGAGTGCATGAACGACGGCACGCCGACGCGCTCGGGCGTATCGGGAAGAACGAAGCCCTTGAGGCCCATGTCGATGCAGCGACGGGCTTCCTTGTCGAGCGCGGCTTTGTCCCACAGCGGCAGATGCGCCATCGTGAACAGCCGGTTGCCCGAGACGCGCTGACGCTCGACTGCGGCGTCGTTGTACATCTTGATGATCTCGACCGCGAGCTCGTTGTCGCCCAGCGACATCAGCGAACCGGCCTGCGTCACGCCCGAATTGTGATAGCAGATCTGCGCGTAGACGCCCATGTCGTCCATCGCCTGCAGCCGCGGCTTGACCTCGTGGCCGCCCGGATGCGCTTCGTCGAGCGTGGGGAAGGCGAGGCGGCCGAGCAGCTTGTTGTTGTCCTTGCTGATGACGTTGCCGCCCATCGACCCGAAATCGCGGTCGCCGACGAACCAGCGGTCGACGTCGTTGACGCGGCGGACGACGGGAACGCGGTCCTTGAACTTGGCGGGCGCCTGCGACGTGAACAGGTCGGGAGCCTCGGTGAGATGCGTGTCGGTATCGACGATCTTGATGCCGGCAAGATCCTCGGCAAGCCCGCCGGACTGGGTCGCATAATCGACCTCGCGGATCACACCGCCACGGGTATAGCCTTCCGCCGACCAGTATTTCCGCGCGTCGCTAGCCAGATCCTTGGTGTCGTTATCGGCCATGATGTCCTCCATCCAATCCGTTTGACGGCCGATCCTCATCTGGGTCGTGCCGGCTGCTGCTGTGTCGGAGCGTCTCGTTTGAAACGCAGTATCAGGAACATAGGCGCATCGTCGGGTGGCTATCCACCCTGAGACCGTCTTGCGGCCCAAAGTCCGCCCCGGCGATGGCGGGGGGCGAAAGTCCTTGCACATGGTTACCATTCGCTCGGCGAAACGGGCGTTTGCCGGGCACCGCGCGGGCGATGCCTGTGCCGCTCGATTGACGATGTCCGGACCATTCCGCAAAACGCCGGCCATTCACGGAGCACGACGCATGACCTTCACGCTGACCGATCGAGCGCTGCTGCGCGAGCAATGCTATGTCGATGGCGCCTGGATCGGCACCGGCGCGATCGACGTGACGGACCCGGCAAGCGGCGAGGTGCTGGGCTCGGTTCCGTCGCTCGGTACGGAGGAAATGCGTGCCGCGATCGCCGCCGCCGAGGCCGCGCTGCCGGCTTGGCGTGCCAAGACGGCAGGCGAGCGATCGAAGCTGTTGCGGCGTTGGTTCGAGCTGATGATGGCGGCGCAGGACGACCTCGCGATGATCCTGACGCGCGAGCAGGGCAAGCCGCTCGCCGAGGCCAAGGGCGAGATCGCCTATGCCGCGTCCTTCGTCGAATGGTTCGCCGAGGAAGCCAAGCGACTCTACGGCGAGGTGATCCCGAGCCCGCGTGCGGACAGCCGGATCGTGGTCATCAGCCAGCCGGTCGGCGTGGTCGCGGCGATCACCCCGTGGAATTTTCCTGCCGCGATGATCACGCGCAAGGCCGCTCCCGCGCTGGCGGCAGGCTGCACGATGGTCCTGAAACCCGCGACGCAAACCCCGTTCAGCGCACTGGCACTCGCGGTACTGGCCGAGCGCGCGGGCATCCCCAAGGGCGTCTTCAACGTCGTCACCGGATCGTCGCGCGTGATCGGTGCCGAGCTGACCGGCAGCCCGGTCGTGCGCAAGCTGAGCTTCACCGGGTCGACCGAGGTCGGCAAGACCTTGATGGCGCAGTGCGCGCCGACGATGAAGAAGCTGTCGATGGAACTGGGCGGGAACGCACCGTTCATCGTCTTCGCCGACGCGGATCTCGATGCCGCGGTCGAGGGGGCGATGGCGTCCAAATACCGCAACAGCGGCCAGACCTGCGTGTGCGTCAACCGCATCCTCGTCCAGCGCGACATCGCCGACGCGTTCGAGGCGAAGCTCGCCGCGGCGGTGGCCAAGCTGAAGGTCGGGCCGGGCACCGGGGATGGTGTCGCGCAGGGCCCGCTGATCGACGATACCGCGGTGGCCAAGGTCGAGGAGCATATCGCCGACGCGCTTTCCAAGGGTGCCAGGCTGGTCGCGGGTGGCAAGCGCCATGCGCTCGGCCACAGCTTCTTCGAGCCGACGATCGTGTCCGGCTGCACCACCGACATGGCGCTGGCAAGCGAAGAGACGTTCGGCCCGCTCGCCTCGATCTTCGTGTTCGATACCGAGGACGAGGCGGTCGCGCTGGCGAACGATACCGAAGTCGGGCTCGCCGCGTATTTCTACACGCGCGATCTGGCGCGGACGTGGCGCGTCGGCGAGGCGCTGGAGGTCGGCATCGTCGGCATCAACACCGGCATCATCTCGACCGAAGTCGCCCCGTTCGGCGGAATCAAGCAGTCGGGCATGGGCCGCGAAGGCTCGCGCCACGGCATCGAGGACTATGTCGAGCTCAAATATCTCTGCATGGCCGGGATCTGAGCGCAAGTTAACACGAAGGATTCAGCATGGACTTGAACGGCGTAGCGGCGATCGTCACGGGCGGCGCATCGGGGCTCGGCAATGCGACCGCGACGATGCTCGCGGAAGCCGGCGCGAAGGTGGCGATCTTCGACCTGAACGAGGAGGTCGGCACCGCCGCGGCAAAGACGCTGGGCGGCGCGTTCTTCAAGGTCGACGTGTCCGACGACGCGAGCGTCGCCGAGGCACTGGAAGCGGCCGAAAAACTGCATGGTCCGGCGCGCGTGCTGGTCAATTGCGCGGGTGTCGCCCCGGCGATCCGGATCGTCGACAAGCACGGCGCGGCGCATCCGCTGGCGGCATTCCGCAAGACGGTCGAGGTCAACCTGATCGGCACGTTCAACATGATCTCGAAATTCGCCGCGCGGCTGATCGCGGCCGGGATCGACGGGGAAGAGGCGGGCGTGATCGTCAACACCGCGTCGGTCGCGGCGTATGACGGGCAGATCGGGCAGGCGGCCTATGCCGCGTCGAAGGGTGGTGTCGTCGGCCTGACGATCTCCGCTGCACGCGATCTGGCGCAGCACCGCATCCGCGTCGTCACGATCGCGCCTGGCATCTTCCTCACGCCGATGCTGATGGGCCTGCCGCAGGCCGCGCAGGATTCGCTCGGCACGCAGGTTCCGCATCCGAGCCGGCTCGGCAAACCCAGCGAATATGCGCAGATGGTCGGCGCGATCGTCGCCAACCCGATGCTCAACGGCGAAGTGATCCGCCTCGACGGCGCGATCCGCATGGCGCCGCGCTGACGACGCAAGCTTGGGAGAGCAAACGATGACCGACTTCATTGTGGCCGATTGCGGCATCCGGCAGTTGCACGCGCGCTTCGTCGATGCGGTGTGGCGACAGGATTCGGTCGCGTTCGCCGATTGCTTCGCGACCGACGGGATCTGGAAGATCGCGGGCATGGTGATGACCGGGCGCGAGGCGATCGCCGACACGTGCGGCAAGCTGCTCGGGCGGTGCGAGCGGATCCAGCTCGTCACCGGCGCGCCGATCCTCGAGGTGGGAGAGGGCACGGCGATCGGCCGGTTGCAGGTCACCGAATTCGCCAAGAAGCACGACGGCACCAGCGCGATCACCTTCGGCACCTATTACGATCGCTACGTCGAACAGGATGGCGCGTGGCGGTTCCAGTGGCGGCACTGGGCGATGGCCTATCACGGCCCGACCGATATGAGCGGCGCCTATATCGCGCCGCCCGATTATGGTCCGTTCCCGGGCATGCCCGCGCCCAACGAGCCTACGTTCGTCCGCAAGGCGTAAGGCGACCTTGCGATCCTCCCCCGCTAGGGGGAGGTGGCTGGCGCTTGCCAGGCGGAAGGGGAGGTAAGCGATTACGCTGGCTCCGTATCCTCCCCCTCCGTCACCCTCGGTGCCACTTCCCCCTTGCGGGGAAGGATCGACAGCCGACGCGCCTTGAACCCGATTTGCAAACCCATCGCTCCCGCGGATTCTACGCCGCCCGCTTGGTAATGGACAGCGATGTTCATTAGAGATGGCGCAACGAGAAAATCCGGGAGTGGATATGACCTGCCTGCCATCACGGACGCCTTCGGCCGACGAGATCGATATCCCGGCACTGCGCGCGCGCTACGCACATGAACGCGACAAGCGCACGCGGACCGAGGGGCAGGAGCAATATGCCCGGCCGACCGGCGACGTGGTCGAGGATTACGTCACCGATCCGCACCAGCCGGTCGCTCCCCGCGATCCGATCGCCGAGGAGACGGACGTCGTCGTGCTCGGTGCAGGCTGGTCCGGGATCATGGCCGCCTATCACCTCGTCAAGCAGGGCATCACCGACTTTCGCGTGATCGATACCGCAGGCGATTTCGGCGGCGTCTGGTACTGGAACCGCTATCCCGGCATCCAGTGCGACAATGAATCCTATATCTACTTGCCGCTGCTCGAGGAAACCGGCTTCATGCCGTCGCGCAAGTTCGCCGACGGTCGCGAGATCCAGGGCTACGCACGCGCCATCGCGGAAAAATTCGACTTTGCCGACAAGGCGCTGTTCCACACGCAGACCAACGGACTGCGCTGGGACGAGGAGATCGGTCGGTGGCGCGTGTCCACCAATCGTGGCGACGAGATTCGCGCGCGCTTCGTCATCGTCGCCAGCGGTGTGCTCAACATGCCGAAACTGCCCGGCATTCCCGGCATCGAGAAGTTCAAGGGCAAGATGTTCCACAGCGCACGCTGGGACTATGACTATACCGGCGGCAGCTACGAGAATCCGGTGCTCGACAAGCTCGCCGACAAGCGCGTCGCGATCGTCGGCACCGGCGCCACCGCGATCCAGATCGTGCCGTATCTCGGCCGCTACGCAAAGCAGACCTATGTCGTTCAGCGCACCCCCTCCAGCGTCGACGAGCGCCCCAATCCGCCGACCGACCCGGACTGGGTGAAGTCGCTGCAGCCGGGTTGGCAGAAGGGCCGCCAGGTCAATTTTCACCGCGCAGCGATGGAAGCGTTCCATCCCGGCGACGAGGACCTGATCTGCGACATCTGGACCGAGATCAGCCGCAACCTCGCCGCCGAACTGGCCGAGGAGGGCTGGCCCGCGCTGACCCCCGAACAGTTCATGGCGAAGCGCGACGTGGTCGAGTTCCGCGTGATGGAGCGGCTGCGACGCCGCGTCGACGATCTGGTCGAAGATCCCGCCACCGCGGAGGCGCTGAAGCCCTATTACCGGTTCCTCTGCAAACGCCCGCTGTCTAGCGACGAATATTACCCGACCTTCAACCGGCCCAATGTCGAGCTGGTCGACGTGTCGCTCACCAAGGGCGTCGAGGCGATGACCGAGAAGGGCTTCATCGCGAACGGCAAGGAATACGAGGTCGACTGCATGATCTTCGCCAGCGGGTTCGAGGTGACGAGCGACCTCGAACGGCGCTGGGGCATCGACACGATCACGGGCCGCGAGGGCGCGTCGATCTACGATCACTGGCGCGACGGCCCGCGGACCTTCCACGGCGTGATGACCGCAGGTTTCCCAAACCAGTTCTACATGGGGTATATCCAGGGCGGGCTGAACGCCTCTGTCACCGAACAGAACGGCCGCCAGGGCTATCACATCGCGCACATCATCGGCGAGGCGCTCAAGCGCGGTACGCCCGTCGTCGAGCCGACCCAGACCGCGATGGACGCGTATGTCGAGCATTTCGAGGGGCACGAGATCGACCTGTCGGCATTCTCGCGCGAGTGCACCCCGAGCTACTTCAACAACGAGGGCGAAGGCGAGGGCAAGGCGAAGTGGCGCCTGTTCCGCAGCTACGGCCCCGGCTGGGATGCGTTCCAGACATTGCTGTCCGACTGGCGCGACAAGGGCGACCTCGAGGGACTGTCGTTGACGGGTTCCGCACCCGCCCCGGCACCGGGGTCCGCCCCTGGATCGCAGGGGCGTTGAATGCTCGGCGGGGGGCGGAAAGGCTGGACTTCGGAGGGTGATGACCGAAGGATCGACGCCCCGAGGGTAGGATTATTCTTGTGAACAAGCCCGTCAACATCGCCGTCGAAGACCTTGCCAGGCCGCTGACCTATCCGGTCGAGGCATTCCTCTCGCGCGACTATGCGCTGGCCGAGAAGGAGAAGTTGTGGCCGAAGGTCTGGCAGATGGTCGAGCGCGTCGAGGACTTTCGCGAGGTCGGCGATTTCGTCACCTACAATATCTGCGACGATTCGATCATCGTCATCAAGACGAGCGAAGACAGCTTCAACGCGTTCCACAACGTCTGCCCGCACCGCGGTCGGCAGCTGATCGACACGCCCGACGACGTCCACAGCGTCCGCGGCAACCGGCGCAATTTCGTCTGCGGCTTCCACGGCTGGACGTTCGACCGCGACGGCAACAACATCTTCGTGCTCGACCCGCAGGACTGGAAGGGTGCGCTGACGCCCGAGCGGACCTGCCTGTCGCGCGTCCAGGTTGATAGCTGGGGCGGCTGGGTGTGGATCAACATGGATCCCGACGCAGCGCCGCTCGCCGAATTCCTCGGCGAGGCTGGCCGCATCCTGTCGCATTTCGAGATGGACAAGATGCGCTACAAATGGCGCAAATGGGTAGTCTATCCGAGCAATTGGAAGACCGCGCTCGAAGCGTTCATGGAACCGTATCACGTCGCCGGCACGCACACGCAGCTGCTCGATTACGCCGAATTCTATGCGTACAGCGCGGCGTACGGGTTGCACGGCGTCAGCGGCTTCGACCAGCGCGATGCCGCGGACAAGATGAGCCAGGGGTCGAGCGTGACGCGCGCCGGCAAGGGCAACGACGCGCGCATCTCGACCTATGAACTGATCAAGGAGAATTACGAGACGCTGAATTACGCGGCCTCGACCGAGACGCTGGTCGTCGCCGCGAGTCGGCTGCGGCACGAGCTTCCCGAGGAGACGCCCGCCGGCGAGGTGATCGCGCACTGGATGAAATCGGCCAAGGCCGACGACGCCGCGCGCGGGGTCGTCTGGCCGGAGATTCCGCCCGAGGTGACCGCCGAAGCGGGGCTCGCCTGGCACATCTTCCCCAACATGTCGGTGCTGCAGGGCATCACCTTCGCGCTCTGTTATCGCGCGCGGCCGTTCGGCGACGATCCGAACCTGTGCATCTTCGAATCCTACGCGATCGAACGCTATCCCGACGGCGAAGAGCCCGCGACCGAATGGGAGAATGCCGAGCCCACCCCCGAAAACTGGGGCGCGGTGCTGGCGCAGGATTTCTCGAACATGCGCTGGGTGCAGAAGGGCATGAAGTCGCGCGGCTTTCGCGGGCCGCTGCCCAACCCGCACCAGGAACGCAAGATCACCAATTTCCACCGCAATCTGGCCGCGTTCATGGGAACCGGCGAACCGAGGTTACTGCCATGAGCTATGACGATCCGAAGCCCAAGCCCGCCCAGCCCATCTCGCTGCTGCCGGGCCAGGCCGCGCCGACCAATACGGCGACGTCCGAACTCTCGCTGAAGGCGGGCGGCACGCCGGTCTACAAGCGCGTGCTCGACCTGTTCGAAGCCGAGGGCATCAAGACGCTGTTCGGCATCCCCGATCCGAACTTCGTGCATCTGTGCCTGGAGGCCGAAGCGCGCGGCTGGACCGTCGTCTCGCCGCATCACGAGGCTGCAGCCGGCTTCATGGCCGAGGCGGCGTCGCGCATCACCGGCAAGCCGGCCTTGTGCTTCGGTACGCTCGGGCCAGGGCTCGCGAACATGATGCCCGCGATCCAGTGCTGCAAGGTCGAGAATTCGCCGGTGATCTTCCTCGGTGGCCAGCGTGCGCGCGTCACCGAGCGCCGGGTCCGCCGCGGTCGTATCCAGTTCGTCCGGCAGGAGCCGATGATCGAGGATTCGGTGAAGTATTCGGGGTCGATCGAATATGCCGACCAGACCGACGAGGTGATCCGCGAGGCGATCCGCATCGCGATGTCGGGCACGCCGGGGCCGACCTATGTCGAATATCCCAGCCACATCATCCTCGAAGAACTCGACGTGCCGCCGGTCCTGCCGCCGCACCGCTATCGTCTGGTCAACCAGGGTGCGGACGGCGACCGGATCGCCGAGGCGGCCGAGCTGATCCTTGCCGCGAAGAACCCGATCCTGCTGGTCGGCCACGCGGTCTACACCAGCCAGTCGGGCGCGAAGGTGAAGGAACTGGCGGAGCTGATGAACTGCCCGGTCATCCAGACTTCGGGCGGGACGAGCTACATCAAGGGGCTCGAGGACAAGACCTTCCAGTACGTGTTCTCCGACGCGTCGATCGAGGCGGTCGAGGAGTCCGATCTGGTCGTCGCGCTTGGCACCGAACTCGGCGAGCCCGTGCATTTCGGCCGCTGGCGTCACTGGCATGCGGGCGAGGCGAACCGCAAATGGATCTACGTCCAGCAGGACCCGACCGCGATCGGCGTTAACCGTGCGGTCGACGTGCCGCTGGTCGGCGATCTGCGCGCGGTCGTGCCGCAGCTCAACCGCGCGCTCGGCAAGGGCCGCGAGGCTGGTGAACAGCTCGCAAAGTTCATGCGCGACGGCAAGGCCGAACTCGACAGCCTTGCCGAGGAAACGCTGACCAAGACGGACGGCACCGGCGACACGAAGATCCACACCTCGCGCTTCATCGTCGAGGCGACCAAGGCGTTCCCGGAGGGCGGCATCATGATCCGCGACGGCGGTGCATCGGTGATCTTCGGCTGGACCTACAACCAGTGCAAGCCGAACGACGTGATCTGGAACCAGAATTACGGGCATATCGGCACCGGCCTTCCTTATGCGACGGGCGCGATGCTCGCCGATATCGCCGAGACCGGCGTGACCCGGCCAGGAATGCTGGTTACGTCGGATTCGTCGTTCCTGTTCCACATCGGCGAGCTGGAAGTCGCGGTGCGCCGCAACCTGCCTTTGGTCTGCGTGGTCGCGGTCGATTTCCAATGGGGTCTCGAAGTCGGCGTCTACAAGCGCACCTTCGGGCTCGGTACGGCAGAGACCGGCACGCACTGGAGCAACAAGGTGCGCTTCGACAAGATCGCCGAAGGGCTCGGCGCATACGGCCAGTATGTCGAGACCGCCGACGAGATCGGGCCGGCGATCGCCCGCGCCTATGCACATGGTGGCCCCGCGGTGATCCACGTGCCGATCGATCCCAAGGCGAATTCGGAAGAGATGCCGAAATACGACAAGTTCCGCACCTGGTACGCCGAGGGCACGCAGTAAGTTCTACTCCCTCCCCTTCAGGGGAGGGTCGGGGTGGGGCATTTCGGACTCGCAAAGACGGCGTCGGTGCTTGCGGCCCGGGGGCCCCCCCCCCCCCCC
>JAYVRZ010000452.1:0-9655 GCA_043775965.1 Sphingomonas sp.
ATAGTAACGAAACGCAGTCCTCGATTAGCAACGTCCTCCAATTGGGCCCCGGCCTGCGCCGGGGTGGTTGACCCTTATCGAGAGGGAGCGGCTTCCAGCAGTCGGAGGATTTCCCCCGCGGCCCGCGCCGCACCTCCCTCGACAGCCCCCAGCGACCGCGCGGCAAAGTCCGCCTGTACCGCCGCATACTCACCGTGCACCAACGCCGCTCGCTCCAACGCCGCGACCACATCCGCCACGTCGCCAACCACCTCGCCACACGCCCACATCGCGTAGTTCGGATCGTCCTCCCAATCCGCCCCCCCCGCATTGAGAAACACGCAAGGCCGCGGCCGCATCAGGAATTCGATCACCTGGCTCGACGTATCGCCCAGATACACATCCGCCACGCCGGTATAGCTCCCGTCGACCATCGCGAACCCGTCGATGTCGCAGTGGACGTGGGGCAGGTCGCCGATCTCGCGCATCAGATCGGCCACTTCCGGCGCGCGCTCGATAAGGCGCTGGTGCGGCGCGAAGATCAGGTTGTAGCGCCCGTCCGCGACGATCCGCCGGACGATCTCCGCCCCCCACCGCCACCACGACGAGCGATGCTGCTGCCAATGCGGCGCGTACAGCACCACCGGCCGCGTATCCGCGAACGGCGGCGCGGCGTGAGTCCGGTGCGAAAAATCCGCCTTCACATAGCCGGTCGCGACGAACCGATCGGGCGCGAACCCGCGATCGAGATACGTCCGTCGCTCGAGCTCGCTCGGCACCAGCGTCAACGCCGCCGCGCGCCGCCGCGGATCGTCGCGCGCGCTCATCGAACCCACCCCGTGCGAGGTCTTCACGAACTTCGCGCGCATCGGAAACAGCCGCGGCAGCCACAGGCTCGTCTGCTCGGCACACACCACGACGCTTGCGCTGCGCAGATAGGGAAGCAGCCGCAGAAGCATCGGCATCTTCGCCGGCAGCACCGGATTGCGCCCGCTGCCATCGTCCGCAACGACGCGAAACCCCGGCGCGCGGCGAATGCGGACATTGGGGAAGGGGGCGGTCCAGCGCCCCAGCAACGTCTCATGCACCGATGTGCTCACCCACAACTCGATCGCCACATCCGACGTCGCGGCGAGCGCCTCGACGATCGGATACAGATGCGGGATCAGCAGCGTCTCGCCGAGAAACAGGAACGCGACCTTCCGGCTCATGCGCCCGATCCGTCTCCGGCGAGCGCATCATGGTCGTGCTGCCACTGCGCGATGTCTTCGGGCCGGTCGATCTCCTGCCAGCGCGCGTCGGGGGCGATTCGCAGCGCGTGGACGCCGACCGTCTCGGCGGCGCGGCGGACGACGGCATGGTGATAGGCGTGGATGCCGTCCTCCTCGCCGATCACCGCGCGCAACGCGTCGGCATAGGTGGTTCCGCCGGTCGACACGATCAGCCCGAGCGAGCGCGCGGTCGCGCTGTGCCCGACCAGATGCTTGCCGACCGCGACGATCCGGTCGCCGTCCGCCTCGACCAGCATGTCGTCGAGCCCAGGCTCGTCCAGCGGCTCGATCACCAGTTTCACGCCCGAAACCGGATCGGCCACCGCCGCGCGCAAGATCGGCGCGTCGAACACCGTGTCGCCGTTCATCAACGCGAACGGCGCGTCGAGATACGCGCGCGCCGCCCAGACGCTGCCAATGCTGTTCGCGCTCGACCAGAATGGATTGAACACGAGTTCGGTGGGAAAGTCGCTCTCGCGCCCGGAGTCTCTGGCCGCCAGATGCGCGGCGATCTGGTCGATCCGGTAGCCGCCGACGATCACCGCGCCGGCAAACCCCGCTGCGGCGACCGCGTCGAGCTGATGGTCGAGGATCGCGCGCCCGCCGACCTTCACCAGGCATTTCGGCGTGGTCAGCGTCAGCGGCAGCAGCCGCGATCCGTGGCCCGCGGCAAGGATGATGGCCTTCATAGGCGCGGACTTACGCACGAAGTGTGGCAGGAAAAAAGCCTGTCGCGTGCCGGACCGTTTATGCTGCACTGCAGCGGAACAACGTCGCATGTGGTCCGTTGCGCCTTGATGCGCGTATTCAGATCGCTCCACATTCCCCCCGAATGGGTCTGGCTGGAGAGCGTCGCCGTCGTCTCGGCGGCCATCCTTTTCGCGCTCGTCGCACACTGGCTGACGATGCGGATCGCGGGCCATGCCGAGCGGCGCTCGACCGCCAAGACCGACGGCCTCGTGCTATCGCGCATCCGCCGCCCGCTACGCGCGGTGTTCGTCGCCGTGTCGGTTGCGTTCGTCGCGCGGATCCTGCCGATGGACAACGACATCGAGGATCTGTGGAAGCAGATGCTCGGCTTCCTCGTCCCCGCGCTGCTCGGCTGGCTCGCGGTGGCGGCATTGCGCGCGTTCCAGGACGTCATCGAGATCCGCGCCGACATCTCGGTGGAGGACAATCTCCGGGCCCGCCGCAAACGTACCCGCGCCGCGATCCTCGGGCGGATCGGCACGTTCTTCATCATCTTCGTCAGCGTCTGCCTGATGTTGCTGAGCGTTCCTGGCATCCGCTCGATCGGCGTCACGCTGATGGCATCGGCGGGTATTGCCGGCCTCGTCGTCGGTGCCGCCGCCCAGCCGGCGCTGAAGAATCTGATCGCCGGCGTGCAGATGGCGTTCACCGAGCCGATCCGGATCGACGACGTGCTGATCGTCGACGGCGAATGGGGGCGGGTCGAGCAGATCAACCTGACGTTCGTGGTCATCAAGATCTGGGACGAACGCCGCCTCGTCGTGCCGGTGTCGAAGTTCCTGGAGCAGAGCTTCCAGAACTGGACGCGCGAGACCAGCCAGTTGATGGGCTCTGTGTTCTGGTATCTCGAACCGTCCGCCGACGTGCCGCGGCTGCGCGAGAAGCTGGGCGAGATCGTCACGTCGAACCCGCGCTGGGACAAGAGGTTCTACAACCTCCAGGTCACCGACGTGAAGACCGACTGTATCGAGCTGCGCGGCCTGATGACCGCCAAAGACGCCGCGATCGCGTTCGACCTGCGTTGCGATGTGCGGGAAGGGCTGCTGAAGTATATTCGCGACGAGATGCCCGAAGCTATTCCGCGTAATCGCCTGCTGATGGCGCCGGACCCCGTGAGTCGCGGCTTTGGAGGTAATCCGCTCTAATTCGCTGCGTCATTCCCGCGAAGGCGGGAACCCATACTGGCTAGCGTCACAATAGCACCGCTACGGCGTAGGTTATGGGTCCCCGCCTCCGCGGGGATGACGAAAGTAGAGGATGTCGCCGGCCGTTACGCCACCCCGTTCTCCGGCACCGCTTCCAGCGCGGTGATGAACAGCTCGCACCACCACATCACGTCTTCCTTGCGGACGTTGTCGATCAACTTCCCCCAGCGCTCTTTCCGCTCGGCCAGCGGCATCGTCAGCGCGCGCCCGATCGCGTCGGACATCTCCTCGGGGCTGTACGGATTGACCAGCACCGCGTCCTTCAACTGCGCCGCCGCGCCGGCGAACTGAGACAGGATCAGCACGCCCGGATCCTCGGGATCCTGCGCCGCGACATATTCCTTCGCGACCAGGTTCATCCCGTCGCGCAACGGAGTCACCAGACCGACCCGGGCGGCGCGATAGATCCCCGCCAGCACGTCGCGCGGGAAGCCCTGGTTGACGTAGCGGATCGGCGTCCAGTCGATATCCGAATATTCGCCGTTGATCCGCCCCGACATCGAATCGAGGTTCGCGCGGATCTCCTGGTACGTGTCGACCTTCTCGCGCGACGGCGGCGCGATCTGGAGCATGTAGACCAGCCCGCGCCGATCCGGATGCGACCCGAGAAACCGCTCATAGCCCGCGAACCGTTCCGCCAGCCCCTTCGAATAATCGAGCCGGTCGACCCCGACGATCAGGCTGCGCCCGGTCGCGGACATGTACATCCGCTCCTTGGCGTGCCGCGCGGTATCGCTGTTGGCGGACTTTTCGAAGTCCGACGTCTCGATCCCGATCGGCGTCGTGATCGCCTTGATCGTGCGGTCGCCGACCGTCACCCAGCCGTCCTTGCCGACCACGCCGTCGAGCTGGCTGGTGACGTAATGCAGGAAGCTGTCGAGCCAGTCCTGCGTCTGGAAGCCGATCACGTCGTACGCGAACATCGATTCGACCAGCTGACGGTGGCTCGGCAGCGACAGCAGCATCGCCATCGGCGGCCACGGGATGTGCAGGAAGAAGCCGATCTTGTTCTCGACGCCGAGCTTGCGCAGTTCCTGCCCGAGCGGAACGTGGTGGTAATCATGCACCCACACCAGATCGTCCGGCTCGATCAACGGCAGCACCGTCTCGGCGAACCGCTTGTTGACCCGCGCATAGCCGCTCGAGAAGTCGCGCTCGAATTCGGTCAGGTCGATCCGGTAATGGAACAGCGGCCACAAGGTCCGGTTCGCATAGCCATTATAATATTCGTCGAAATCCTGCTCTTCGAGGTCGATCGTCGCGGTGGTGACGCCCTTGCCCTGCTGGAAATTGATGTGGCCGGTGAAGGTCTCGGTGGTCGATCCCGACCAGCCGAACCAGACCCCGCCCTTTTCGCGCAACGCCGCGAGCAATGCGACCGCGAGGCCGCCCTGGTTGCCCGAGGGCGCGTCGACCGACTGGACGCGGTTTGAGATGACGACGAGACGGCTCATCGGACGGCACTCCACGGCTTGCTGAGCAGGACCGCGCAGTTGATCAGCCCGACCAGCGAATAGGTTTGCGGATAATTCCCCCACAGCTCGCCGGTCGCCGGATCGATATCCTCCGACAGCAGCCCGGCGGGCGTCCGCCGCGCGACCATCTCGCAGAACAGCGCGCGTGCGTCGGCGGTCCGGCCAGTCGCGTGCAGCGCCTCGATCAGCCAGAAGGTGCAGACGTTGAACGCGGTATGCGGCAGGCCGAAATCGTCCTCGGTCGCATAGCGCAGCATGTGGCTACCGCGCCGCAACCCTTCCTCGACCGCCTTCAGCGTCGACTGGAAGCGCGGATCGTCGGGCGCGAAGAAGCGCAGGTCGAGCAGCTGGATCAGGCTCGCGTCTAGATCGTCGCCACCGAACGTCGCCGAGATACGCTGCGTATCCTCGCGCCACGCCGACTTCTCGATCGTCGTACGGATCGTGTCCGCACGATCCTGCCAGAACGCCTGCCGATCCGTGAGCCCGAGCACCTCGGCGGCATTGGCGAGCCTATCGCACGCCGCCCAGCACATCGCCGCGGAATAGGTGTGGACGTGCGCCTTGGTGCGCAGCTCCCACAGCCCTGCGTCGGGCTTGTCATACGTTTCCCACGCGCGGTCGCCGACCAGTTCGAGGCTCTTGAAGTCCTCGACGCTCGACATCCGGAACAGCCGCCGATCGAAGAACGCCTGCACGTCGGACAGGATGATCTGGCCGTACGCGTCGTGCTGGATCTGCTCGTACGCCTGGTTGCCGACGCGCACCGGCCCCATCCCGCGATAGCCCGGCAGGTCGCCCTCGATCCGCTCGATCAAGGTCGATTCCCCGCCGACGCCGTACAGCGGCTGGACATGGCCACCCTTCGACGCGTCGACGATGTTGCGCAGATATTCGAGATAGCCTTCGAGCACGTCGAGCGCGCCCAGCCGGTTGAGTGCCTGCACGGTGTAATAAGCGTCCCGGATCCAGCAGTAGCGATAGTCCCAGTTGCGTTCCGACCCCTCATGCTCGGGAATCGAGGTGGTGAGCGCGGCGACGATCGCGCCGGTCTCCTCGTGTTGGCACAGCTTCAGCGTGATCGCCGCGCGGATGACGACGTCCTGCCACTCGACCGGCGTCGCGAGCCCGCGCACCCAATGCCGCCACTCCTCCTTGGTCCGCGACAGCATCGCCTCGGCCGCCTCGTGCAGGACGCCCGCAAAGCTCTCGTCGGGGCCGAGGAACAGGTGCATCTGGCGTTCGAGCCGGAAGAAATTCTCGCCGATGATATGCCCGACCGGCGCATCGGTGGTCAGCCGCAGCGTCTGGTCGGCCATCAGGAAGCGGATATGGTTCGAGCCGTGCGTCTGCTCGGTCGGCTTGCCCCAGTTGGTCGCGACCCGCATGCGGATCCGAATGCGCGGCGAGCCCGCGACCGGCTTGACGATCCGCACGAAGCTGGTCGGGCGATAGGTGCGGCCTTCGCGGACGAAGCGCGGGCAGAAATCGATCACCTCGACCGCGTTGCCGGCCTCGTCCTCGTGCCGCGTCACCAGGATCGGCGTGTTGCGAATATAGGCCTGCGTCGTCCTGGCGGCATTCTCGATCTCGATCGCCCAGAAGCCGGTCTCGGGCGCATCGCCACCGAGCAGCGCACAGAACGCCGGGTCGCCATCGACGCGCGGCACGCAGCCCCAGACGACGCTGCCGGTCTTGTCGATCAGCGCCGAGACCTGGCAATTGCCGATCGGCCAGAGGTTCATGTCGGCGGTTTGGGTCAGTGGGGTCATCATCATTCCAATATGCCGTCGATCCAGCGCCTTAGCGCGGCGACGTCGTCCAAGCGGTAGGTGGCGGCGGTGGGGCGCGCGTCGCCGATCAATATCCCGACGCCGCCCAGATCGCTCGCCGCTTCGAAGCCGTCCTCGTCGGTGACGTCGTCGCCGAAGAAATACGGCGTGCTGCCGGCCATGTCGGGCGCGGCGATCAACTGGCGCAACGCGCCGCCCTTGTCGCCGGGGGTGCGCAGTTCGACCATCATCTTGCCGCGCTGGAGCGTGAGCCCGTGCGTGGCGGACAGGTCCTCGGCAAGTGCGACAGAGTCGGCCTCGAGGGCAGGGGCCATCCGGTAATGCAGCCCGGCGCCCAGGCTCTTGGCCTCATAGACGAGCCCGTTCGCGTCGGCGAACGCCCTGAACGCGTCGGCCGCGGCTTCGAGCGAGGGCGGGCGTTCGGCGGCGACATGACCGTCCTGCGGCGTCCGTCGCTCGGCGCCGTGGCTCCCCGCGACCGCGAATAGCTGCGCGTGGCGCCCGAGCATCGCGTCGAGCTGCGCGATCGACCGCCCGCTGATGATCGCGACCCGGCCCGGAAAGCGGTCGGCAAGGCTGTCGAGTGCATCGAGCAGCCGCTGATCGACGATCACCGCATCGGGCGTCGCGGCGAGATCGACGAGAGTCCCGTCGAAATCGAAGAACAGGCTGACATCGCTGGGTACGACAGGCGGCGGCGCGAGGACTTCAGTCGCGGGCTGGCGTTCGGCTAGCATGGTCGTTGAACCCCCGGGGGTGCCGCTACGTTCCGCTGCAGTGCAAAATTGTAACGCCTGCGATCCGATCGGTTTTCGGTCGGTGTGCTCCCTTTACCCGTTCTGCCGCGAAAGCGGGAGCCTAGGAACCAGGCAGCGCAGCGCCCGTAACCCTGGATCCCCGCCTCCGCGGGGGAACAGCATTTGCGGTCACGATAGACGCCCGTCCAACACCACCCCGGCGAAGGCCGGGGCCCAGTTGGGGGACGGTAATGAAGCACGTTGCGCGCCATTACCTCAGACGTTCCAACTGGGCCCCGGCCTCCGCCGGGGAGGTGGTAAAGGATGCGCATCTCACTCGCTTTGGAGCTGCAAACCTTGTTTCCCCGCGAAGGCGGGGACCCAGACTGGGCTCCCGCCTTCGCGGGAGAACAATTAGGGGATGGCTCAAGTTGAACAGCGCATACACGTCCCATCGAACAGCTGCCAAGCAAGTCCGCGTAGACGGCGCTAGTCGAAGCCGCCCCCTCCAATCCACCCCATCCGCGACACCCCGCGACACGAAACCGCTGGACTAGCAAACGCCCGTTGGTCATGCCTCCGCCAATGTCCCGCGTCCGCGCCCTCCTCATCGCACCCATCCTTTCCACGGGCGTGCTGCTGGCGGGTTGTACCGTCGGCCCGAACTACCATCCCAAGGCGGCCGCAGAGCTCGGCGTTCCCGACGCGTACTCCGTCACCCCCACGACCAAGCCCGAAGACCTGACCCGCTGGTGGCAGAAGTTCGACGATCCCGTCCTCGGCCAGCTCGTCGAACAGGCCGCTGCCGCCAACCTCGATCTTGCCCAGTCGGTCGCCCGACTTCGCCAGGCGCGCGAGAGCCTGATCCAGGACCGTGCCTCGCTGCTCCCCACGCTGAGCGGCTCGGCCGGCTACCAGCGCAACGAGAATGTCCGCGGCGGCGGGCGCTCGTTCACGCTGCCCGACGGCACCGTCGTCGACACGGGGGGCGGCGGCACCAACAGCTTCACGCTCGGCGCCAGCGCCAGCTACCAGGTCGGGATATTCGGTGAAATCCGCCGCACCGTCGAGGCCAGCCGCGCGGACTATGCCACCACAGGCTACGACTATGCGACCGTGCTGATCTCCGTCGAAAGCGAGGTCGCGCGCAACTACGTCCTCGCGCGGCTCTATCAGCAGCAGCTCGCCAATGCCCGCGCCTCACTGGCGATCCAGGACGACAATCTCGAAATCGCCGGCTTCCGCGTCCAGGCCGGGCTCGTCTCCAGCGTCGATGCCGAACAGGCCCGCGCCCAGCGCGCGCAGACCGCCGCGACGATTCCCAGCCTCGATCAGCAATATGCCGCCGCGGTCGCGCGGATCGGCGTGCTGACCGCGCAGGCGCCCGGTGCGCTCCGCCCGCTGATGGCGCCCGTGAAGGCGATCCCGACCGGCCCGGCCGCGGTCGGCGTCGGCATCCCCGCCGACACCCTGCGCCAGCGTCCCGACATCCGCTCGGCCGAGCGCGCACTGGCGGCGGCGACCGCGCGGATCGGCGTGGCGAAGGCGCAGCTCTATCCCGCGCTCGCGATCTCCGGCAACCTCAACACCAACGCGACCTCGCTCGGCGGCATCGGTGACGCGATCACCGGCAGCCTGTTCGCCGGGCTGACCCAGGCGATCTTCAACGGCGGGCGTCTTCGCAGCCAGGTCCGCACCAGCGAAGCCGCCGCCGACGGCGCGCTCGCGCTCTACAAGTCGACCGTCCTCACGTCGCTCGAAGACGTCGAGAACGCGGTCGTCGCGCTCCAGGCCGCGCAAGAACGCGAGCGCCAGTTCGCGATCGCGCTCGACGCCTCGAACAATTCCGCGATCCTCAGCCGTAGCCAGTATCGCACCGGCCTCACCGATTTCACTACGCTCAACCAGCAGGAAACCGCGCTCCTGTCCGCGCGCAATGGCGCGACGCAGGCGCGCGCCGACGCCGCCACCGCGCTGATCGCGTTGTACGCGGCGCTCGGTGGCGGCTGGGACTCCACCGTGATTCCGCAAGCGCCCATATCCAATCCAGAGGCACGCTGATGGCCGACGCATCGATCGACGATTTCCTCGGCGTGAAGCCGCAGGCGCCCTGGCGGCGCTACGTCAAATGGGTCGCGATCGCGGTCGGCGTGGTCCTGCTCTGCCTGCTGCTCGCAAAGTGCTTCGGCGCGAAGGAACAGACGCAATATTCGACGCAGCCCGCCCAGCGCGGCAACCTGACCGTCACCGTGTCTGCGACCGGCAAGCTCGCCCCGACGACGCAGGTCACGGTCGGCTCGCAGCTGTCGGGCCTCGTCACCAAGGTGGTCGTCGACGTCAACGACCGCGTGACTGCCGGCCAGCCGCTCGCGCTGATCGATCCCGAACAGCTCGACGACCAGATCCGCCAGACCAGCGCACAGCTCGCGGCGAACCAGGCGCAGG
>JAYVRZ010000453.1:0-4824 GCA_043775965.1 Sphingomonas sp.
AGTGGAAATGGGGCCGCGCAATCGCTGCCCCGAACACATTCCACCTAAAACCACCCCATCCGAGGGGATTGCGGCCACCCTCGAAACCGTGCGACCAGCATACCGCAAACACGGTGGGAATGACGATGCGGTTGAAGACCTTGACGACGATGACGCTCGCGCTGCTCGCGACCGCCGCTCCCTCCACAATCGCCGCGCAGAAGGAAAAAGCGCCGCAGCCCGGTGGCGATATCCCCGCCAAGTTCGTCCCCGCCAATGCCGGCTTCGATTTCGACCGCCGCGAGGTCGACATCAAGATGCGCGACGGAGTCACGCTCCACGCCGTCATCCTCCAGCGCAAGGGCCTCACCGACGCGCCGATTCTGCTCCAGCGCACGCCCTACAACGCCGAGAGCAGCACCGGCCGGTCGTCGAGCCCTAGCGGCGCGATGAACCTGCGCGCGGCCGACGCGATGTTCTTCGACGCGGGGTACATCCGCGTGTTCGAGGACGTCCGCGGCAAGAACGGCTCGAACGGCGCGTACATCAACGAACGCCCGCTGATCGGCCCGCTCAACACAACCAAGGTCGATCACTCGACCGACGCGTACGACACGATCGACTGGCTGGTGAAGAACCTCAAGAATTCGAACGGGCGCGTAGGCATCATCGGCACCAGCTACGACGGCATGATGGCGGCGATGGCGCTCGTGAACCCGCACCCCGCGCTGAAGGCCGCGGTGCCGATGAACCCGGTCATCAACACGTATCTCGGCGACGACGATTTCCACGGCGGCGCGTTCCGCCAGATCGGCTACGACTATTATTACAGCCAGGACGCCGCGAAGGGCGAAGCGGGCGACCTGTGGCGCGACGCCTATGACGATTACGACACGTTTCTCCGCGCCGGCTCGGCCAGCGCGTTCGTCAAAAGCCGCGGCCTTGCACAGCTCCCGTTCGTCCAGCGCCTCCACGATCACCCGACCTACGATGCGTTCTGGCAGGGTCAGGCGCTCGAGACGATCCTGCCGAAGCAGAAGCAGACCGTGCAGACGCTCTGGGTCGCCAGCCAATGGGACCAGGAGGACATCTACGGCGCGGTCGCGGCGTACGAGGCCGTGTCGAAGGTCGACCCCGATCACGTCAACCACCTCGCGCTCGGGCCCTGGGCGCATGGCGGCGCGAACGGCGACGGCTCGACCCTAGGCGCGATCCGCTTCGATGCCGACACGGCGCTCTGGTTCCGCAAGAACGTCCTGCTGCCGTTCCTGAACGGTGCGCTGAAGACCGGCGGCACGCCAGCACCGCTCGCCCCCGTCACGGCGTTCCAGACCGGCGCGAACCAGTGGCAGACCCTCGCCGGCTGGCCGAACTCGACCGCCACGCAGAAGCTCTATTTCCAGCCCGCCAGCGGCCTGAGCGCGACCGCGCCCGCGCAAGACGGCCACGACGACTATATCTCCGATCCCGCCAAGCCGATCCCCTACCGCCTGCGCCCGATCCGCCCGACCTACGCGACCGGTTCGACCTGGCGGCAATGGCTGGTCGACGACCAGCGCCCGTTCTCCGATCGCACCGACGTCCTGACCTACCAGACTCCGCCGCTGACCAGCCCGGTCGCGATCGCCGGCGCGCCGGTCGCGGACCTGATCGCCAGCACCACCGGCACCGACGGCGATTTCGTGGTGAAGCTGATCGACGTCTACCCCGCCGAATATTCCGACAAGCCCGACATGGGCGGCTATCAGCTCGCCGTCTCGATGGACATCCTGCGCGGTCGCTACCGTGACGGCTTCGACAATCCGACGCCGATCGTCGCCGGCCAGCCGACGCATTTCCGCGTGGTGCTACCCAACGCCAACCACGTCTTCCTCCCCGGCCACCGCATCATGGTGCAGGTCCAGTCGAGCTGGTTCCCGCTCTACGACCGCAACCCGCAGACCTACGTCCCCAACATCTTCGACGCCAAACCCGCCGATTACCGCAAGGCCACGATCAGCGTCTTCCACGCCCCGACGCAGGCCAGCGCTATCGAACTGCCGATCGCCGCGGCTAGATAAATGCCCACGGCCCAGGAGAGCATCATGAAGGCCATTCTCGCGATCGCGCTTCTGGGCACCGCCACGCTCGCGTCGGCCAAGGACGAGGCGGGCGCGTGGCGTACGACGGAGACGACGGTCGGCGTACCCGGCGCCGGGATCACGCTGCCGATCGCCGCCGGTGGCGTGTCGCTGACCCAGACCAACGAATTTTCCAACAAGGGCAAGGGCATCGACGATGTCGCGCAGTTCAAGTCGCCCGACTCAGCGATCTTCGTCACCGCCTATGTCTACCGCCCGACCTATGCCGACGCCGCGCTGACCGCCTATGCGACGGGCGAGGCGATCGGCGTCGAGTTCGGCGGCAGCGCAATGCTGTCGGAGCACGGCAGCGTGGCCTTTGGCGGTCAGCCGGATGGCGCGATTCGCCGCATCTACACCGGTGGACGGCTGAAGGGCGAGGCGCTGACCACCGCTGCCGCCTTCGCCCGCGTCGGCGGATGGATCGTCAAGCTGCGCGCGAGCGGCCCCGCCGCACGCCAAAACGACGTGGTCGCGGCGCTCGATGCGTTCGTTGCGGGGACGCGTGTCGACAAAAAGGCGATCGTCTATCCCGTCGCGGAACTCCCGCTCGATCCGCCCTGCCCGGCACCATCGATGCCTGACGCCCTGCTCGTCCACGACAAGAACGCCGGCGCCGATGCGCTCTTCGCGGCGATGGTCGGCGGCAGTGCGATCGAGCCATCGTCGCGCGCAAAGGCGATGGAAACGATCGCGTTCCCTGCCAATGGTACGCGCCGCGCCTGCCTGCGCGGCACGGTGAAGGTCGGTCAGCGAATTTTGTCGGTCCTGCAACCGGCGGGCGAGACGGCCCCCGCGATCATCCTGCTGCCGTTCAACGACGCCGGCGGCATCCTCGCTATCGAAAAGGCGATGCTCGGCACCGGCTATGTCATCAAGACCTACGCGATCGGCGCCATCGAAACGCGCGGCTCGATCGACCGCCTGCCCGGCATCGCCCAGCTCGAAGGCTGGCTCGGCGCGCGCGGTGCTGCCCCACTTGCAGTCCGTTCGCGCACCGTGTTCGATGCCAAGGGCAATACGACGATCAACATCGACTCGAGCGCGCTGAAATGATCTCGCCAAGGACACCACCATGTTCCTGAACTTCCTCGACGAACTCCGCAGCGCCGGAATCCCCGCCAGTCTTAAGGAGCACCTTATCCTGCTGGAAGCACTCGACGCCGAGGTGATCGAGCGGACGCCGGAGGATTTCTACTACCTCTCCCGCGCGGTGTACGTGAAGGACGAGGGACTGCTCGACAAGTTCGACCAGGTCTTCGCCAAAGTCTTTCGCGGGCTCGCCTCCAGCTACGGCACGACGTCGGGCGAAGTACCCGAGGACTGGCTAAAGGCGGTCGCCGAGAAATTCCTGACGCCCGAGGAGATGGCGGCGATCAAGTCGCTCGGCTCGTGGGACGAGATCATGGAGACGCTGAAGAAACGTCTCGAGGAGCAGAAGGAACGCCATCAGGGCGGTAACAAATGGGTCGGTACCGGTGGCACAAGCCCGTATGGAAACGGCGGCTACAATCCCGAAGGCGTCCGCATCGGCGGCGAGAGTACGCACAAGCGCGCGCTGAAGGTCTGGGACCAGCGCGAGTTCCGCAACCTCGACAACACCAAGGAACTCGGCACCCGCAACATCAAGGTCGCGCTCCGGCGCCTGCGCCGCTTCGCGCGTGACGGCGCCGCCGACGAACTCGACATCGACGGCACGATCGCCGGCACCGCGCGGCAGGGCTATCTCGACATCGTCATGCGCGCCGAGCGCCGCAATGCGGTGAAACTGCTGCTGTTCCTCGACGTCGGCGGCTCGATGGATCCGTTCGTGAAGCTGTGTGAGGAACTGTTCTCAGCCGCGACCACCGAATTCAAGAACCTCGAATTCTTCTACTTTCACAACTGCCCGTACGAGGGCGTATGGAAGGACAACACGCGCCGGTTCGCCGAGCGCACGCCATTGTGGGACGTGCTCCACAAGTTCGGCCATGATTACAAACTGATCTTCGTCGGCGATGCGTCGATGAGCCCGTACGAGATCACGCATCCCGGCGGCTCGGTCGAGCATTTCAACGAGGAGCCGGGCGCAGTGTGGATGCAGCGGCTGACCAACACCTATCCGGCGGCGGCATGGCTCAACCCGGTGCCCGAGGCGCAATGGGGCTATTCGCAGTCGGTACGGATCATCCGCGAGCTGATGACCGACCGGATGTACCCGCTGAGCCTTGCGGGATTGGACGACGCGATGCGCGAGTTGACGCGGAAGCGATGAGTTTGGCGCGGTAAGCGGCGGACCGTAACGGAACCGTCACGGACGCGATCGGTTTATCGGGCATCATCCCTTACCGAAGGACAAGCCCTATGTCGTCGATCCCCAACTCCGCCATGCCGCACGCCAAGGTCCATCACGACGACGACCACAAGCCGAAGCCCGACGCGAAGAAGACCGCGACGACCAGCGACTGGGTCGAGGACGCGACCGATGCGGCCAAGGCCGGCCTCGCGACCGCGACGGATGCGGTGAAGTCGCACCCGAAGACGGCGATCGCGGTTGGTGCGACTGTGATTGCTGGTATTGCGGCGGCGATCGCGGCTCCGGCGTTGCGCGCTAAGGACGCAGCGGAGAAGAAGGCACCGCCGAAGAAGCCGGAGCCGAAGAAGCCGGCCAAGGCCAAGAAGCCGCACTGATACAAACGCTTCCGCTCACCCCGCCCTACACCACCCCGGCGAAGGCCGGGGTCCA
>JAYVRZ010000454.1:0-3095 GCA_043775965.1 Sphingomonas sp.
GACCGGGCCCGAAATGCGGTTCTGGTATCAGGTCCGCGCCAAGCGCTTCCAAGGCGTCAAGTTCGCGCGGCAAGTCGTGATTGGCCCGTTCATCGCCGATTTCGTCGCGCGTTCGCATATGCTGGTGGTCGAGCTTGACGGCGATACGCACACCGACCAAGCACGCGACGCCCGCAGGACGGCGTGGCTGGAAGAGCAGGGATATCGGGTGATCCGTTTCGCCAATACCGATGTGATGACCAATCTCGAAGGCGTCTTGCGAGTGTTGGGCGATGCACTTGTTACACGCGTGGACCTGATACGATGACCGCACTCCTCCCCGAAGGCTTCCGAGACCGCCTCCCCCCGTTCGCCGATTCGGCGGCGGCCCTCGAATCCCGCGTCCTCGAAGCCGCGCGTCTCCACGGCTATGAACGCGTCGACCCACCGCTCGCCGAATTCGCCGACGGGCTCGAGATGCGCCTCAAGGCCGGCGGCCTCCACGACGCCGTGCGCTTCGTCGATCCCGTCTCTCAGCGCACGCTCGCGATCCGTCCCGACATCACCGCGCAGGTCGCGCGGATCGCCGCTACCCGCATGGGGCACCACCCACGCCCGGTGCGTCTGAGCTACGCCGGCTCCGTCCTCAAACTGCGAGCCTCGCAACTCGCCCCAGCGCGCGAAACCCGCCAGATCGGCTGCGAACTCATCGGCCTGGACTCGGTAGCCGCCGCGCAGGAGCTCGTCGCGGTCGCCGTCGACATGATCGCCGCCGCCGATGTCACCGGCGCCTCAATCGACTTCACGCTCCCCGATCTCGTGCCGACGCTCGCCGCCGGTCCGCTCCCCGTCGCGCCCGAGCAGATCGCCACCCTGCGCGACCGTCTCGACGCGAAGGACGCCGGCGCGGTCGCCGCGCTCGCCCCCGCCTATTTGCCCCTGATCGAAGCCGCCGGCCCCTTCGCGCAAGCGATGGACCGCCTCCGCGCGTTCGACACGACCGGTGCCCTCGCCTCGCGTCTCGACGGCCTCGCGCGGATCGCCGACGCGCTCGACGGCCGCGTCGCACTGACGCTCGATCCCACCGAGCGGCACGGCTTTGAATACCAGACCTGGCTCGGCTTCTCGCTGTTCGCCGACGGCTCGCCACGCGAAGTCGGTCGCGGCGGTACCTACACCGTCGTCCACGAAACCGGCGCCGAGGAGCCCGCGACCGGTTTTTCGCTCTTCACCGACGCGCTGGTCGAGCGTGCCGCCAGCGTCGACCGCCGCCGCCTGTTCCTGCCGCTCGGCACGCCCGCCAGCGACGGGGCCGCGATGCGTGCCCAAGGCTGGGTCACCGTCGCGGCACTCGAAGCCGGCGACACCCCCGAAGCCCAGGTCTGCACGCATGTTTGGGTAGCCGGCGAGCCCCGCGCGCTGTAGGCGCTGCGCGTAATCTCAGGAGATAGAGTTTGGCCAACGTAGCAGTCATCGGCGCGCAATGGGGCGACGAAGGCAAGGGCAAGATCGTCGACTGGCTCGCCGAGCGTGCCGACATGGTCGTGCGGTTCCAGGGCGGGCACAATGCCGGCCACACGCTGGTCGTCGGCGAGAACGTGTACAAGCTGTCGCTGCTGCCGTCGGGGATCGTCCGCGGCACGCCGTCGTTCATCGGCAATGGCGTGGTGCTCGATCCGTGGGCGCTGAAGGACGAGATCGCGCGGTTGGGGGCGCAGGGCGTCGTCGCCACGCCGGAGACGCTGCGGATCGCCGATACCTGCGCGCTGATCCTGCCGTTCCACCGCGATCTCGACGGCCTGCGCGAGGACGCGAGCGGTGCCGGCAAGATCGGCACGACGCGGCGCGGCATCGGGCCGGCGTACGAGGACAAGGTCGGCCGCCGTGCGATCCGCGTGTGCGACCTGGCGCATCTCGACGATCTCGGGCCGCAGCTCGATCGCCTTACCGCGCATCACGACGCGCTCCGTGCAGGCTTTGGCGAGCCACCGATCGACCGTGCGCGCCTGATCGCCGAATTGCGCGAGATTGCCGGGTTCGTGTTGCCATTTGCCAAGCCGGTGTGGCGGGACCTCAATGCGGCACGTGCGGCCGGCAAGCGGATACTGTTCGAGGGCGCGCAGGGCGTTCTGCTCGACGTCGACCACGGCACGTACCCGTTCGTCACCTCGTCGAACACCATCGCTGGCGCCGCGGCTGGTGGCTCAGGCCTCGGGCCATCGGCGGTCGGCTTCGTGCTCGGCATCGCCAAGGCGTACACGACGCGGGTCGGCTCCGGCCCGTTCCCGACCGAACTGGAGAACGAGACCGGCGAGCGCCTTGGCGTCCGTGGTCACGAGTTCGGCACCGTCACCGGGCGGAAGCGTCGTTGCGGCTGGTTCGACGCGGTGCTGGTGCGCCAGGCAGCGGCGGTCGGTGGTATCACGGGGATCGCGCTGACCAAGATCGACGTGCTTGACGGATTCGAGACCGTCTCGATCTGCACCGGCTACAAGCTTCGCGGCGAGACGCTCGATTACTTCCCGGCGCATGCGGCGGACCAGGCGCTGGTCGAGCCGATCTACGAGACGATGGAAGGCTGGAAGGAAACGACCGCCGGCGCGCGCAGCTGGGCCGACCTCCCGGCGCAGGCGATCAAGTATATCCGCCGAATCGAAGAGCTGATCCGATGCCCGGTGACGTTGGTGTCGACCAGCCCGCAGCGGGCCGACACGATCCTCGTCCGCGATCCCTTCTCAGACTGACGCAAAAAGGCCGGGCGATCGCTCGCCCGGCCTTCCTATCGTTGCAACTTTGGATCAGCGCGGCGTCATAGTGCCGGTGGTCGTGCCCGTCGTGGCCGAGCCGCTCATCGTGCCGCTGGTCGTGCCGCCCATTGTGCCGGTGCCACCCATCGTACCGGTCGTGCCGGACATCGTGCCCGAACCCATCGTGCCGGTGGTCGTGCCCGTCGTATCCGTGCCCATCGTGCCGGTGGTCGTGCCGGAATTGGTGCCCGTGGTGGACCCCATCGTGCCGGTCCGGGCGCGTGTACGGCTGCGCGCCATCGTGCCGCGCTGCGTACGGGTCTGCGTAGCCGATGAGCCGGTCGACTTGGTGCCAGTGGTCGACGTGCC
>JAYVRZ010000455.1:0-13612 GCA_043775965.1 Sphingomonas sp.
CCTGCGCAGCGTGCCGGCGACAATCATTCCGAGCATCGCGGTGCCGCTGTCGCTCGTCGGCACGTTCGCGGTGATGTATCTCGCCGGCTTCTCGATCAACAACCTGACCCTGATGGCGCTGACGATCGCGACCGGGTTCGTCGTCGACGACGCGATCGTGATGATCGAGAACATCCAGCGGCATATCGAGGACGGGATGAAGCCGTTCGACGCGGCGCTGAAGGGCGCCGAGGAGATCGGCTTCACGATCATCTCGCTCACCATCTCGCTGATCGCGGTGCTGATCCCGCTGCTGTTCATGGGGGACGTGGTCGGGCGGTTGTTCCGTGAATTCGCGATGACGCTGGCGATCACGATCCTGATTTCCGCGGTCGTCTCGCTGACGCTGACGCCGATGCTGTCGGCCCGCTGGCTGAAAGGGCATGGGGAGGAGAAGCAGACCCGGCTCGGCATCAGGACGCAGGCGATGTTCGCGCGCGTCGAGCATCATTACGAGCGCGGCCTGCGCGGCGTGATGGCGCGGCAGGGGCTGACGCTGCTCGTGACGGCGGCGACGCTGGTGGTGACGGCGCTGTTGGTGATCGTGATCCCCAAGGGGTTGTTCCCGGTCCAGGCGACCGGCCAGTTGCAGGTCCGCACCGAGGCGACGGCGTCGGTTTCCTACGACCGCATGGCCGCGCTGCAACTCCTCATGGCGAAGACGATCCTTGCCGACCCGGCGGTGGAGTCGCTGAGCTCGTTCATCGGCGTCGACGGCGCAACCAACACCGCACTCAACGGCGGCCAGATGCTGGTCAATCTGAAGTCGGGGCAGGGGTCCGAGTCCGATATCATGCAGCGGCTTCGGGACCGCGCCGCGGGCATCGCGGGGATGCGGCTCTACGTCCAGCCGGTGCAGGACCTGACGATCGATTCCGAGAGCGGACCGACGCAATATCGCCTCTCGGTCGAGGGCGCGGATACGGCGGCGGTCGCGGATGCCGCCAAGAAGATCGTCGCCAAGCTCGGCGGCGTGGCCAAGGTACGCAACGCCTATACCGATGCCGGCGCGGTGGGGGCGGCCGCCTATGTCGAACTCGACCGCGATACCGCGAGCCGGGTCGGCATTACCGCCGCCAATGTCGACGACGCGCTGTATTCGGCGTTCGGCCAGCGGATCGTCTCGACGATCTTCACCGAGACCAACCAGTACCGGGTGATCCTGGAGGCGCGGCCCAACCTGCTGACGGACCCCAAGTCGCTCGGCCTGCTCAACCTGCAGACCACCAGCGGCGGCCCGACGCCGCTCAGCGCGATCGCAACGATCCGCGCGGGTACCTCGCCATTGACGGTGACGCATGTCGCGCAGTTCCCGGCGGCGACGGTCGGCTTCGATACCGCGCCGGGCGTGTCGCTCGGCACGGCGGTCGCGGCGGTGCGCGGCGCGGTGACGGACCTCAAGCTGCCGGCCGGGATCAGCGTCACCTATCTGGGCTCGGCCAACGCCTATGAAACATCGCTCAACAGCCAGGCGCTGCTGATCCTGGCGGCATTGGTGTGCGTCTACATCGTGCTGGGCGTGCTCTACGAGAGCTTCATCCATCCGCTGACGATCCTGTCGACGCTTCCCTCGGCCAGCGTCGGCGCGATCCTCGCCTTGTGGATCACCGGCAACGACCTGGGCGTGATCGGCATCATCGGCATCATCCTGCTGATCGGCATCGTCAAGAAGAACGCGATCATGATGATCGACTTTGCGATCTCGGCCGAGCGTGACGAGGGGTTGCCGGCCGACAAGGCGATCTTCCAGGCTGCGGTGCTGCGTTTCCGGCCGATCCTGATGACCACGCTGGCCGCGCTGTTCGCGGCCGTGCCGCTGATGATCGGCACCGGCGCGGGGGCCGAACTGCGCCGGCCGCTGGGCATCGCGATCTTCGGTGGGTTGCTGGTCAGCCAGCTGCTCACGGTCTTCACGACGCCGGTGGTCTACCTGATGTTCGACCGGCTGAGCCAGCGGTTCGGCCCCAGCCGGGCCAAGGTCGGCCCGGAAAGCGACGTCGTCGGCGATGGTCCCACCGCCCGTCCCGTGCCGACCGAATGAACCTTTCGGCCCCCTTCATCCGCCGGCCGGCGGGGACGATCCTGCTGACGCTCGGGCTCGCGCTGATCGGCATCCTCGCCTTCTTCAAGCTGCCGGTCGCGCCGTTGCCGCAAGTCGACTATCCGACCATCTCGGTGTCCTCCAGCCTGTCGGGCGCCAGCCCCGAGACGATGGCGTCGAGCGTCGCCACCCCGCTCGAGCGCAAGCTGGGCGTGATCTCCGACGTGACCGAGATGACCTCGCAGAGCTCGACCGGATCGACGCGAATCACGCTGCAATTCGGGCTCGACCGCGATATCGACGGGGCCGCGCGCGAGGTACAGGCGGCGATCAACGCCGCGCGCGCGGACCTGCCGGCGACGCTGAAGTCCAACCCGACCTACAACAAGGTCAACCCGGCCAGCCAACCGGTGATCATGCTTGCGCTCACCTCGGACACCAAGACGCCGGGGCAGATCTACGAGGCCGTGTCGAACATCGTCTCGCAGCGGCTGGCCCAGGTCGAGGGCGTCGGCGAGGTCGAGATCGGCGGCGGCTCACTGCCGGCGGTGCGGATATCGGTCAAGCCGACGGCGCTCAACGCGATCGGCCTCAGCATGGAGGACGTGCGCGCGGCGATCGAGGCGTCCAACGCGAACCGGCCCAAGGGCACGATCGAGGGTAAGGGCAACAGTCGCTGGCAGGTCTACACGCGGTCGCTCGGCCGCGACGCCGCGAGTTATGGGTCGTTGGTCGTCGCGTGGCGCAACGGCGCGGCGGTGCGACTGTCCGACATCGCGACGATCAGAAACAGCGTCGCCGACACGCGCACGCTCGGGCTCTACAACGGCAAGCCTGCCGTCGTGGTACTCGTCACGCAGCAGCCCGATGCGAACCTCATCAAGCTGGTCGACGCGATCAAGGCGGAGATCCCGGCGTTGCAGGCCCAGCTGCCCTCCGACATCGCGATCGCGGTCGCCAACGACCGCAGCAATTCGATACGCTCCTCCCTGGAGGAGATCGAGCTGACCCTGGTCCTGTCGATCGTGCTCGTGGTACTGGTGGTGGGCGCCTTCCTGCGCGACGTCCGCGCAACCTTCATTCCGGCCGCCGCGACGATCGTGTCGCTGCTCGGCACGTTCGCGGTGATGTGGCTGCTCGACTATTCGCTCAACAATTTGTCGTTGATGGCGATCATCGTCGCCACCGGTTTCGTCGTCGACGACGCGATCGTGGTGCTCGAAAACACCGCCCGCCATCTCGAGGCCGGGATGGACCGAATGGACGCCGCCCTGCTCGGCGCGCGCGAGGTGGGGTTCACGGTATTGTCGATCAGCATCTCGCTGGTCGCGGTCTTCATCCCGCTATTGTTCATGGGCGGCCAGGTCGGCCGGTTGTTCCAGCAGTTCGCGGTCACCTTGTCGGTGGCGGTGCTGATCTCGCTGGTACTGTCGTTGACCACGACGCCGATGATGTGTGCGTGGCTACTCTCGGCAAAGAACTTCAACAAGAAGGAAGGCCGACTGGGCCGCGCGTTCGAGCGTGGTTTCGACCGCATCCTGCGCGGCTATGCGGTGTGCCTGGACTGGGCGCTGGCGATGAAGCCGCTGGTGATGATCATCCTCGGCCTCGTCGTCGCGCTGACCGTCTACCTCTATATCGTCGTCCCCAAGGGCTATTTCCCGCAGCAGGACAGCCCCAACCTGATGGCCGGCGTGCGTGCCGACGAAAGCGTGTCGTTTACCGCGATGCAGGCGAAGCTGCGCCAGGTGGTCGACATCATCAACAAGGACAAGGCGGTCGAAAGCGTCGTCGGCTTCACCGGTGGCGCGCGCGCCGGGGGTGCGTTCCTGTCGGTCGCGCTGAAGCCGATCGCCGATCGCAAGGAGAAGGGCGCGGTGGTGATCGCGCGGCTCAAGAAGAAGCTCGATCCCGTCACCGGCATCTCGGTGTTCCTCAATCCGACGCAGGACCTGCGGGTCGGCGGGCGGCAGTCTAACTCGGCGTACCAATACACGTTGATCTCGGACAACAGCGCTGCGCTCAAGGCCTGGGCGCCGCGGCTGGCCGAAGCGATGAAGGCGCAGGCCAGCATGACCGACATCGACAGCGACCAGGCGGAGAACGGCGTCGAGACCTACGTCACGATGGACCGCGACACGACCGCGCGGCTCGGGATCAGCGCCCGCGACGTCGACAACGCGCTCTACAACGCGTTCGGCCAGCGTCAGGTCGCGACAATCTACGAGGATATCAATCAATACGGCATCATCCTCGAATGGGACCAGAAGGATGCGCAGGGTCCTAACGCGTTGCGCGACGTCTATGTCGCCGCCGGCTCGAGCACCGACAGTGCGGCGACCGAGACGACCAGCGCGCTGACCGGATCCAACACATTGTCGTCCGGCGCCACCTCGACCGCGAGCGACCCCTCAAATGCCGCCAGTTCAGGCACGGGATCGTCGAACGGCGTGACCGATCCGTCGCTGCGCGATCCGTCGAGCGGTACCGCGCTCAGCACGACCGCGAAGGCGATGGTCCCGCTGACGGGCATCGCCAGTTTCGCGCAGAGTTCGACCGCCGCGTCGATCAACCATCAGAACGGCGAACTGGCGACGACGATCTCGTTCAACCTCGCGCCCGGCTACACGCTGAGCCAGGCGCAGGCGGCGATCGCGACCGCGCAGGACGCAATCGCGATGCCGAGCGAAGTTCGCGGCAGCTTCGCCGGTACCGCGCAAAGCTACCAGGATCAGCTTGGCCAGCAGCCCTTGCTGATCGCGGCGGCGCTGATCACGATCTATATCGTGCTCGGCATGCTGTACGAGAGTCTGGTGCATCCGCTCACCGTGCTGTCGACCTTGCCCGCCGCGGGCGTCGGCGCGGTGCTAGCGCTGCTGCTGTTCGACATGGAGTTCTCGGTCATCGCATTGATCGGCGTCTTCCTGCTGCTCGGCATCGTCAAGAAGAACGCGATCCTGATCATCGACTTCGCGCTCAACGCGCAGCGCGAACGCGGCCTGTCGGCGGAGGACGCGGTGCGCGAGGCGAGCCTGCTGCGCTTCCGCCCGATCCTGATGACGACGCTCGCCGCCGCGCTTGGCGTGGTGCCGCTGGCGATCGGCATCGGCGAAGGATCGGAACTGCGCCAGCCGCTCGGCATCACGATCATCGGCGGGCTGATCCTCAGCCAGTTGCTGACGCTGATCACCACGCCGGTCGTGTATATCTATCTCGATCGCCTGACCCGTCGTTCCCCGCCTCGCGAGGGGGCCGCCACCCCCGCGCCGCAACCTGCATGAGCTGCCCATGACCGCATTCCGCCTCTCCGCCCTATCCTGTGCCGTGCTGCTCGGCGGTTGTACGGTCGGACCCGATTATGTCCGTCCGGACGTCGCCACGCCGGCTGCGTACAAGACCGCACCGGGCTGGACCGGAGCGGTTCCTTCCGACCATCTCGACCGCGGCAAATGGTGGCAGGTGTTCGGTGATCCCGTGTTGAACGGGCTGGCGGATCGGGCGCTTTCCGCGAACCAGACGATCGCGCAGGCCGAGGCAGCGTACCGTCAGGCGCGCGCGGTCACCCGGGAACAGCGCTCCAGCCTGTTCCCGGTCGTCGATCTGAGCGGCGCCGGCACGCGTTCGGGCACCGGTGGGGGCAACACCGTCACCACCGTCGGCACCGGCGGGACCACCACGGTCAGCTCGAGCAGCAGCAATTCGAGCAGCTACCAGGTTTCGATCGGCGCGAGCTGGGAGCCCGATTTGTTCGGCCGCATCCGGCGGACGATCGACAATGCCAGCGCCACTGCCGAAGCGCGGCTGGCCGACCTGGCCTCGTCGCAACTGTCGATCGAAGGCGAACTGGCGACCAACTACCTCAACCTGCGCGAAGCCGATGCCGAGATCGCGCTCGTCCGCCAGACCATCACCGGGTACGAGCGCGCGCTGAAGATCGCCACCAACCGCTATAATGCGGGCATTGTGGCACGCACCGACGTGTTCCAGGCTCAATCTCAGCTGGCGACCACGCGCTCCGAGCTCGAAGGCCTCGATCGCAATCGCCGCACCTACGAGAATGCGATCGCGGTGCTGGTCGGCGAGCCTGCGAGCAGCTTCGCTGTGCCCGCGGCGACGTGGACGCCGACGGTCCCCGATGTGCCGACCGGGCTGCCGTCCGAGATCCTGCAGCGTCGCCCGGATATCGCGGCGGCCGAACGCGCGGTCGCCGCCGCCAACGCGACGATCGGCATCGAGACCAGCGCGTTCTTCCCGACCGTGACCTTGTCCGGCGAAGGCGGCGTACAGGCGAGCGGGATCGGCAAGCTGTTCGCCTCGTCCGCGACCCTGTGGTCGTTCGGCGCATCGCTGGCGCAGACCTTGTTCGACGCCGGCGCCCGGCGCGCTCGTGTCGCACAGGCGCGTGCTGCGTACGACGTCACGGTCGCCGCCTATCGCCAGACCGTGCTGGTGGCGTTCCAGGATGTCGAGGACCAGCTCGTGGCATCGCGAATCCTCGCGCGCCAGGAAACCTTGCTGCGCGACGCGGTAACCGCGTCGAACCGCGCGGAAGCGAACACGTTGAATCAGTATGAGGCGGGTCTGATCACCTATACCGACGTGGTCACGGCGCAGGCGACCGCGCTCAACGCGCGCCGTAATGCGTTGCAGACAGCGGTCGATCGGCAGACCGCGGCCGTGGCTCTCATTCAGTCGTTGGGTGGGGCCTGGTCGGAGACGGGGGCCACGCCGCCTGTAAGGCCGTCGTGACGTTGAACAGCTTGCAGATAGACGTCATGTAATCTTGGAATGTGAATAGCCCCTATATTTCTGGACGCCTTCAATCCAAATCTTGAGGAAAGGACGCGACAATGGGGAATCCAAATTTCAGCGATGAGGTCAAGCGTGACGCGGTGGTGCAGATCACGGGGCGGGGTTACCCGGTAGCGGAGTTTTCGCAGCGCCTCGGGCTCAGCCCGCACTCGCTGTATGCGTGGAAGAAGCAATTTGCGAAGGTGGCGTCTGGCGATGCCAATAAGGACGTCGAGATCCGCCAGTAGAAGTGCGAGTTCGCTTAGTTGACCGAGGAGCGAGACCCGATCGGTTGTTACGAACCTGAAGACGGCCAGATGGGTCAAAAATAGCGAAAACTATATTGCCTGGATGTATGCCGATCGGCGATCCCAATTAGGATCGAGAAATGGGAATGCCTTCCAAAGCCGTTCATCCTGCTGACCGTAGAAACTCATCACATCGATCTTCGACGAACGTTAGGATTTTATAATGAAAGTTTTGCTTGCAATTGCGCTCGTCCTCTCCGCGCCGAGTGTGAATGCACAGCCGCTGACGCAGCAGTTCCCGAGTTGCGATTTGAAGGCGCAGCACGCGCTGAAGGGGGCCACGGGCGGCACCGTGAAAGACCAGAGACAGGCGCATATTCTGATGCGCGGGGACATTCTCCGGGCCGACCTCGGTACTGCGCGGAAGGCAAGGCGTCTGACCCAGGCCAATGCGAACCGGCTCTACAAGCGCGTCGAGACGATCAAGGCCGCTGCCAATCGTTACATTCGAAAGCAAGGCTTCCTGAGCGCGAGTGATGTCGCATCGTACGATCGCTTGCTTGATGCCCTGACGACACAGGTATGCCGCCGCTGATCGTCTATAGCCTGGCCAAGGCATGGCCTTGGTCCGGTCAACCAAACACAGCATTGTTCCGAAGGAATGGCGATCGGGCAAGCTTCCGAGCTACCTCCTCTTTAGAACCCATCGAATTTTAGGACTGAACCGCCCCGGGTCTGTCGGAGGCTTTGGGTTTTGAGTCACGCTGCCATATCAAGATTGCTTGCGGCAGCATAATATTGATCTTCGGCCTCGGCGGGCGGGATGTTGCCGATGGGCTCCAGCAGTCGACGGTGATTGAACCAGTCGACCCATTCGAGTGTGGCGTATTCGACTGCTTCGAAGCTGCGCCAAGGGCCTCGCCTATGGATCACCTCGGCTTTGTAGAGGCCGTTAATCGTTTCGGCCAAAGCGTTGTCGTAGCTGTCACCGACACTGCCAACCGACGGTTCGATCCCGGCTTCGGCAAGGCGCTCTGTGTACTTGATAGACACGTATTGGGCGGATTCAATCGGTCGTCGCAACGCTTCAAAAATGGAGACGTGCGATGGAGAGCAAGAAGCGGCGTTCTGACCGGTGCACCAGGTTGCGGCTGCGGTCGCCGGGGAGGCCACCGGTTGCCAATCGGCATGAGCGTGAAATGTTCTGGAGGTATATTGCTACCGGGATGAGCAGCGAGGCGGCAGCGGTTAGGGCGGGAGCGTCCCAACCGGTCGGCAGCCGCTGGTTTCGGGAGGCCGGCGGTATGCCACCAGCGGAATTCAGGTGTTCGGCACAGCCTTTGTCGGGCAGATATCTGTCACTGGCGGAACGTGAGGAAATCGCGTTGCTACTGGTCCAGGGGCATGGTGTCCGCGAGATTGCACGCCGGCTTAGTCGAGCAGCCTCGACGGTATCTCGCGAGATCCGGCGCAACGCAGCGACCCGTAGTGGCAACTTCGAATATCGTGCAACGACGGCCCAGTGGCACGCCGAACGCGCGGCACGCCGTCCCAAGATCGCCAAGCTCGCGGCCAACAGCGCACTGGGCTTCTGGGTCGAGGAGCGGTTGAACGGCGCCGTCGCAAAGCCTGGTGGTCGTCCCGTTATTGGTCCCTCGGTATCCTGGAAGGGACGACGACATGGGCCGCGCCAGAACCGGCGCTGGTCAAAGGCATGGAGCCCGGAGCAGATTGCCAGGCGGCTACCGATCGATTTTCCGGATGACGACAGCATGCGCATCAGCCACGAAGCCATCTACCAAGCGCTGTTTGTGCAAGGCCGGGGGGCTCTGCGCCGTGACCTGACCGCATGCCTGCGCAGCGGACGGGCGTTGCGGGTGCCGCGGGCGCGTGTCGGTCAACGCGGCAAAGGTTTTGTGTCGTCTGAAATCATGATCAGCGAGCGTCCCGCAGAAGCTGAAGACCGGGCCGTGCCCGGTCACTGGGAAGGCGACCTCATCCTAGGGCTTGGCAGCTCGGCGATCGGTACTCTGGTCGAACGTACGACGCGCTTCACAATGCTTCTTCACTTGCCACGGATGAAGGGGCACGGCGCCGGGCTGAGCATTAAGAACGGACCGGCGCTGGCCGGACACGGCGCCGAAGCGGTTCGGGATGCTATCACGCGCACCATAACCACCTTGCCGGCAGAGCTGCGTCGCTCGCTGACTTGGGATCAGGGCGCGGAAATGGCGCAGCATGTGCGCCTGAAGGTCGATGCCGGTGTCGAGGTCTATTTCTGCGACCCGCAAAGCCCTTGGCAGCGGGGCACGAACGAGAACACCAATGGGTTGCTGCGCCAGTATTTCCCAAAGGGCACCGACCTCAGCGCGCATAGCGCCGATACGCTCGCGGCGGTCGCCGCAACGCTCAATGGCAGGCCGCGCAAGACGCTGGGCTGGAAAACTCCGGCCGAGGCGCTTGACCAATGCCTTGCGCAGATCGACAAACAGCGCGTTGCGACGACCGGTTGAATCCGCCTTGCGAGCCGCGGTCGCTATGATGAACCAGGCCGCCGCGGTGAACCGGTCGGCGATCGTGGAGCGCCTGTTCGAGCGCATCCAGGACGAAGCTGGCGTGCGCCGTCCTGCTGGCTCGCCAGCCTACGATCCGTCTGGCGTAGGTATCAATGACGAAGGCGACGTAGACGAACCCCGCCCAGGTCGCGACATAGGTGAAGTCCGACACCCAAAGCCTATTCGGCGCTGGCGCGAAAAACTGGCGGTTGACGTGATCGCGCGGACACGGCGCTGCCTTGTCGCTGATGGTCGTGCGCACCGGCTTGCCCCGGATCACGCCTGCCAAGCCCATCTCATGCATCAGCCGTTCGACGGTGCAACGGGCGATCACAAAGCCCTCCCGCATCATCTGCCGCCATACCTTCCGCACGCCATAGACCGCAAAGTTCTCCGCGAACACGCGAGCGATCTCGGGCTTGAGGATCAGATCCTCACGCGCCCGTGCCGACAGACGCGATGGATCCTGTCGCTGCGCGACGTGCTCGTAGTAGGTGGATGGGGCGATCGGCAGGACACGGCAGATCGGCTCGACCCCATGGGCATCGCGGTGATCGTCAATGAAAACGATCATCTCCGGAACGGGCGGTCGAGCTCCGCCTGCGCAAAATATGCCGACGCCTTGCGCAGGATCTCGTTGGCTTGCCGCAGTTCGCGGACCTCGCGCTCCAGCGCCTTCACCTTGTCGGCCACCTCGGTCGGGACACCACCACGCTTGCCGCTGTCAACTTCGGCCTTCTTCACCCACTCATGCAGCGTCTGCGGAACGCAGCCGATCTTCTCGGCGATTGATACCACGGTCGCCCATCTGGACGGGTAATCCCGCTCGTGATCGAAAACCATCCGTACCGCTCGTTCGCGGACCTCGGGCGCAAATTTGTTCGTCGTCTTGCTCGTCATGGCTCCACCTTCTCAGGAGTTGGAGCCTCCGACAAACCCGGGGCGGTTCACTCCGGGTTTGTCGCCCGGTGCTCATCACCGGATCAACAAGCCGAAGGCTCCCACTCCTCTGTCTGCGCTTATGCGCAGGTTTGCCCTGTCTGGACGATAAACTCCGTGCCTTACCGGGCCAAAAGGCGCGGCGACCACGCCCTCAAATTTGTCCGGCCGTCACCATTTTTTCCAACAAGGCATTCACACGGGTCTGCCACCCGGGGCCGCTACCCCGCAAATACTCGACCGTCTTCGCATCGAGACGGATTTTGACTTCCACCTTGGGGGTTTCCAGTTTCGGTCGCCCGCGCGAGGACGGCTTCATTCCGGCCATGAACGCTGTGTCCATCGGTGGGTTGTCGTCGTGAATCTCCGGGTCAAACTTGGCCATGATAGAACCTCACTTCGTGTTTCTCTGCCGGGCGCAGGCTAATGGCGCGAACCGCGTCGTCATGGGAGCCTTCGGTAAAAGCTAGCACATGCAGGCGACCACCGATCATCCCCAAGGCGACAAAGCGGACCTCTCCGTAATCGAAGCGATCGTCCTCGCGCTCGAATGCCGTGTCCCAATCAAATCCTTCCGTAGCTTGCAAGGACACGCCGTGCTTGGCGATATTCCCAGCGTCCTTGGCGGGATCGAACTCGATTTCCATCGTTTTTTCGTACACCCATAAAGTAGGCGAAACAAACTTATTGTGCACCCATCAATGGGCTCGAATCAGGATCGTGCCGGTTATGACCGCGGCTCCACTTCGGCGGACGCCTGATACGCTCTCCAAGCGTCGTTCCAGTCGTCGTGATGCTCGGGTACGCGGTTGACCAGCTCGCGCCCATTGGCGGTGAGATAGTCGCGAGCCTTGGCAAGCGGCCGATCAGCCGCCCTTCCGTTATCGCCATAGACGATGATATGGCGCACTTTCTCAAGGCTGGCGACGAAGGCGAAGCGCTCGACGCCGCCCAACGCCCAGGTCGAGTGCCGAACCATTCCATCCCCAACAGGGCGTCTTCGATGCCTTCGGCGAAGCCAAGTTCGTCCGTCGCCGGCGCGATACGGACGCCTCCTACAGTGGTGTTCAACACAGAGGTGGCTTTGTTCATTTGAACAGCTCGGCGCGATTGCTAAGTGGAACATCCGCCGGTTTCATGCCGCTGCGAGAAGCGGCCGGTTGCTGGATCTGCATCGCCAGCGACAACATGCCCTTGCGCATGTCCGTCTTGCCGGTGGCTATCCAGACCCGTGCCCCGCTCGGAATAGGGATCATGCTTTGAGCTCGCGCAACGCCGCTACCAGAAAGTTCGCAGACACGCCGCAGGCCACACGTATGGTCGCACCGCGGATTCCGATGACCAGCATGTCGGACGAGCCGTGGTCGATCTCGGACGGATCCGCATGAACGGCCACGGCCGCAAAGTTGGCCGGCTGCACAAGCTTGCTGCACAGTTCGCGTCGCCAACGGTAGATCGACGACGGCGAGACGTCGGCTTCGCGCGCGAAGTGGCAACCGACGCGCCCGGGAGAATGGCCGCCTCCACGAGGGCAAGCTTGCGCTCGTCGCTCTAACGGCGACGCCGCTCAACGCCGGACAGTATAGTGATCTGGGCCATCGCCACGTCTCTAGCCACGGTGCAAACCACAGCGCTTGCACTGTGGCTAACATCTCAGCTCAGACCATCACTCGCCAGATGCAGACCTCGATCGCGGAGATGGAGCGCGAGTTGATCCGGGAGCGCACGATGGCGGGGCTGGCGGCGCGTCGGAAGACCGGCGGTGGTGGTGGACGCAAATCCGTCCTGACGCCGCGCAAGCGCGATATGGCGGTCAAGCTGTTCGCTGCCGGCGATAGGCCGAAGGACGTAGCGGAGGCGATCGGCGTTTTGGTTTCAACCTTCTCCCGCCATTTCCCGAAAGGCGGGAAAGCCGCGCCGAGTGACAAATAGCTCTGTCATACCGTACCAATTAGCGCTGACATCTACAGAGGGTGACATCTATCTCTGACATAACCGTGCCAATTAACTCTGATATCTACAGCTTGGGAAGCCAGTAACGTTCTCAAAATGATCGAAAATTGCGAATTTTCGGGATGGGAGGAAGCGGAGCTTATAGGTATATCTCCGTGGCCATCTGCGCCTGCCGTTCGCTGAACCCGTTTAAGCCGACTTTTTTGCGCTTTCGTCCATCACATTGTTGATCAGCGAAGCGGCTCCAGCCTCACCCAACATCCGACCCATTTTGATTGCTACCGCCGGGGTCATTGAGACGATCTCCCCATCGTGTCCCTCGACAAAGACATGTCCGTCTTCGACCCATACGTGTCTGGGATCTCCGTACTTTTTCGCGCTCGCCAAGTGATTAATGACCTGATCAATCTCATCCGAATCCAGCAGATTTCTTGGTTTATCGAGATCCACGGCGATCCTCGCGATCGGAACTGAGTTAATGGCACATTTACCATCCCGTATATGAACGGCAATGGGCGTTGACAGTCGAAGATAACTGCTCCCGTTTTCAGGCCGCTTATAACTTAGTTTCGGTGCCCACACGATCAGGATCGGCGCGGCTTTCTCACGAGGCTGCTATTCCGGGAAAGGATCATTCGAGGCCATCGCACGTCCCGCCGAGCCGTTGCCTACCTTGCGGTGAACTATAAACGAGCTCTTTCCTCTCACGCTTGGCAATCTGATACGTCAGCCGCTGGGCTACGCTTGACCGTGCGCCAAGTACCCAAGCCTCCTCTCGCCCTGCCGGTGTCATCACCCACTCGGTCCCCTTCACAGTGATCGTGAACTCACCGGCGGATTCAATCGGTTGTCGCAACACCACTAAAATTGGAGGTTGCGATGGGTATTCGGCAGCAAGGAGCGGATCGCTGTGGGCGACCGCCATTACGATCACCCGGCCGTCCGTTTGTTTCAGGCCGCGATGAGCGGCAGTTGTTCTGGACGTTCATCGCCAGAGGAATGAGTAGCGAAGCATCTGCTATCAAGGCCGGAGTATCACAACCTGT
>JAYVRZ010000456.1:0-16909 GCA_043775965.1 Sphingomonas sp.
TCGGGATCGGCGTGCTGACCTCGATCGACGTGACGACGGAGGTGCGGCGCGGGCTGTTGTCGTTCACCAGGATCTCGGATGCGATCCTGCGACCGATGATCCTGGCGCTGTGCACCGCGTCGGCGCGGACGCCCTCCTATGCGGCGGGGATCGTGCTGCGCGAGATCGAGAACGGCTTTGCGCAACTCGGCTATCCGGCGTCGATGGATGCCGAGCCGGACGGCTAGATCGGGCGGGCGGGAAACCCCGTGGTCTTGTCCCATGCGAGGTCGCCGAGAACATAGGTCCGGGCGATCGCGCGATCGTCGCCGAGGATCTGCAGCGCGAACAGCCGTTCGGCGAGGTCCGCGGCCCTGGTCCTGCGCGCGAGCAGCGGGGTCGCGGCGCAGTCGAGGACGGCGAAATCGGCTTCCTGGCCCGGCTCCAGGCTACCGACCCGGTCTTCGATATGGAGCAGGCGGGCACTGCCGGCGGTGGCGAGATACAGCGCGCGGAACGGATCGAGCGCGTCCTCGCGGGCAAGCGCCGCCTGATAGGCCAAGCCGGCGGTGTGCAGCATCGAGAAGCTGGTGCCCGCGCCGACATCCGTCCCCAGCCCGAGGCGGACACCGTGCGCGTCGGCTTGGCCGAAGTCGAAGAACCCGGAGCCGAGGAACAGGTTCGAACTCGGACAAACCGCGACCCCCGCGCCGCATTCCGCCAGGCGCGTGCAGGCGCGGTCGGACAGGTGGACGCCGTGGGCGAACACCGATCGTGCGCCGACCAGCCCGAACCGGTCGTAGACGTCGAGATAGTCGCGGGCCTCGCCGAACCGGGCAGCGACCGCTGCGCATTCGTGGACGTTCTCGGACAGATGCGTGTGCATCAGCACGTCGGGATGTGCCGCCACCAGCGCGCCGGCGACGCGCAGTTGTTCGTCGGACGAGGTCAGGGCGAACCGCGGCGTGACTGCGTAGCCAAGCCGCTCCCGTCCGTGCCAGCGGTGGATCAGTGCCTCGGTCTCGCTGCGCGCCAGCTCGGGCGTGTCGGCGAGACCTTCTGGGCCGAGGTCCATGAGAATCTTGCCGGATATGACGCGCATCCGCCGGGCGAGGGCCGCTTCGAACAACGCGTCTACCGACTGCGCGTGGACGGTCGGAAACACCAGCGCGCTCGTCGTTCCGTTGCGGAGCAGTTCGTCGAGGAATGCGGTCGCGACGCTGTCGGCATGGGCACGGTCGGCGAAGGCGCGTTCGGCGGGGAAGATGTGTCGGTCGAGCCAGTCGAGCAGTTGTGCACCGTGCGAGGCGATGCGGTCCATCTGCGGATAATGGACGTGCGCATCGACGAAGCCGGGGACGATGAGGCCGGGCAGCGTTTCGGTGGGCATTTCGGCGAAACGATCGGCCAGCTCGGCGTGATCGCCGCGTGCGACGATCACGCCGTCCTCGACGGCCAGCAGCCCGTCCGGTTGGTGCCGAACCGCGTCAGGATCGTCGCGCGGATCGTGAGAAACTGACAGGATTTCGCCGCGAAAGGCCTTGCGCATCAGGTGCTCGTCAGTTGCAGGAGTTGGGCTAGCGTCGAGATGGCGATGACATCGGGCTCCTTGCCCGCCACGCGCGCGATGCCGATCGGCGACGTCAGCCGCGCTCGTGCCTCGACCGGCATGCCGTCGCGGGCGAGCCGGGCGTCGAACCGGGCGCGCTTGGTGGCCGATCCGATCAGGCCGACGAACGCGACTGGCGGACGTTCGAGCGCGGCTTTTGTCAGCACATAGTCGAGCGCGTGATCGTGCGTGAGGATCAGGATCGCGCTGTCCGTGGGCGCGTCCGCCATGCAGTCGGCGATCGAGGTTTCGGGGACGATCGCGACGCCGTCGATCGCCTCGAAGTCCGGGCGGGTGTCGAACCAGGCGAGGCGGAACGGCAGGCTGGCGGCGTGGCGTGCGATCGCCTGCCCGACATGGCCGGCGCCGAACAGATAGATCGGGCGCCTCCGGTGGCCGACGATTTCGGCGAACGTCGAGCCGGCGACCGGGATGGGGCCGCGTGCCGAAAGCGCGGTCGGGATAGCATCCCGATCGATCCGACGCTCGATCGCGGTGGCTGCGAGCGTCGACACGAGAACGCGTTCCTCCTCCGCATCGTCGATCCAGCCGAGGCGGGTTGGATCGATATACTCCACCAGCAGCCGCACCCGGCCGCCGCAGCATTGCCCGAGCAGGGGGCCAAGCGGGTAATCCTGGACGCGCCAGCTTCCGGTGGGGTGGGCAAGGATGGCGCGGGCCTGCTCGACGGCACGGTATTCGAGCTGACCGCCGCCGATCGTGCCGTGCAGCTTGGTCGCGGTCACCAGCATCCGCGTGCCCGCACCGCGCGGGGCGGAGCCTTCGCTGGCCAGCACGCTCAGGATCGCGGTCGGCTCGTGCGGCGCGACGTCTCTCAGCCAGTCCAGCCAGTCGATCACGCGCGGTGCCCCGCGATCGCGCGCAGGATCGCTTCGGGTGTCGCAGGCGCGTTCAGCGGCGGCAGGCTGCGCTTGTCGGGCAGGGTCGCGGCGACCGCCTGGGTGAGCGCCGAGAATACCGCTATGGCGAGCATGAACGGGGGTTCGCCGACCGCCTTCGATCGGTTGATCGTCGGCTCGACATTCTCGCCGTCCCACAACGCGATCGACAGATGTCGGGGGCGATCGGAGGCGGTCGGGATCTTGTACGTGGCGGGCGAGTGCGTGAGCAGCCGGCCGCGCGCGTCGAACACGAGTTCCTCGGTCGTCAGCCAGCCCTGTCCCTGGAGGAACCCGCCTTCGATCTGGCCGATGTCGATCGCCGGGTTGAGCGACCGGCCGACATCGTGGAGGATGTCGACGGCAAGAACCTTGTGCTCGCCGGTCAGCACGTCGATCGCGACTTCGGCGAGCGCGGCGCCGTAGGCGAAATAGTAGAAGGGGCGACCGTGATGCTTGGCGCGGTCATAGGCAATGCCCGGTGTCGCATAATATCCGGTCGCGGAAAGCGAGACGCGGCCCATATGCGCCTTGCGGCTGAGTGCGGCGAAGGTCAGCCGTTCCGAGCCTGCGATCACGCCGTCGGGGGTGAAGCGGATGTCCGCGGTGTCGAAGGTGCGCGCCAGGAACTCTGTCAGCCGGTCGCGGATCGTCATCGCCGCGTTGTAGGCCGCCATGCCGTTGAGGTCCGCGCCGGACGAGGCCGCGGTCGCCGACGTGTTGGGGACCTTGTCGGTGCGCGTCGCGGTGATCCGGACCTGCGACGCCGGTACCGCGAACACGTCGGCGACGACCTGCGCGATCTTGATGTGCAGGCCCTGGCCCATCTCGGTGCCGCCGTGATTGATCTGGATGCTGCCGTCCGCATAGACGTGCACCAGTGCGCCGGCCTGGTTGAGGTGCGTGGTCGTGAAACTGATCCCGAACTTCACGGGGGTCAGCGCGATGCCCTTCTTGATGACCGTGTTGCGCGCGTTGAACGCGGCTACCTCTAGCCTGCGCACGTCGTACCGTGCGTCGAGGCGTAGCTTGGCAACGAGGTCCTGCGCGATGTTGTCGGCGACGGTCATGCCGTAGGGCGTGACGTTGCGGCCGGGGGCGTAGAGGTTGGCGAGGCGCACTTCCAGCGGATCGCGACCGAGATGCGCGGCGACGGCGTCGATCACGCGTTCGATCGCGAGCATGCCCTGCGGCCCGCCGAATCCGCGAAACGCGGTGGCGGAGACGGTGTTGGTCTTCAGTCGTTCGGAGACGATTTCGACATCGGGTAGCCAGTAGCAATTGTCGCTGTGGAACATCGCGCGGTCGTTGATCGCGGGCGAGAGATCGACGGTGGCGCCGCAGCGCGAGGCGAGGCGAAGTTGCAGCGCGAGGATGCGGCCGTCGGCGTCGAAGCCGACATCGTATGCGACCTCGAAGTCGTGGCGCTTGCCGGTCATGATCATGTCGTCGTCGCGGTCGCAGCGGAACTTGGCGGGGCCGCCGGTCTTGTCGGCGACCAGCGCGGCGGCGGCGGCGAAGGCGGCGGCCTGCGTTTCCTTGCCGCCGAACGCGCCGCCCATCCGGCGGACCTCGACGACGATGTCGGCGGAGTTGCGATCGAGCAGGTTTGCGACGAGGTGCTGGATCTCGCTCGGGTGCTGGGTCGAGCTGAGGATGTGGACCTGGCCGTCTTCGCCGGGGGTGGCGATCGCGACCTGGCCTTCGAGGTAGAAATGATCCTGGCCACCCATCGCGAAGCCGCCGGCGATCGTGTGGGGGGCGGTGGCAAGTGCGGCGTTCGCGTCGCCGCGGGCCATCCGCTGGGTCGGTTCGATCAGCGACCCGGCGTCCCGCGCGGCTTCGATCGTCAGGCTGGCAGGGCGTGGTTGATAGTCGACCCGGCCAAGACGGGCGGCGGCGCGGGCGGCGCGCTGGCTGGTGGCGGCAACGAGGAAGATCGGCTGACCGACATACAGGACTTCACCCTCGGCGAGCAGAAGGTCGTCCTTTGCGACCGGGCTGACGTTGTTGGCGCCGGGAATGTCGGCGGCGGTGAAGACCGCGGTCACTCCCGGCGCGGCGCGGACGGCGGCGAGGTCGATCGCGACGATCCCGGCGTGCGCCTCGCTGCTTTGGCCGAAGGCGAGGTGGAGCTTGTCGCGGGGCTCGCCGACATCGTCGACGTACAGCGCGGTGCCGCCGACATGAAGGCGCGCGCTGTCATGCGGGTGGGAGGGCTTGGCTGCGGGATCAGCCACTGGCGGGCTCCAGGTGGCGCACGGAAACGGTCTCGCCCTGCGCCGCGTACCAAAGGCGGAGCAGCAGGTTGGCGGCGGCTTCGCTGCGATAGGCGGCCGATCCGCGGACGTCGCCGAGCGGCGCGTAATCGGCCTTCAGCGCGTCCATCGCGGCCTGGATCGTCGGTAGCGTGAAGGGTTGGCCGACGAGCGCCGCCTCGCACCGTTGCGCACGCTTCGGCGTGGCGGCCATGCCTCCGAAGGCGACACGTGCTTGGGCGATGCGGCCGTCACGGACCGTCAGCTTGAACGCGCCGCAGACCGCGGAGATGTCGCTGTCGAAGCGCCGCGAAAGCTTCGAGATATGGACGATGTCGTCGGCACCGGGGCGGGGGATGTGAAGGCTTTCGACATATTCGCCGGTGCGCAGGTCCTGCTTTCCATAGTCGAGGAAATAGTCCTCCAGCGGTATCGATCGCCGGCCTGCGGTGCTGCGCAGCGTCAGCGTGGCGCCCAGCGCGATGAAGGCGGGCGGGCCATCGCCGATCGGCGATCCGTTGGCGATGTTGCCGCCGATCGTGCCGGCGTTGCGGACCTGGAGTCCGCCTAGGCGTCGGACGAGTTCGCCGAGATCGGGGTGGAGGCGGGCGAGCGCGTCGTGCGCGTCGGCGTAACGGACGGCGGCGCCGAGCGTCAGGCCATCGGGAGTTTCGTCGATCCTCGCCAGTTCGGCGATGTCGCCGAGGAAAATGAGCGTGTCGATCGTCTGCAGGCCCTTGGTGACCCACAGGCCGACATCGGTGGCGCCAGCGACGATGCGGGCGTCCGGATTTTGTACGAGCAGCTCGGCGAGCGCCGCCGCCGTTCGTGGAATGAACCAGCGGCGATCGCCGAACACCCCCGCGACGGTGTCGGTTTCGGCGAGCGCCTTCAGTCTGGCGACGAGCGGTGCGTCGTCGTGGCGTGGGGACGGCACCACGGTCTCTCCGGCTTCGAGGATCGGGCCGTAGCCGGTGCAGCGACAGAGGTTGCCGGCGATCACGTCGGCTACCGGCAGTGCGTGGCCGACCGCGCCGATGCTGCGGCCGTGCAGCGACATGACGAAGCCGGGCGTGCAGAAGCCGCATTGCGAACTGCCGTTTTCCGCCATGCAGGTCTGGAGCGGGGTCAGCGGTCCGTCTTGCGCGAGGCTCTCGACGGTGAGCAGCGCCTTGCCGTGCAGCATCGGCAGGAACAGGATGCAGGCGTTGACCGCGCGCCACGTCACCGCGTCCCGCGAGGGGGCGAGTTCACCGACGAGTACGGTGCAGGCGCCGCAGTCGCCCTCCGCGCAGCCTTCCTTGGTGCCGGTCCGGCGCAACCGGTAACGCAGGTGATCGAGCAACGTGGCGGTCGGGTCGACCTCGGCGAGTTCGACCGTTTCGTCGTCGAGCAGGAAGCGGATCGTCATCTCAGCTGCCTCGGTAGGTGGAATAGGCGAACGGCGAGACGAGCAGCGGTACGTGATAATGGCCGTTGGCGTCGGCCACGCCGAAATCGATCGCGACGATGTCGAGGAACGGCGGGTCGGGCAGGGTGACGCCTGCGTCGCGGAAATAGTCGGCGACCGAGAATTCGAGGCGGTAGCGGCCGGGGGCAATCGCAGGCAGGCCGGGGCAGCGCCCGTCCGCATTGGTGACGGCGGAGAACAGCCAAGCCCCGTTCGCCATCGACAGGCGGACGGCGACCTTGGCGGCGGGGCGGCCATGCGCGGTATCGAGCACGTGTGTCGACAGGGTTGTCATGATGCCTCCAGGGTACGGGGCCATTCGCCGACGAATTCGGGTTCATCATAGGCGAGCAGGTCGGCGACGAGGGCCTCGCGGTCGTCGAGGAAAAGCTGGTCGGTGATGCCCTTGACGATGCGTGGGAGTGCAGTGCGGAGGCCCGAGAGCGCGGATGCGGAGAGGCCGAGGCTGACGAGCGCTGCGTAATTGAACGCGAACAGGCCGTGGAGCGCGGGCGCGTCGGCGGGGTCGCGGGGGAGAAACTCGAAACCGGCACCGAGATACGGGTGCGCGTCGATCAAGGCGTTGGCTTCGCCCGTGGTGGGCGTGAAGCGGTCGGACCAGCGCGCGATCGTGTCGGCGACGCGCTTCAGTTCGGGGCGCAGGCCGGAGTCGCTGACGAGCCCGGTCGACAGCACGACGAAATCGAGGTCGTGCTCGCCGCGCGGGGTGGTCACGCGGACCTTCCCATCGTGCTCGGCGACCGAAAGCCAAGGTGCGCCGAGGTGCAGTGCGAACCCCGGCCATGCCGAAGCGCGCGCGAACGTGTCGTTGGTCGGCGGCTGGTTGTGGCCGAGAAACGCCGCCATCACCGCGTATTTGTCGGCATCGGCGAGCGCGGGATAGCGGCCGGTGAAGCCGACGCGCTCCATGTGGCGGATCGGGTTGATCCGGGGAAGCACGTCCCGGCGGATGAACACCTCGACTGCCGCGACGCCAGCCTCCAGCGCGGCGTTGGCATTGTCGAACGCCGAGGCGCCGCCGCCGAGGATGCCGATCCGTTTCCCGGCGAACGCGGCATAGTCGATCGGTTCGCTGGTATGCGCGTACCGGTCGCGCGGCAGGGCTTGCGCGATCATCGGCGGCACATGCCATTCGCCGCCGCCCTGAATGCCGGTCGCCAGCACGACCTTCCGCGCTAGCAGCGGCGCCTGTCCGACCAGATGCAGGCGGTGGAGGCCTTCGTCGAGCGGCTCTATCAGCTCCAGCTTCGCGCCGTTGCGGACCGGCAGCGCGAGCACGCGGCGATACCAGCGGAGGTATGCCATCCAGTCGCCGCGTGCGATCTTGTCGAGCGCGTCCCAGCCGTCTGCGCCGCGTTGCGCCTCGTACCACGCGCGGAAACTGAGCGCGGGAACGCCGAAGTCGATCGGGTTGAGGCCTTTCGGCGTGCGCAGCGTGATCATCCGCGCATAGGTGTCCCACGGACCTTCGTAGCCCGCCGGATTCTCGTCGATGACGAGGATGTTCGACACGCGTTCGCGCAGCAGCCCGAACGCGACGGCGAGCCCGCTCTGGCCTCCGCCGACGATCACGACGTCGTGGACATGGCCTTCGGCGTGCGTGCGGGGTCGGGTCCAGTCTGCCCCACCGTGGCCGATCAGAGTCAGTTGGTGGGCGAGTTCGGTTTCGAGTTCTGGCAGACCGATCATGCGAGGTCCGCCAATCGGAGCCGGACAATCTCGCCGATCTGGTCGAGCGCGGTGACGATCTCGACGTCGCGCGGGTTGCCGATGCGTCGTTCCATTGCGGACAGGATGCCCGCCTTGTCGGTCAGGCGGACGCAGATGATGAACGGGAAGTCGAAGCGCTTTCGATAAGCGGCATTCAGCGCGTGGAAGCGGTCGAACTCCGCTGGCTTCAGGCGGTCGAGCCCGGCTGACGCCTGTTCGGCGGCCGACGCTTCGGTCAGCGTGCGATCGACCGCCGCTTTGCCCGCGAGTTCGGGGTGCGCGCGGATGAGGCCGAGCTGTTCGTCGGGACTGGCCTTGTAGACCACGGCCATCAGACCCGCGTGCACGTCCGCGAACGGCAGTGACGCGGCGGCGCGTTCGACGACCCAGGGCGAATGCTCGAACAGCGCGGAATGGCGCGCGATGAACGCTTCGCGGGTCAATGCGTCGTCCCTTCGAGACTGACATGCGCGGAGACGACTTTCCAGCCGTCGGCGAACTTTACCCAGGCTTGGGTCTGGCGGCCGCGGCGATCGCTGCCCTCGCGGAAAAATTCGGCGTCGGCGGTCGCGAAGGCGTCGCCGTACACCGTGATCGCGACCCGGCCGAGCGTGCGCTGTGGCGATCCGCCGCGCCCCCGGCGGAAGTCGCGGATCGCGTCGATGCCGTACAGGACTTCGCCGACGCCGTAGCGGTTGGTGGTGGGCGCGGCGTGGAACAGCGCGTCGAGCGCGGCGACGTCGTCGGCCATCAGCGCGCGCTCATAGGCCTCGAACGCCTGCGTGACTTCGGCGAGCAGGACGGGGTCGTCGATCGTCGATGTGGGCGTCATGCGGGATGCACTTTCGTCCAGTGGCGGGCGATATCTATGCGGCGTGCGACCCAGGCGTCTCCGCTGGCGACGACGTGGTCGAGGAACTTCGCGAGCGCCAAAGCGCGGGCCGGACGTCCGGCGATGCGCGCGTGGAGGCCGATCGACATCATTCGCCCGCCTTCGCTGCGCAGTTGCTCGAACGTGTCGCGGAGGTAGCGAAAGAACTGGTCGCCCTCGGTGAAGCCGTTCTGCACGACGAACTTCATGTCGTTGGCGTCGAGCGTGTAGGGAACGATGAGTTGCGAACCGGCCCAATAGGGGAGGTCGTCGGCATAGCTGTCGGCGTCGTAGACGAAGCCGCCTTCCTCGGCGACGAGCCGTGCGGTGTTGGGCGAGGTGCGGCCCTGGTACCAGCCGAGCGGACGGGTGCCGGTGACGCGGGTGTGTAGCGCGATGGCTTCGGCGATATGCGCGCGTTCGACGGCTTCGGAGACGGTCTGGTAGTCTATCCAGCGCAGACCGTGGCTGGCGATCTCCCAGTCGGCGGCGAGCATCGCCTCGACCGCCGCCGGGTTCATCTCCAGGGCGCGAGCTACGCCGAAGACCGTCACGGGAAGCGCGCGCTGCATGAACAGGCGGTGGAGGCGCCAGAACCCCGCTCGCGCGCCGTATTCGTAGAGGCTTTCCATCGCCATCGCGCGGTCTGGGTGGCTGGCTGCGCCGACCATTTCGGAGAGGAACGCCTCGGAGCCCGCATCGCCGTTGAGGACGCTGTTCTCCGCGCCCTCCTCGTAATTGACGACGAACTGCACGGCCACGCGTGCACCGCCGGGCCAGCGCGGATCGGGGGGCGCGGCGCCGTAGCCGATCAGATCACGGGTGGGCGTCATGCGTGCCAGGCCTCGAGCGAGGCCTTCACCGCTTCGCCATCGGGCAGCAGATAACCCTCCGCCTTCAAGCATGCTTCCAGCGCGGCGAGCGTCAGCAGTACCTTATGCTTCATCGCGTTGTAGCCCATCGCGCCGAGCCGCCACACCTTGCCCTGCAACGGACCGAAGGCGGTGCCGATCTCGATCTCGAAATGCTCGCGCATCGCGGTGCGGACGCGCTCGCCGTCGACGCCGTCGGGGATGTGGACGCCGGTGACGTTGGTCATCCGGTGCGCGTCGTCGCCGAAGACCCTGAGGCCCATCGCGCGCAGGCCTGCGGTCATGGCGCGGCCGGCCGAGGCGTGGCGGACGAAGCGTGCGTCGAGGCCTTCGCCGAGTGCCAGTCGGGCACATTCGCGCGCGGCGTAGAGCATCGAGGTGGCCTCGGTGTGGTGGTTGAGGCGCTTGTCCGACCAGTAATCCATGATCATCGCGAGGTCGAAATAGTTGCTCCCGATCCGCGGGCCGGCGCCGTCGGCAATATCGTCTCGCCGGATGCCGCGTTCGACGTGGCGGCGCGCGGCAATGTGTGCGGCTGCGGTGTCGGATATGGTGATGGGTGCCGAGCCGGACGGGCCGCCGAGGCATTTCTGCAAGCCGCCGGTGACGACGTCGATCCCCCAGCGATCGGTCGCGATCTCCATCCCGCCGAGCGTTGCTGTCGCGTCGACATAGCTGAGCGCACCGGCTTTCCGGCAGAGCGCGCCGAGGCCTTCGAGCGGTTGCGCCATCGTCGTAGAGGTGTCGCCGTGGACCGTGGCGACGACCTTCGGCGCAGTTCGTTCGATGGCGGCGGCGATCGCGTCGAGCGGCACGACCTCGCCCCACGGCGCCTCGACCGTCTCGACCACCGCACCGATCCGCGCGAGGATCTCGGTCAGCAGCAAGCCGAAGCGGCCGAAATTGACCACGAGCACGGTATCGCCGGGCGTGACGAGGCTGACCAAAGCCGCCTCGATCGCCGCCCGCGCGGTGCCGTCGATCAGCATCGTCCAATGGTTGGTCGTGCCGAACACCGGGCGGTAGAGCGCCATGACCTGGTTCATGTACGCGGTCATCTCGGGATCGAACTGGCCGAGCAGGTCGGCTGCCATCGCGCGCAGCACGCGCGGGTGCGCGTTGATCGGGCCGGGGCCCATCAGGAGGCGCTGCGGCGGATCGATTTCCCCGAACAGCAAGGGGTCAAGCGTGGTCAAGGGTCGCTCCCAATCGGTTTATGAAGCCCGCCATCACCTGTAGCGCGATCTCGGCGTCGGCGGGATCGACATGTTCGGCGGGGTTGTGGCTGACGCCGCCCCGGCAGCGGACGAACAGCATCGCGGTCGGGCAGAGCGCCGCCATCACCATTGCGTCGTGGCCTGCACCCGAGACGAGGCGGCGGACGGGCTGGCCCGCGTCTGCCGTGGCGGCGTCGAGCAGGTCCATGAGGGCGGGGTCGCATGGGCTGGCGGGGAGGTCGTGTATGAGGGCGATAGCGACTTCGAGGTTGCGGCTGGCGACACCGTCCCGCGGGAAACTGCCGTTCCCCCGCGAAGGCGGGGGTCCAGGAGCCGTTAGCGGTATCGCCTGTAACCCTGGGCCCCCGCCTTCGCGGGGTAAGGAGGTGCCCGCGATCGTGCGGATGGCTTCGAGGATGTCTGCGGTCGCCTCGTCGCGCCGTGCTTCGGTGCCTGCGCGGACGTCGAGCGTGAAGGTCACGCTGCCGGGGATGACGTTGGCGGCGCCGGGCGACGCTTCGATGCGGCCGACCGTCGCGACCAGGTCCGAGGCTGCGGTGCGGGCGATCGTTTCGACCGTGAGGATCATCTCGGCGGCACCGGCGAGCGCATCGCGGCGGAGCGGCATCGAGGTGGTGCCGGCATGGCCTGCAGTGCCGGTGACGGTGATCTCGTAGCGAAGTTGCGCGGCGATGCCGGTGACCGTGCCGACCGCGAGCCCCTCGGCTTCGAGCAGCGGTCCCTGTTCGATATGCGTCTCGAGATAGGCGAGGGTGGTGCCGGGCGCGCGGGCGGCTGACAGGTATTTGGCGACGTCCAGGCCCATGTCGGCAAGGGCTTTGGCGACCGAGACGCCCTGCGCGTCGGCCATGTCGAGCGCTTCGGCATCGAGCGTTCCCGCCACCGCGCGGCTGGTCAGCATCGCGGCGGGGAAGCGCGAACCTTCCTCGTCGCCGAACGCGATCACTTCGATCGCGAAGGGCAGGCGGCGGCCTTGCAGCGCGGCGACGGCTTCGATCCCGAGCATGATGCCGAGCGGGCCGTCGTAACGCCCGCCGTCGCGGACGCTGTCGATGTGGCTGGCGATTATCAGCGCGGGCGCGCCGGGCGCGAGGCCTTCGTAGCGACCGACCAGATTGGCGGCCGGATCGATCGCGACCTGCATCCCGGCGTCCACCATCCACGCTCCCACACGGTCGAGCGCGGCGCGGTGGGCGGGCGTCAGATAGCCGCGGTAGAGGCTGTCGGGCAGGTCGCTATACGGTGCGACTCCGAGTTCGTCGCACCGGGCGACCGCGCGGGCGCCACCGGGGGGTAGCGTGTTCACCATGCTGCCACCCCGCCATCGCTGCGCGGGTCGGTTGCGCCCTCCAGCCGGCCGTCGGCGTGGCGGACGATCGCGCCGGCGTGGCCCATCATGGCCGTCAGTTGACCGACGCGCTCGACGTCGTGGCCAGCCGTGGCGAGCGCGGCGTAGAGTGCTTCGGGGAGGCCGTCCTCGATCTTCAGCGTCGTGCTCTGCTCGCCCCAGGTCCTGCCCAGCAGCCAGCGCGGTGCGCTGATCGCTGCCTGGAGATCGCTGCCGTAGCGGGCGGAGCGGGTGAACAAAGCGGCCTGCGTCTGCGGTTGGCCTTCGCCGCCCATCGTGCCGTACGCCATCGTCCGTCCGTCGTCGAAACGGGCGAGTGCGGGGTTGAGCGTGTGGAACGGCTGGCGTCCGGGTTTGAGCGCGTTCCAGCCGGATTCCGCGAGCCTGAACGAACTGCCCCGGTTCTGCCAGGTGATGCCGGTGCCAGGCAGCACGAGCCCGGAGCCGAACTCGAAATAGGTCGACTGGATCGCGCTGACCACGCGGCCCTCGGCATCGGCGGCACCGAACCAGCAGGTGTCGCCCCATTGTGGCGGCTGCGGCCAGTGGAGCGCGCGGGCGGGATCGATCCGCGCGGCCAGGGCATCGAGCGCTGCGCCGTCGTCGAGCAACGCCTGGGGCTCGTCGGTCATGAAGCCGGGATCGCCGCAATGCCGGTCTCGCCAGAGGAACGCCTGCTTGGTCGCCTCGATCAGGCCGTGGACATGGTCGAAGCCGTCGCCTGCGCCCTTGCCTCGGCCGGCCGCGAGCCGGTCGAACAGCGCGAGGATGAGCAGCGACGCGACACCCTGCGTCGGGGGGGCGGTGTTGTAGAGGCGAGCGCCCCGGACCTCGACCGTCAACGGAGCGGGGCGGGTCGCGTGGTGAGATGCGAGGTCGGTGAGTGCCACCGGACTCCCCAGTGCCTCGAGATCGGCGGCTATCCGGGCTGCGAGCGTCCCGCGATAGAAATCGTCCAGCCCGTTCGCGGCGAGCGTCCGTAGAGCCTGCGCCAGAAGTGGTTGCCGGAGCCGGTCGCCGACCTGCAACGGGCGACCATCGGGCTCGAAGATCACGGCGTAGGCGCCAGGCTGGCCGCGGAGTTCGGACCCTTTCGCGGCGGCGATCGCCGCGCCACCCGCGGTGACCGCTACCCCGGCCTCCGCATGGTCGATCGCGTCGCGCAGCAGACGAGCTAGCGGCAAGCGGCCACCCGACTGTTCCAGTGCGGCCGCCCATCCGGAAATCGTGCCCGCAACCGTGTTCGCCGCCAGCGGTCCGCGGGTCGGCACCGCGTCGAGACCGGCATAAAGCGAAAGGTCGGCCTTTCCCGCCGCGGCGCCGCAGCCGTGCACCGCGTGCACGCGGCCATCGGGCTCGCAGATCAGCCAGAAGCCATCGCCGCCGATCCCGGTCATGTGCGGATACACCACCGCCAAGGTCGCCGCGACCGCGACCGCCGCCTCGACCGCGTTGCCGCCATCGCGCAGCACGTCGAGGCCGGCCTCCGCCGCGAGATGATGCGGCGCGGTCACCATGCCGCTCGCGCCGGTGACGGTCACGAGCGCCATCAGGCGGGCAACGCCGCGACGAACGCGCGCACGACGGTGGCGGAGTTGACCGCGGCGAGAGTCATGAAGGTCGTCATCTGGTTCGCGCCCGCGTCGCCGCCGGCGAGGTCGGAGAGGCTGCGGAAGACGATGACCGGGACTGCGTTGGCATAGGCGACCTGGGCGACCGCGGCGCTTTCCATGTCGAGGACGTGCGCCTTGTAGGTAGTGGTCAGGTAGCTGCGGAACTCGGCATTGTCGGCGTAGACGCTGGCGCTGACGCCGGTGCCGCCGACCACTATCCTGGGCGTCTCGGCGAGGCAGCCCTTGGCCCTCGTATCGTCGGTCACGCACCGGCGCAGCGTGACGCCGGTTGCAACTTTCCGTGCGAGTGCCAGCAGGTTCTGGTCCACCGGGAAGTCGTAATGGACCTTTGCGGGCTCGGCGGCATTGCCGATGCGGACGCCGCGGGGGAACATCATGCCGTAGTTTTTCGGTGCGGCGGGGTCGATCGGCTCGGGCGGGGTCCAGCCATCGCCGGCTTTCCGCGCGAACGAGACTTCGAGATATTGCGACCAGCGCTCCGGCACGACGACGTCGCCGATCGACAATGCCGGATCGACGCCGCCGGCGATCCCGGAGAATACGATCCGTCGCACCGTGAAGCGATCGAGCACGAGTTGCGTGTTCATCGCCGCGTTCACCATGCTGACGCCGCTCTGCATCAGGAGGACCGGCTTTCCCGCCATCGTGCCGGTGAGGAACGTCAGGCCGTTGAGCCGGTGGGTCCTGGGCCGTTCGACCGAATGCGCGAGCGACTCCCATTCGGGCGCGAACGCGGTCATCACCACGGTGCGCGGTGTCCGGTCGAGCGGTTCGGCGACGGCCGGCGTCGCGATGATCGCGAGTAGGGCGAGAAATATTTTCATGCGCCGGCACTCATCCAGACGAAGCGGACCACGAACAATCCTGCGAGCAGGAACAGGAACCAGTCCTTGCCGGTCGCCTGTCCGCGCAACAGCTTCAGCGCGGCGTGCGCGGTGATCCCGAACGCGAGGCCGTTGGCGATCGAGAAGGTGAGGGGGATCATCGCCACCGTCAGGAAGGCGGGGATCGCGGCCTGCGGATCCTCCCACTGGACTTCGGTCAACGGCAACAGCATCAGCCCGCCGACGATGATCAGCGCGGGGGCTGTCGCGGCCAGCGGCACGATCTGCGCATAGGGTGCGACGAACATCGTCAGCAGGAACAGCACGCCCGTCACGACCGCGGTTAGGCCGGTGCGCCCGCCCTCCTGCACGCCCGCCGCGCTCTCGACATAGCTGGTGACGGTACTCGTGCCGGCGATCGAGCCGACGATCGTCGCCGCGGCGTCCGCCATCAGGATGCGGTTCAGGCCGGGGATGCGGCCCGCCGCATCCATCAGCCCGGCGCGCTTGGTGACCGCGACGAGGGTGCCGATATTGTCGAACAGATCGACGAACAGGAACACGAACAGGATTTCGAGCAGGCCGAGCCCGTGCTTGCCACTCAGGCCGAACACGCCGGGCAGGTCGAGTGCGAACGCGGTGCCGGTCAGTGCCCCGAGGCTGTAGGGCGCGGGCGTCACCGTGACCTGCCCGAAGACCCAGGCGACCAAAGTCGTCGCGACGATCCCGATCAGCATCGCGCCGCGCACCTTCCAGACGCTGAGCGTTGCGATCAGCAGCAGGCCGAACAGCGCGAGGACCGCACCCGGTGCCTTCAGGTCACCTAGCGCGACGAAGGTGGCGGGGTTGGCGACGACGATGCCGGCGTTTTTCAGGCCGATGAAGCCGATGAACAGGCCGATGCCGCCTGCGACCGCGGCGAACAGGTGCATCGGGATCACCGCGACGATCAACTGCCGTATCCCGGTCAGCGTCAGGACCAGGAACGCGACGCCGGAGATGAACACGCAGCCGAGTGCCACCGGCCAGGGTACGCCCATCTGCTGCACGACGGTGAAGCTGAAATACGCGTTCAGACCCATGCCGGGCGCGAGCGCGAGCGGGGTGTTGGACACGAGGCCCATCAGGATCGATCCGAACGCGGCGGCAAAGCATGTCGCCGCGGCGACGGACGCGATCGGCATCCCCGCCTGGCCGAGGATCGCCGGGTTGACGAGGACGATATACGCCATCGTCAGGAAGGTGGTGAAGCCGGCCAGCATTTCGGTCCGCGCCGAAGTGCCGCGTTCGGTCAGCGCGAAATATCGGTCAAGCCGCCCAGCGGTCGTCATGCGGTATTCCCCCGATCATATCCCGGCGGCGGCGACACGCCGATCACCCGCCGGGCCTCCAGCATGGCGGCGAACCGGAACAGCGTCGACTCCCCGTTTGGCCGCCCGATCAATTGCAGGCCGAGCGGCAGCCTGCCCGGCCGGTAGAGTGGTACGACGAGCGAGGGCAGGCCCGTGAAGCTGATCGGCTGGGTGTGGATGCCGAGATCGGAGCGTGCCGGCTTCATGGTGCCATCGATCGTAATGCGGGGGTCCGCCACCGGGGGCGCCACGCACGGTGTCGCAGGGGCCAGCATCACGTCATGGTCCGCGACGAGATCGACGATCATGGCCTTGAACGCGGACCGAAATTCCTGCGCGGCATCGTATAATGCGCGCGGGACCAGTGCGCCTGCGATCAACCGGTCGCGCGTCGCCGGATCGAACGCCATCGCGTTCTCGGCTAGCGCGTCGCGGTGGAGCGTACCGCCTTCGTACGCGGTGATCAGGAACGCGGCGGACCGGGCGCGGGCGATGTCGGGAAGGTCTAGGATCGGCGCGCCGGGTGCGATCGCCTCGATCGCCGCCAGCTGATCGGGATCGGCGTTCTCGTAGAACCGTCCGCCGAGGCGCGCGACGCGAAGCGGTCGCGTGTCGCTGGTCACGGTGCCGCCCAATATCTCCCAGACCGCGCGCAGGTCGGCGACCGATGTCGCGAACGGGCCGATATCGTCGAAGCTTTCGGCAAACGGAAACACGCCGCGCATCGGCAGATCGCCGTGCGTCGGCTTCAGGCCGTAGACGCCGGTCAGGCTGGCGGGCACGCGGATCGACCCGTTGGTGTCCGATCCCAGCGCGAACGGAAGCACGCCCGCCGCTACGATCG
>JAYVRZ010000457.1:0-12483 GCA_043775965.1 Sphingomonas sp.
AGATCGTAGCGCATCCGCATACCATCGGACATCGCAAAAGCGGCCGGGGGCGTGCCAATGCTGTTGGTCCCCCCGAGAACCTGCCCTACGAGCATAGCAACTACCTTAACCTGGATTTAATTTCGGGGCGCCTGCCACATTGGCGACGACGTGGCTATAAAAACTTAAACGATTGTAGTTGCATTTGATTCAGTGGGTTATTTCGCGGCCGAACTACGAAAATTACAAATGTTCGACAGGCGGTTACATTTCACCGAATGAAGACGAGGATTTCGCGTAAGTCTTGAACATCGTTCGTTTTACAGACTTGCCTGTACCGCATTTGCTACGGACCGGCGGGCAAGGCGCCAGCAGGATTGCCGGATTAACGTCCCGACCTGATTTCGCTCGATTGCCTCTGGCGGCGGTGTGCCGCATGGATCCGCGCCAGCCGAGGGACCGCAATGACCGACTGGACGACGACACGGCGCACCGCGCTTTTCACGATGGGCGCGACGCTGGCATTTCCCGCCTTCGCTGCAGGCCGAACCGTAAATCTTGTCGCTGGCACCTATGCTCGCGAAGGTGGCAAGGGACTGTATCCGATCGCCTATGACGTGGTGCGCGATCGCTGGTCGGTCGGCGCGCCCGTCCTGGGGATTGAGGACGCGTCGTTCGGTATCGGCGGCGGTCCGGGCGGCGCATATTACCTGGTCCGGGAAAACGCGCAGGGCGAAGTGGCCGACTATGCGCCCGGTTGGGTACGACGCGGCACCGCGCCCACCGAAGGCGCGGACCCGTGCTACCTGGCGCTCGATCGCGCGTCCGGATGCCTTGCTGTCGCGAATTATTCGAGCGGGAGCGTCGCGTTCCACCGGCTCGATCCGCGCACCGGCATACCGGCCACGCCGACGCTGTTCCGTCATGTCGGCGCCGGCCCGAACCATGACCGGCAGGAGGCGGCACACGCACACTGGGTCGGCTTCAGCCCCGATCGCCGCTGGCTGCACGCGATCGACCTGGGGGCGGACACGATCTTCGCCTATCGGTTCGATCCGCAGGCGCGGACCCTGGCGCCGCCGGTCGTCGCGTGGCGCGCGCCTGCCGGGGCGGGGCCGCGGCACATGGTCCGACACCCTGTCCAGCCGCGCGCCTATGTCGTCTGCGAACTGTCGAACACGCTCACCGCGCTGGACGTGAAGCCGGACGAGACGTTCGCGACGCGGCAGAGCGTCTCGACCCTGCCGGCGGGTTTCGCGGGGCTGTCGCAGGCCGCGCATATCGCGATCGATCGCGCGGGACGGCGAATCTATGTCTCGAACCGCGGGCATGACAGCATCGCGGTGTTCGCGCTCGATGCTGAGGGCATGCCGACGTTGCTCCAGCATATCGCGAGCGGTGGGACCTGGCCGCGCTTCTTCCTGCTGCTCGAGGGCGAGCACCGGCTGGTGGTCGCCAACGAGCGCTCGGGTACGCTGGCGGTGTTCCGGGTCGGCGGGGATGGTCGCCTCGTCGCGACCGGGCATGCCCTGTCGGTTCCGGGCGTGGTCTTCCTGGGGCGTTACGCTTGACCGTGTTCGCTCAAGGCTCATTTGCGATTGCGGCGACATCCCCTATCTTCACCGAGACTTGGCGGCCGATACCGGTTTGCCGCGCGTTAGTAAGGAGTGCCCGTTGGCAAAGGACGACACCGTGGCGCACTTGGCGCAGACAGGGATTGCCGGGCTCGATAACATCCTCAACGGCGGTCTGACGCCCGACCGAATGTACCTGGTCGAGGGTACGCCGGGCACCGGCAAGACGACGCTGGGCCTGGGTTTCCTGCTGACGGGGGCCAAGGTCGGCGAGACCGGGCTGTATATCACGCTTGCCGAAACCGAGATCGAACTGCGCGCGGTCGCCAAGACGCATGGCTGGTCGCTCGATCCATTGGTGTTGTTCGAAATGGTGCCCGCCGACGGCCTGGGCGAGGATCACGAGCAGACGCTGCTGCACCCGAGCGAGGTCGAGCTGGGCGAGACGATCCGCGACGTGATGGCCAAGGTCGACGAGATCCACCCCGCACGCGTGGTGATCGACAGCCTGTCCGAATTGCGGCTGCTCGCGCAGAGCCCGATCCGCTATCGGCGCCAGATCCTCGCGCTCAAGCACTTCTTCTCGACGCGCGACTGCACCGTGCTGTTTCTCGACGACAAGAGCGGCGAGGGCAGCGATCTGCAACTCCACAGCATCGCGCACGGCGTGATCTCGCTCGAACAGACGCTGTCGGGGTTCGGTGCGCAACGTCGCCGGGTCCACATCGTGAAGATGCGCGGCGTCCGCTATCGCGGCGGCTATCACGACTTCGAGATCGAACGGGGCGGGCTGTGCGTGTATCCGCGTCTTGTCGCCGCCGAGCATGGCGACGGCTATGCCGACGATCCGGTATCGTCGGGCTCGGCGGAACTGGACGCGCTGCTCGGTGGCGGGCTTGTCCCGGGCACTGCGACGCTGCTGACCGGGCCCGCCGGCGTCGGCAAGACGACCGCGTCGGTGCAGTGCATGGTTGCGGCGATGAAGCGCGGCGACCGGGCAGCCTACTTCCTGTTCGACGAACGCCTGCCGACCTTGCTCAAGCGCAGCGCCGCGCTCGGCATGGACCTGGTTCCCTATCTCGAGAGCGGGCAGCTGCAGCTGCGCGCGATCGATCCGGCCGAGATGTCGCCAGGCGAGTTTGCGGGTGCGGTACGAACCGCGGTCGAGGATAACAGCGCCAACGTCGTCGTGATCGACAGCCTGAACGCGTATCTGCATTCGATGCCGAACGAGCAATTCCTCGTGCTGCAGATGCACGAGATGCTGACCTATCTGGGATTGAAGGGCGTCGTCAGTCTGCTGATACTCGGGCTGCACGGTTTGATGGGCGATATTCGCTCGGACGTCGATCTGAGCTATCTATCTGATACTGTTATACAATTGCGGTATTTTGAGGCGCATGGCGAAGTTCGCCAGGCGATTTCGGTGATCAAGACGCGGACTGCGCGGCACGAACGGACGATCCGGGAGTTTCAGATCGGTACCAGTGGATTGTTGGTCGGCGAGCCGCTTCGGCAATTCCAGGGCGTGCTGACCGGCGTTCCGACATTCTCCGGCGAAGGAAAGACGCTCATGGCCAGCCGGATGGGAAGCGAGGACGCGCAAGCCTGATATGGAAAACCGGGTCCTGATCCTCGCACCGCGTGGTCGCGATGCCGCAATTGCGGCGGACCTGCTGGACAGGAACGGCATTCCCGCGACGATCTGCGTCGATCAGAAGGACCTGTTGGAACGGCTCGAGACGGCGGCTGGCGTCGTGCTGCTGACCGAAGAGGCGTTGACGACCGAGGACCCGGCGGCACTGGCGGACTGGGTCGCCGCGCAACCGAAATGGGCGGACATCCCGTTCGTCGTGCTCGCCAACGGGACCAAGGCCCCGCGAACCTTGCGCGCGACGGAGCGTCTGCGCGACCTGGGCAACGTGGTACTGCTGGAGCGCCCGTTGCATGCCGAGGCGATGCTGGGCGCGATCCGCTCCGCCCTGACCGCGCGCGGCCGGCAATATGAGCTGCGCGACGTGGCGGTGACGCTGGAACGCGCGGTGCAGGATCGCACGGCCGAACTGCAATCGGCGCGAGAAAGCCTCGAGATCGCGCTCGAAGCCGCCGGCATGGGCAGTTGGGATTTCGACCTGCTGACCGGCGAGGCGCGACGCACGCAGCGCCACGACGAGATATTCGGCTATCCGACCGGGCTGGCGCATTGGGACGTCGACGTGTTCCTCGGGCATGTCGACCCGAAGCAGCGCGGCATGGTGGCGGCCGCGTTCGACGATGCGTTGAAGACCGGAACGCTCGACGTCGAGTGCAGCATCGACGGCGCGGACGGCGTGCAGCGCTGGATCGTCGCGAAAGGGCGCGTCCGTTACGACGATGTCGGCAAGGCGGTCCGGATGACCGGCGTCGTGTCGGACGTGACCGATCGCAAGGAAGCCGACGCGCAACTGGCGCAGGCGCAGAAGATGGACGCGATCGGCCAGCTGACCGGCGGCGTCGCGCATGATTTCAACAATCTGCTGACGCCGATCGTCGGCAGCCTCGATCTGCTGCGGCGGCGTCACAAGGACGACGACCGGACGCAGCGGATGATCGGCGGCGCGTTGCAGGCCGCCGAGCGTGCTGCGACGCTGACGCAGCGGCTGCTGGCGTTCGCGCGGCGGCAGGCGCTGCAACCCAAGGCGGTCGATATCGGCGCGCTGATCGACGGGCTGGTCGACCTGATCCGCCGCTCGCTCGGGCCCTCGATCGTCGTGGTCCTCGAAGTGCCGCGGCACCTCTCGCCGGCGCGTGTCGACCCCAACCAGCTCGAACTCGCGCTGCTGAACCTCGCGATCAATGCGCGCGATGCGATGCCGGGCGGCGGGCGATTGACGCTGTCGGTCAGCCAGTCGGTAGTCGACGACCGCAACGCGATCGGGTTGGCGGCGGGCAGCTACGTCAGGCTGACCTCGGCCGATACCGGGATCGGCATGGACCGCGCGACGCTGGCGCGGGCGACCGAACCGTTCTTCTCGACCAAGGGCGTCGGCAAGGGCACCGGGCTCGGCCTGTCGATGGTCCACGGATTGGCCGCGCAGTCGGGTGGGACGCTGCGCCTGACGAGCGAGCCAGGTGCCGGGACCGCGGTCGAGTTGTGGTTGCCCGCGACATCGGAAGCGCCGGTCGACGCGGTCGAGACGGCGTCCGAACCGGTGCCCGCGCGTCGCGGCGCGAAGGTGCTGCTGGTCGACGACGAGGATCTGGTGCGCGCCGCGACGGCGGATATGCTGCGCGATATCGGCTATGTCGTGGTCGAGATGAGTTCCGCCAGCCAGGCGCTGTCGGCGATCCGCTCGGGCGTCGAGGCCGATATATTGGTGAGTGATTACCTGATGCCGGGGATGACCGGCGGACAGTTGATCGCGGAGTTGCGGTCGGCGGGCAATCGCATGCCTGCGCTGCTCGTCACCGGCTATGCGGCGGCGGGAGAGGACGTGCCGGACGACGTCATCCGGCTCGCCAAGCCGTTCCGCCAGGTCGACCTTGCCGCGCGCGTCGACCAATTGCTGCGCCATACGCCCGCGGGACGGCCGAAACTACGCGCGGTCGAATAAGCGTCAGCGGATCATCCGGGCGATCGTCTTGGCGGCCGCCGCGCCGTATGGCGGCTTGAGCCCGGCGAGCTTGGCGACATCCAGCCGTGACTGCTTGAACACGGCGCGCGCGTGGCTGAAGGTGCGGAAGCCGTCGATGCCGTGATACGCGCCCATACCGGACGGGCCGCTGCCACCGAAGGGGAGGTCCTCCATCGAGATGTGGAAGATCACGTCGTCGAGCGTCACGCCGCCCGAGATCGTCCGGTCGAGCACGCGGCGGCGCTCGGCATCGTCGCTGCCGAAATAATAGAGCCCGAGCGGGCGGTCGCGGCGGTTCACCTGCGCGATCGCGTCGTCGATCCCGTCGTAGCGGCGGATCGGCAACACGGGCCCGAAGATCTCCTCCTGCATCACGATCATGTCGTCGGTCGCGTCGCGGACGATGTGGAGCGGCATTTTCCGCGAATTGGCGCTGGCGAAATCCTCGTTGGCGGGGTTCACGACCTCGACGGTCGCCCCCTTCGCGCGCGCGTCGGCGATCCAGTCGGTGAGGCGCTGGTGATGGCGATCGTTGATCACCGAGGTGTAGTCGGCGTTGGCGAGCAGGGTCGGATACATCGCGCTCGCCGCCGCCTTGATGCCGTCGACGACCTTCGCCTCGTCGGCGGACGGCACGAGCATGTAATCGGGCGCGAGGCAGATCTGGCCCGCGTTCATCATCTTGCCGAGCGTGACGCGTTCGGTCGCGCGCGCGATGTTCGCCGAGGCGCCGAGGATGACGGGGGACTTGCCGCCGAGCTCGAGCGTGACGGGGGTCAGGTTATCAGCGGCGGCGTGGAGGATGTGGCGGCCGATCGCGGTCGCGCCGGTGAAGATCAGGTGATCGAACGGGAGGGCGGAGAACGCCTTGCCGACCTCCGCATCGCCCGAGACGATCGCGAGTTCGTCCTGCGCGAAATACCGGGGCGCGAGTTCCTCGAACAGCGCGGCGGTGGCGGGGGTGTATTCGCTCGTCTTCGCCATCGCGCGATTGCCCGCGGCGAACACGCCCGCAAGCGGCGCGATCAGCAGGTTCACGGGGAAATTCCACGGCGCGATGATGCCGATCACGCCCTTGGGCTGGTATTCGACCCATGCCTTCGCGCCGAGCAGGCCGAGCGGGAACTGCACCGGGCGGCGGTCGCGCTTCATCCAGTGGTCGAGATGCTTGGCGGCATGCGCGATCGGCGCGAGCGACGCGCCGATATCGGTGATCATCGTCTGCTCGCGGCTCCGGTGCCCGAAATCCTCCGACACCGCATCGCAGAACCGTGCGGCGTTGTCGCGCACCATCGCCGCGGTGCGCTTGAGGCGGTCTAGGCGGACTGCCTTGGTGACGGGCATCTCGGCCATGAACGCTTCGCGCTGGGCGGTGAGGATGGTGTGCATGTCGGTCATTGGGGCATCCTTGGCGGATCGAGTTTTTTGAAGGGCACGGAGCGAGCTAAACTTTTCGGCACAACGGGTAGCAGCGAAACGTGAATGGCAACTACGGGCAGAAATCGGGCGTGCCTTCGAGCGCCATCGTCGAATGGCCGACAGTCAGATCAGTCAACGCACGCGTAGGCCTCGGCAAGTTTTCCGGCTTCTACCTTTGCGTAACAGCCAAAGGTGCTGGTTTCAGCTTCGCATTTTCCAGCAACCGGCGTGCCGACAGTGGTGGAAGTCGCTCGTTCGGGAGCATTGCTTAAACACTGGCCCAGACAATCGGTCTTTCCGCGGCACGCCTTGCCCGCGTCGCGATACGATATTTGGCAAATCGGCGTGCCAAACGGTGCTCGGCTCTCGTGGCCGCCTCGACCGACGCAACTGCCAGCCTCGGTCTGAGACAGCGTAGGTCGCCTATGCAGATCGCAACTGGACAGCAACGCCATGCCAATGACTCCAATGAGCCCGAGACGACCGATGTGCATCATGGCGTAAGCATGCGCGGATGACTGAATGTCCGCAATGGAGGTTGCGTTGAATGACTCGATCGTCCGCCGATGGGCGTTTTTACTAGGTCCGATCGAAATGTAATTCGGATTAATGGATGTGACACCTTCTCCGTCATGCCGGTCTCGTTCCGGCATCCACCGTGCCGTAAAATCGAGAAAATTTGGTTTGCGGAACCGTGGACCCCGGAACTAGTCCGGGGTGACGGATCGACTTTGGGACACTCACGCCCCCACCGGCAAATCCCGGAACGCCTGGTCCTTATCTACGCGAATCTCGCCGGGGAGACCTAGCACGCGTTCGGCGATGATGTTCTTGAGGATTTCGTCGGTGCCGCCAGCGATCCGCAACCCTGGCGCCCACATCGTCGCGGCGTGGAAGGCGCCCTTCAGCGGGGTCAGCGCGGGGTCTGCGATGATGCCGTATTGATCGCCCGCCTCGACCGCGGTGTTGCCGATGTCCTGCAACTGGTTGGCGGCGACGATCTTGCCGATCGAGCTTTCGGGGCCGGGCACCTGCCCCTTCGACAACGCCGTGATCGTCCGCATCCGGGTGTTGCGCAGGCCCTCCGCTTGCACCCACCAGTCGGCGAGCCGCTGGCGGAACGCGGTGTCCTTGAGCAGCGGACCGTCGGCGCCGTCGGCTTGGCGCGCAAAGGCGAGGATGTCCTCGGGGCCGACCCCGCCGCTCGTCCCGATCGCGAGGCGTTCGTTCATCAGCGTGAACAGCGCGACCTTCCAGCCGCCGTCTACGGGTCCGAGGCGTTGCGCGTCGGATATGCGGACGTCCTCGAACCACACTTCGTTGAAGCTCGATCCGCCCGACATCTGGTGGATCGGCCGGATGTCGATGCCGGGCGCCTTCAGGTCGAGCCAGAACATCGTCAGGCCCTGGTGCTTGGGCACGTCCGGGTTGGTGCGGACCAGGACGATGCCATAGTCGCTGTAATGCGCGCCCGACGTCCAGACCTTCTGGCCGTTGATCACCCAGTCGTTGCCCTCGCGCACCGCGCGCGTGCGGATCGCGGCGACGTCGGAGCCCCCGGCGGGTTCGGAGAACAATTGCGACCAGATCTCGTCGCCGCGCACCGCGGGGCCGACGAAGCGGTGCTTGGTCGCGTCGTCGGCATAGGCCATGACGGTCGGCACGCACATGCCGAGGCCGATCGTGAAATAGCTGCCGTCGACCGCGTGTTTCGCCTCTTCCTGCCCGAAGATCACGCTTTCGATCGGCGTGCCGCCGCCGCCACCCCATTCCTGCGGCCAGGTGATGCACGCATAACCGCCGGCCGCTTTCCGCGCCTGCCAGGCCTTCGCCTTCGCCATGTCATCGGGGTAATGGCCGGCATCATGCTCGGCGATGTTCGCGTCGAGCCAGCGCCGTGCGGCGGCGCGGTAGGTGGCTTCGGCGTCGCTGTCCTTGAAGTCCATTGTCTGCTCCGATCAGGCGGCCCAGCTAGGCGGCATTGCGCATTTCGAGTTGGCCGACGAGACGTTCGCGCCAGGCGGCAGGACTGCCGGCGACGAGCGCGAGTTGGCGCGAGCGGCGGTAATAGAGGTGGCAGTCGGACTCCCAGGTGAAGCCCATTCCGCCATGCGTCTGGATGTTCTCCTTCGACGCGAACCAGTACGCGTCCGACGCGGCGACGCGCGCGGTGGCGGCGGCGAGCGGGAGTTCGGCGGCGCCCGCGTTCAGCGCCCATGCGCCGTAATACGCGTTAGAGCGCGCGAGTTCGTTCTTCACGTACATGTCGGCGAGCTTGTGCTTGATCGCCTGGTAGCCGCCGATCTGGCGGCCGAAGGCGTAGCGATCGAGCGCATAGCGCTTCGCCATGTCGAGACAGCGGTCCGCGCCGCCAAGTTGCTCGAACGCGAGCAGCACCGCCGCACGGTCGAACACGGCCTGCATCGCGGCGATGCCGTCGTCTGTACCGAGTTTCTCGCAGGGGGCATCGGTGAAGGTGAGGCGGGCGGCGCTGCGCGTCGGGTCGAGCGTTTCGAGGATTTCGGTCGCGACGCCTGCGCCCTGCTCGACGAGGTAGAGGCCGTCGCGGGCGAGGACGACGATCAGGTCGGCGACGTCGCCGTCGGTGACGGGGATCTTCTCGCCGGTGATTTTGCCGCCAGAAACGGTGGTCCGGACCGAGCGGGCGGTGACCGGGCCGGCGCCTTCCGAGGTGGCGAACGCGCCGATGACGTCGCCCGCCGCGATCCTCGGCAGCCATCGGACTTTCTGGGTGTCACTGCCGTACAGCATCAGCGCTTCGGCGACGAAATATACGGTCGAGGCGAACGGGATCGGTGCGCAGGCGCGGCCGAGTTCCTCGGCGATCGCGCAGAGTTCTATGTGGCCGAGACCGAGGCCGCCGAACTCTTCGGGGATCGCTGCGCCGAGCCAGCCCTGTGCGCCGATCGCTTTCCAGAGGCTGGCGTCATAGGCGGTGCCGGCATTGTCGAGTACCGCGCGGACGCGGTCGCTGCCGCAGTGCGCGGCGAGGAACTTGCGTGCTTCGTCCTTCAGAAATTTCTGGTCGTCGGAATAATCGAAGTTCATGCGGATTCCTTAGGCTTCGCCCAATATTCGTCGCGGAGCAGGCGTTTGTAGAGCTTGCCCGTCTCGTGCCGGGGCAACGTGTCGCGGAAGTCGATCCGGCGCGGTGCCTTGACGTGGCTGAGGTTGGCGCGGGCGAACGCGCTGAGTTCGGCGGCGAGGTGCGTGCGGTCTTCGGACGGGTCGGCGGGGCAGACGATCGCGACCACCTGTTCGCCCATCTCGTCGTCCGGCGCGCCGATCACCGCGACGTCGGCGACCTTGGGATGCGTGACGAGGAGGTTCTCGATCTCGGCGGGATAGATGTTGACGCCGCCCGAGATGATCATGAAGCTCTTGCGGTCGGTGAGGTAGAGATAGCCCTCCTCGTCGAGCCAGCCGACATCGCCGAGCGTGGTCCAGCCATGCGCGTTGGCGGCCTCCGCGGTCTTGGCGGGATCGTTGTGATATTCGAACGCGCCGCCGCCCGCGAAATACACGTCGCCTTCAGCGCGCGGCGGGAGGACATTGCCGTCTTCGTCGCAGATCATCGTCTTCGCGGTGAGGTTGCGGCCGACCGAGCCCGGATGCGCGAGCCACTCCGCGCTGGAAATCGCGCAGAACCCGTTGCCCTCGGTACCGGCGTAATATTCGCCGATGATCGGGCCCCACCAGTCGATCATCGCCTGCTTGACCGGGAGCGGGCAGGGGGCTGCGGCGTGCCAGACCGCATTCAGCGATGATACGTCGTAGCGGGCGCGGACCTCGGGCGGGAGTTTGAGCAACCGGATGAAGTGCGTCGGCACCCATTGCGCGTGCGTAACGTGGAACCGCTCGATCGCGGCGAGCGCGGCTTCCGGTTCGAAATGCTCCATTATTACGACGGTGCCGCCGACCTGCTGCACCGCCATCGACCAGCGCAGCGGCGCAGCGTGATAGAGCGGCGCGGGGGAGAGATAGATCATCTCGGGCGTGAAGCCGTACAGCCCCTTGCCGAGCATCACGAGCGGCGAGACGTTGGTCCCGAAAGGCTCGTCCGACAGCGCGTGCTTGACGCCCTTCGGCTTACCGGTGGTGCCCGACGAATAGAGCAGGATGCCGCCGGGCGAGGGGTCGGCGATCGGCGTGGAGGGCTTCGCGTCGCGCGCGGCTTCGTAACGCGCGTAGCCGTCGATCGCGCCGTCGACGACGTAGCGTCGCACGTCGTCGAGCATCGGCACCAGCGCGGCGGCGACTTCGGCGCACCCCTTGCTGACGATCAGCACGCGGCAATCGCCGTCGCGGATAATGTACGCCGCCTCGGCCGCGGTCAGCTTCGACGAGAGGCACGTGCAATACACGCCGGTGCGTTCGGCCGCCCACATCACCTCGAGATAGCGCGCCGAGTTGTCCATCAGCACCGCGATGCCGTCGCCGCGTTTCAGCCCGAGCGAGCGGAGCAGGTGAGCGCCCTGGTTCGCCCTCGCGTCGAGCTCGCGATACGTCACCGTCTCGCCCGTCGCTGCCATGATGTAGGCGGGCTTGTCGGGCGTGGTGATCGCATGCGCGACGGGATGCATCAGACGCGCTCGATGATGATCGCCGGGGCCATCCCGCCGCCCGCGCACATCGTCACGAGCCCGCGCTTCAGGTCGCGGCGTTCGAGTTCGTCCAATATCGTCCCGATCAGGATCGCGCCGGTCGCGCCAATCGGATGGCCGAGCGCGATCGAGCCGCCGTTGACGTTCACCTTGTCGCGATCGAGCTTCAGGTCGCGGATGAACTTCTCGGCGACCACCGCGAACGCCTCGTTGATCTCCCACAGATCGATGTCGTCGACCGTCAGCCCGGCCTTCGCCAGCACCTTCCGCGCCGCTGGGACGGGCGCGTTGAGCATCAGCGTCGGGTCGTCACCCATGTTGGCCATCGCGACGATCCGCGCGCGCGGTTTCAGGCCGTGCTTGGCGGCATAGTCGGCGCTGGCGAGCAGCACGGCGGCGGCGCCGTCCACGACACCGGAGGAGTTGCCGGCGTGGTGGACGTGCGCGATTTCGAGGTCGGGATAGCGGCGGTTGATCTGCTTGCGGAAGGTCGTGCCCTTGTCGTCGAGCGGGATGTCGGCAATGCCTGCAAACGACGGACGGAGCGCGGCTAGGCCCTCGGCGGTCGTATCGGGACGAGGGTATTCGTCCTTTTCGAGTACCAGCGCGCCGGTCGCGTCGGTGACGGGGACGATGCTACGATCGAACCGCCCTTCGGCGATCGCGACGGCGGCGCGGCGCTGGCTTTCGAGACCGAGCGCTTCGAGCGTTGCGCGGTCGATCCCCTCGATGCTGGCGATCGCGTCGGCGCAGATGCCCTGGTTCGATTGCGGGTGGCGCTCGTCGAGCCGTGCGTTGCCCGACCCGATGCCGAGCGGCCGTTTGCCCGCCGCCATGTCGTCCTGCATCATCGTCGTGGTCAGCGACATCATCTCGGTGCCGCCGGCGATTACGAGGTCCTCCATCCCGCTCATGATCTGCGCCGCGGCGAAGTTTACAGCAGTAATGCCGCCGCCGCAGAACCGGTCGAGCGTCGTCCCGCTGGCCTTGACGTCATAGCCCGCATCGAGCGCCGCCATTCGGCCAAGGTCGCCGCCCTGCTCGCCACGCTGTGTCGAAGTGGACCAGATGATGTCGTCGACATCGGCGGTATCCAGCTTGTTTCGTTCGGCAATCGCCTTCAGGACGGTCGCGGCGAGGTGTTGGGGGTGCATGTGCGACAGCGCGCCGCGGCCGTTCTTACCGCCGCTCCTGCCGATCCCACGCGGGGTCCGGACGGCGTCGATGATGAGTGCCTCGGCCACATCGCTCTCCTGTCGCGCGCCCGCCGGT
>JAYVRZ010000458.1:0-4520 GCA_043775965.1 Sphingomonas sp.
GCGGATATTCGGGGGAGGTTCCGACCGGGTATTCCTTGCGCGGGTCCTTGCGCGGGGGCGACTGGAGCGCGCTCGATCGGTCGTTGCGGCGGGTCGAGCAGGCGGAACCGGGCGACGTGCTGCTGATGGCGGCGGGGCCGGGGCAGGTTCACCTGGGGATCAGGACGCGAGGCGGGTTCGTGCATGCGGACGCGGGCCTGCGGCGCGTGGTGGAGCGGCCGGGCGCGCCGCCCTGGCCGATCCTGGGTGTCTGGCGGATGGAGGGATGACATGGCGACCTTGGTATTGACCGCGATCGGCTCCGCGGTGGGCGGGCCGATCGGGGGTGCGATCGGTGCGCTGATCGGGCAGGCGGCGGATCATGCGCTGTTCGGGGCGACGCGACGCGAAGGACCGCGGCTGATCGAGCTGGCGGTGCAGACCTCGTCCTATGGCAGCCAGATCCCAAAGCTGTTCGGGACGATGCGCGTGGCGGGGACGGTGATCTGGGCGACCGACCTGATCGAGAGCCGGACGACGGCGCGCTCGGGCAAGGGCCAGCCGAGCGTCGCGACCTATGCCTATGCGGCGTCGTTCGCGGTGTTGCTGTCGGCGCGGGCGATCCTGGGCGTGGGGCGGATCTGGGCGGAGGGGAAGCTGCTGCGCGGGGCGGCGGGCGACTTCAAGACGGACACGGGGTTCCGGCTGCACCTGGGGGGCGAGGACCAGGCGGCGGACCCGTTGATCGCGTCGGCGGAAGGGGGTCTGACGCCGGCGTATCACGGCGCGGCGTATGCGGTGTTCGAGATGCTGGCGCTGGCGGATTTCGGGAATCGGATTCCCTCGCTCACGTTCGAGGTGATCGCCGACGAGGGGGCGGTGCCGGTGTCGACGATCGCCTCGACGCTGGCGGACGAGGTTTCGGGGACGGCGGCGCTGGCGGTCGGGGGTTTTGCAGCGTCGGGCGGGAGCGTGCGTGCGGTGCTGGAGATGCTGGGGCAGGCGAGCGGGGCCTGGTTCGCGCCCTCGGGCAGCGGACTGGTGATGCGCGATGCGGCGGGGCTCCCCGTCGCGGTGGCCGACGAGGGGTTCGCCGTGTCCGGGAAGGGCGTGCGGCGGGCGCGGGCGGTGGCCGCGGTCGAGACGGTGCCGCGGACGGTGACGCTCGGCTATTACGATGCGGCGCGGGATTACCAGGCGGGATTGCAGCGTGCGCGTCGGCCCGGCGCCGGCGTGCGCGACGAGCGGGTCGAGGTGCCGGCGGTGCTGGAGGCGGGCGCGGCCAAGACGGTGGCCGAGGCGATGCTGGCGCGGGCCGAGGCGGGGCGGGTGCGGCGGACGGTGGCGGCGGGGTTCGGGGCCATGGCGATCGCGCCGGGATCGTGCGTGACGATCACGGGCGAAGCCGGCGTGTGGCGGGTCGGCGATGTCGGTATCGAGGGAATGGTGACGACGCTCGGGCTGGTGCCGCTGACGACCGCCTCCGTGCCGGCCAGCGCGACGAGCGGACGGGTTTCGGGTGCGGTGGACGCGCTGGTGGGGGCGACGATCCTGCGCGCGTTCGAGGTGCCGGGGCTGGACGATGCGCCACTGTCGGCACCGCGGATGACGGTGGTTGCGGCAGGGGCGGTCGCGGCAGGGGCGGGCGCGGCGTGGCGGCAGGCGGCGTTGCTCTACAGCATCGACGACGGTGCGAGCTGGGTCGCGGCGGGCGCGACTGCGGCGCCCGGCGTGATCGGGACGATCGCGGTGGTGGCGCCGAGCGCGGGCGCGGCCTTGGTCGACCTGAAGGGCGCGTTCGAGGTGATGCTGGCGGGGGCGGGAATGGAGCTGGGCGATGCCGATGCGGCGGCGATCGACCGCGGCGGCAACCTGGCGCTGCTGGGCGACGAGCTGGTGCAGTTTGCGCGCGCGGAACCGCTGGGTGGTGCGCGGTGGCGGCTGAGCGGGTTGCTGCGCGGGCGGCGGGGCACCGAGGCGGCGGCGGGCGTGCAGCTGGTGGGGGATCGGTTCGTGCTGCTGGAGGCGGATGCCGCGCGGACGCTCGACCTGCCGCTGTCGGTGCTGGGTCGCGAAATGCGGGTGATGGCGTCGGGGGTGGGCGACGGTACGCCGGCCGAGACGCGGTGCACGATGCGGGGCGCGTCGGTGGTCCCCCCGACGCCGGTGCACCTGGCCTATCGTGCCGAAGCCGATGGCAGCGCGACGGTGCGGTGGACGCGGCGGAGTCGCGCGGGGTGGCGCTGGATCGACGGGGTCGATGCGCCGCTGGCCGAGGAGAGCGAGGCGTACCGGGTGACGATCACCGCCGGCGCATCCTCTCGCGAGGTCGATGTCGGCGTGCCCTGGGTCGTCGTGACGGCGGCCGAGCGCACGGCGGCGGTCGGCGTGGTGGTGCGGCAGCGCGGCGTGTTCGGCGAGTCGCTGGCGGCCGAACTGATCGTACCGGGCTGATCGTACCGAACTGATCGTACCGGCCTGATTATCGAACGGGGGAACGAATGATGAGCGACGACACGACATCGCGGCTGGCATTGCCGTTGCTGCAGGCCGGGCAGGCGCAGAAGGAGACGACGCACAACGAGGCCCTCGCGTTGCTCGACCTGGCGGTGCAGGCGAGCGTGCTGGCGGTGGGAACCAACGTGCCGCCCGCGGCCCCGGTGGCGGGCAGCGCCTGGATCGTGGGGGCCGCGCCGACCGGGGCCTGGGCGGGGCAGGCGAAGGCGATCGCGGGGTGGACCAGCGGCGGGTGGCGGTTCGTCGCGCCCCGCGAGGGCATGACGGCGTGGAGCATCGCCGACGGGCAGGCGGCGCGGTTCGGCGGTGGCGCGTGGACGCTGGGCGTGCTGGCCGGGACTCGCGTATCGATCGGCGGCAACGACGTGGTCGGCGCGCGGCGGGCAGCGATTCCCGACCCGGCCGGCGGAACCGTCGTCGATGTCCAGGCGAGGGCCGCGATTGGCCTCATATTGGGCTCTCTGCGAGGTCACGGGCTCATTGCCGGCTAAAACCCCCAAAAACTGTGTCGTTCCGGCAACAGTTCCAACTTTTGTTAGCTTGCGTGGAAACAAGCCCGAGGATAGGGAGTTTGCGATGTCCGTGTGACACTCATGAAAGGGGATTAGTATGCGGAAGCTTGCCGTCGTTCTGGCACTCGCCTCCACCGCACTCGCCACTCCCGCCCTCGCCCGCGACAAGTCGTGGTACGTTGGCGTCGAAGGCGGTGCGATGATCGTTGAAGACATCGACTATGATATCGGCGCTTTGAACAAAGCCGGTTCGGTCGATCATGACTATGGTTACGATGTCGATGCCGTGATGGGCTACGACTTTGGCGGTTTCCGCCTCGAAACCGAAGTCGGCTACCGCAAGGCAACCGTGGACGGCTATTCGTCGACCACGACGACGCCGACCTTCGGCGCGACTGGCGTCCGTGGTAACGCAGGTGCCGGCAGCTACGACTATGCTGGTGGTTCCTCGTCGGCGCTCAGCTTCATGCTGAACGGCCTGCTGGACTTCGGTCCGGACGATGGCATCCAGGGCTTCGTCGGCGGTGGTGTTGGTGTTGCTCGCGTCAAGGCGCAGTATGCACTCAACAACAACGGCGACTTCCTGAACGACTCGGACACCGTGTTCGCGTATCAGGGCTTGGCCGGTATCCGTGCTCCGCTGACCGACCACATCGACGCGACGCTGAAGTATCGTTTCTTCAACGCCGAGAACGTCAAGCTGGTCGACGTTTCGAACCGCGTGTTCGACGGTCGCTATCGTTCGCACAGCATCCTTGGTGGTGTGACGTACAACTTCGGCGAGCCTGCTGCTCCGCCGCCGCCGCCGGCTCCGCCAGCACCGCCTCCCCCGCCTCCTCCGCCGCCGCCGGCGCCGGTCGAAGTGGTCTGCTCGCCTGGTCCGTTCATCGTGTTCTTCGAATGGGACAAGTCGGACATCACGCCAGAGGCAGCGTCGATCCTCGACAACGCCGTCACCCAGTACCAGTCGTGCGGCAACGCACAGGTCATGCTTGCCGGTCACGCCGACAAGTCGGGTGCGGCTTCGTACAACGTCGGCCTGTCGCAGCGCCGCGCAGATGGCGTGAAGGCATATCTGTCTTCGCATGCCATCCCGGACAGCGTCATCTCGACGGAAGCATTCGGCGAGAGCCGTCCGCGCGTCGAGACTGCCGATGGCGTTCGCGAAGTGCAGAACCGTCGCGTGGAAGTCACCTACGGTCCGGGTTCGGGCCAGTAAGACTTTCGCCGGTCGATTTTCGGATCGGCCACGGAATGAAGATCGGGGAGGTCGGCGCGAGCCGGCCTCCCTTTTCTTTTGTCTGGCGCTCTTGGGTTCGATCGCTGGGGACGGTGGGTTTCGCCGACGTCGATTTTGTTCGCGCGGAGGCGCGGAGGCGCGGAGGCGCAGAGATGGATCGTTCGGGGTGGGCGCGTCCGCGAATGCGGATTGGATTATAGGCTTCGCCAGAGACTGGCTTGGCTCATGTCCTGCCGGTTTGCCCTGCCGCCTTCTCTCCGCGCCTCCGCGCC
>JAYVRZ010000459.1:0-10869 GCA_043775965.1 Sphingomonas sp.
CGGCACGCCCTGCTCCAGCAGCATGTCAGCGAAGGCAAGCCGGGTGAGTACCGCGAGTTGCTCCTGGGTGCCCCGGGAAAGGTCACCACAATTCTCGCCAAGACCGCCACGTGTGATCGACGTCAGGCCCAGATCATCTCCAAAGCTCGGATCGCAGCCAGGCAGAAGCCGCTCGATGTGCCGACGCGCGCGCCGCGCAACCGGCCCGACGAACGTCCGTGAGGTCTCTGCTCGCGCCCCTTCCAGCGTGTCGCGAAGCAACTTGAGCGTTTCCGCCTCGTGCGTGACGCGCGCCAGGTTGGCGGCCGCGGCATCCGCTTCTTCTCGCGCAGCAGCAGCGCGGTCTGCCAGTCCCTTGCCCCCTTCCGCCTCAATCCGCGCCTCGAGCCCGGCGACCACCTTCTCCAGATCGATCCGCTGCGTCCGGGCGACCTCGACACGTTTGTCCAACAACCCGATATGGCGTTCGATCGCCGCTACATCATGCGCTGTCGCAGCACGTTCGGCGTCCTGCAGACTAACCAGCGCTGCAGCTTCCCGCTGACGTGCATCCAGCAGAGCCTCATCCAGACGATCTACCTCAGGCTTGCCTTCCAGAGCAGCCAGCTGCGCTACGGCGTTGGCAGCATCACGCTCTGCGCTAGCCGCCTGAACCATCAGCGGCGCATTGCGCGCCTCCAGCTCGCGCAGTTGCGCAGACGCCGCCTCATCGACACCCTCCGCCCTTGCGAGCGCTGAATCCGCCTCCGCCGCGATCACGCTCAACGCGTCGACGTCCGGTCCCTCCTCACTGCCCTCCCCTTCAGTGCTTTCCGGCAATCCTGCCATGAAGGTCTTCAGGGCCGAAGCACCGGCGTCGAGACCGAGCAACGGCACTGCCGGCGTGATTCCAGATATCCGCGCTTCAAGCGTCCGCACGTTGGCAACAGCATCTCGTGCGACCTCATTACGTGACCGCGCGTCGGCGACACTCGTCACCCCGTGGTCGGCCAACGCGGCGCTCAGATCATCGCAGGCGTTGGCGAGCGCCGTTTCGGCGCTTTGCAGCCCAGCTGGCGGTCGGATGATCAACTCAGCCTCGCCAAGCTGGATGCGCGTCTCACGCGATAGCGTCTGGTCACCGCGCTCGACCGGCATTCCATCGATTCGAACGCCGCTGACATCGCCCGCGAACTCGATCCGGGTCGCACCGGCCTCGACGGCCGCGCGCGCCTTGTCGACAGCACGTTCGCGTTCCTCCAGCGCCTTTAGGACGCTGGGCGGGATCACGATCCTACCAAGCTCGCGCGTTGTCTCCAGTTCGGCCTCGAGAGGAAGCAGTTCGGTGTGCCGCTGGCGTACCCGGGCGATCTCGATGTGGCGTGCTCGCGCGGCAACCAACTTGGTAGCACCCTCGAGCGCCGCGTGCGCCTTGCGCCGGCTGTCGCGGGCGGTCGCCAGCCGATCACGTGCCGTACCCGCCCGCTCACGCGTGCTGGTCAATTCCTCTTCAAGGCCGGATCGTTTCTCACGGGCCTTGCTTAGCGCTGCGGCCGTGTCACTGACAGCCTTCCGAGCATCGGCGAGACGCGCGGTGAGATCCTCAAGTCCCCTGACCTGATCAGCAAGGCGGCCTTGCTCGGCCCGCCTGGTATCGCGCAGCTGCGCCGCGGATCGTGCCACGTCGATTTGACCGACTAGCGTCTTTCGCCGCTCTCTGTCCGTCGTATCAGCAAGATCGCGGTCCAGCACCTTCAGCCTGGCCCGAGCGGCCTCGAGATCGGAGAAGCCCTGCTCTAGGGCGGCAAGCCGAGTCGACGCCTCGGTCGCAGCGCTCTCGGCCGCGTCATGCTCGGTACGTGCTGTCGTTTGGCGACCGCTAGGCCGGCCGGTGTTGGTCCAATAGTCTGCGAACTGGCTGTCGATACGGGTCCGGACACGCTGGTAGGCTGCGCCGCCCATAATTGCGCCAACCTCAGCTTCCAGCGTCGCACGCACGCTATCACGGACGATGTCGCCCGGGGCGGTGACTTCGAGCGCCTGCGCCTGCCCTACCCAAAGCAGCCCCAGCGCACCGTGAGCGGCCGGGTCGCCGGATTGGCTCGTGTCACGACGTGCGCCGAGCAATGCCTGCAGCTGAGCTTCAGCATCTTCGCCCTGTGCACGGCCGTCTGGTCCACGCACCTCGACCGACGCACCTTTCAAGAAGCGCTTGTTGACCTGCCAGTCCTCGCCTCGCGCCTCGAAGCCGATCTCGATCTGCGGGGCGACGGCCTCGCCGTGCGGCGCATAGCTGCGCGCCAGGCGGTTGGCCGTATTGTGCCGAATGAAAAAGGCTGCGCGCATGGCCTCGAGCAGCGTCGACTTGCCGGTCTCGTTGGGTTCGATGATCACGTTCAGTCCGTCGGTAAGCCCGTCGAGGACGAACGGTTCACGGAACTTGCGGAAGTTGGACAGCTCAATGCGTCGGATCTTGAGGCTCATGCTGCATCCTGTCCGCGCTGATATTCTACAAACAGACGTTCGAGCGCACGCTTGGCCGTAGCCCCGTCGTTACCCCCGACCTCGATCATGCTCATCAGTTTTGCGGCAGCGGTTCCGATCATACCCTCGACCTGCAGATCTGCTAGATCCTGGTCGCTCGGCCGACCGACAAGGTCGTCTGAGGTAACTGCCAAATGGCGCAGACGATGGCGTAGGTCATTGTCCAGCTTGCCAAGGATCGTAATCCGGTCCGACAGGCTCACGATCCCGGCCAGCGACAACTGCAGGAGCGTTGCCGACGGTTCGATCAGGCCGAGCAGCCGGTCGCACTCGGCGGCAAAGCCGTCCGCGTCCGGGATTGTCCACACCCGCATCAACCATTGGAACCTGCCCGTGCGGATTGGTGACACGACAGGCTCAACGCCTGGCTCAAGCGCCACGAGCAAGGCATATCCCGGTTCGTCGCGCTGGAACCGATCTGTTTCCGGTGTTCCGGAATACCAGGTTCGCGCATCGACCCGCAGCGCTCCATGCCAGTCACCGAGTGCAAGATAGTCCAGGTGGGAACGTTGAGCGCGGTCGGGGGCGATCTGGTTTTGCGCTTCGCCACGCGACGAAAAATCACGGATCGAACCATGGGCCAGGCCAATGCGCAGAGTCGCGCCCGGCGTCTCCATGGTGTCGAACAAGGCCGTTGGATCATCGAGGTTGTGCCGGTGCGTGAGTGGTGCCGGCAGAAGCCAGTGTCCAGGTTCCAGCTCGCACGGCTCGGGTTCGGTGATGACGCGGATGTTCGCCGCCCCTTTGGCGCGGACACGGTCCCAAAGACCGCTGTTGCGTGCGAAGTCGTGGTTGCCGGGGAGCAGCCACCACGTGCAGGCATATCGCTGCATCCGCGACACGGCCTGCACAATGACGCGATCTTCTGGACCCTCGGTATCGAAGACGTCGCCGGCGACCAGGACATGCGCCGCGCCATGCTCGACCGCTGCCTTGCCGATCGCATCGATGGCGTCAAAACGCGCTTCGCTAAGCGCTGCGCGGACATCACTATCGAAGCGACCGTACGGCTTACCTAGCTGCCAGTCTGCGGTGTGGATTAAGCTTAGCATAGAGCCTTCTTGGTAACGTCTGGCCCACGTGTCGAACGCTGCCGCCACTTTGCCGTTCTGCTGGCAAACATCATCGTCATTGCGTTCTTGTTCAGGACGCTACGCCCGCTGAACTAGCTGCTCGATGGTGTCCGGTTCGGCTTTGATCAGTGCCAATAGAACACGCGCCGGCGCGTCTGGCTGGCTGCGGCTCTGCTCCCAGTCCCGCACTGTACCAAGTGGGAGATGGTATGCGCGGGCAAACTGATCCTGTGTCTTACCCGTACGTTTGCGGATCGCGGCCACATCGATGGGCGCCGCCACCCTTGCGTGACCCGTTTCCCCATTGGCATGGGCGATAGCATCACTGAGGCCTGCTGCAATCTTGTTGAAGGCACTCTTCATTTTTCCCTCCTAAGGCTGTCGGTCAGCGTCTTGGTGAAAGCGGCAAGGGCATTTCGCTCACCCTTGGTGAGATTGGCCTTTTCGTTTTTTCCGAACACGGTCAGCAGGAACGTTGGCACATCAATGCCCGCATAATAGGTGATGACCCGATACCCGCCAGACTTACCGCGGCCCGGCCGCGCTACCCGTAACTTCAGAACCCCGCCGCACGCCGGCATGATTTCATCGGCTTCCGGATTGGCAGCGATCAGGTCGACCACCATCTGCTGCTCCTAGGCACTCATGCCAACGTCCTTCGCCGCCGCAAGGTAGGCATTGGTTTCGATGACGGACTGCATGCCAGAACATGTACGGTTTACCCGTAGTTAGTCAAGCGCGTCGTGTCACCAGAGGGACCCGGCCTGTTCGGAGCAATACGACCATCAAGCACTCCGTCAATCGCAGCCTCTCGGCCTCGCTCTGCTACGTGAACGAACGGCTGCTTATCGGCGATCGCCGCCCGATAACGGACGGGCGGCTTTCCACCAGTTTTGCCGAAAAGCGGAAGGTCCGCATCATCGTACGCGGCCGTACAATACGGCAGTGCCGAATATCAGTTCACGCCGAAGGATTGGTGCTGTCGGAGGGCCTGTCCAAATAGCCCGCTCGTAGTCACGTAGCGCGAGCCGCCACAATCGCAGCGGCACGCGCGAGCGTCACGACGTCATTGGCGGCAGCAAGGATACGCTCAATCCGGGCTGCCGCGGAGACCGCACCGTCCCGTACGATCGCAACGTCATTGACGTCTTCGAGGATCATCCCGGAAAAGGTGCATAGCTGGTCGATAAGATCTGCTGTATTGTCCATCATGCGACGCCGAGACGCCGCACGACGCAGCAGATGACGCGGCCGCGCTCATGCGCTGCGCCGATCAAGCCCCGAAGCATGATTTGCTCCAAAGCTCGTCCATGCCGCCTTCCCCCACTTCAGTTTCTAACACCACGATACCACCAACGATGAACCGCTGCGCGCCGGTCATGCCCCCAAAGCCGTTACGTGCGTTGACCCGCCCGCACACCATTGGCCGCCGGCCGGATCCTGCGAAGACCTGGATATCGGTAAACTCCGCCGACCCCGGATCGCGGAGCCGCTGCTTGACCAGCTCCTTTGCCGCGGCCCGGTGCTGCGAACTGGGGTATGTCACCCCCGCCTCCTGCCCTGTTGGCCGCGCAGAGGCAGTTACCGCGGGAGGCGAGGCGGTATCGTGCGGCAAACGCTTTATCAGCTCAGCGGTCGCGATAAGCGCAGCGAACGCCCCGCCCACGATTAGCAAGCCGCGCCGCTTATCGGTCGGGCGCGGGGTCGTCGTGTCCTGCGCGGGGATCATTGGATGTTGGTCTCGTTCTGATTGACCGTTTGGGCGTATCGCCCGTCCGGCGTCATCAGCACCGTCAGTGAACGGGCCTTGGCGGTGCCCAGCATCGTGCCGCGCGAATGAACCCACATGAGATGCTGGCTACCATCGGCAAGCGTCGTGGTCGAACTCGGCTGGCCTAGCAGGGCGGTGACCTCCGCCTTCGTCATTCCAGGCTTCAGCTGGCTTACCGCCTCCACGCTGTAGTCCGGCCCCATCGATACGCAGCCAGCAGTCGGCACAATCGCCAGTAGGGCCAGCACGCCCGTCACCATCATCCGCATTATCAACCCCTCTTGTCGTCGATCCGTGACAAGACACGTGCTCCTTCTCGAGAACAAGTCAAACACATTGTCTCTGATCGTCTGTAGATTGATCGTCTGCGAGAGCGCTTGTGCGGGCGGTGGATATACGAAACCGCCTTGCCACCAATCTGCGCCGGTATCGTGCTGCCAAAGGCTGGTCGCAGGAGCGGTTTGCGCACGAGGCGGGTATCCACCGCACCTATGTGTCCGATCTTGAGCGCGTCGCACGCAACCCGAGCCTGACGATCCTGGAGCGGCTCGCAGAGCCACTTGGCGTGACAGCCTCGGCGCTGATCGCCGAGGCTGAAGACGCGGGTTAACGCCAGGCTACCACCTAGGTCGCGCCGCTAGTATGTCCATGAGCGTTTCGGGGGTTATGTCCTCTTCATGGCGAAGACTGTGCACGACCAAACTCTGGGACCCGCGGTCGCGTACCCACGAGAAATATTGCGAGACGCTATCGACCTGATCATCATGCTTTCCGTTGGGGAACGACAGGAGCTCAGTCTCAAACGCTGCCAGCCAGGTGGCTTCGCTTGGCAGGCGCATCTGCCCGGATTCGATGTGCGACGTGGCCGATATCAAACGGGACTCTTTGTTCTTCGTCGGGTGGCAGGCAATGGCCGGAAGGCCTTGATGGTTTAGTTCTTGGAGGAGCGATGCGCCGTTGCCATGCTCTTCGATAAGCAGGTGCGTTCCGCCATATCGATGATAGAGGTCGATGATTGATGCTTTAAGTTGCGGATATTCCACCTTTGCGCGCCAGACATCGAGCAGGAAGTGCGCGTCCGGCCGGCAGTTCCAGATCGTGCAGACCGAATAATCATGCTCGGGATTAGTCTTTGTCGCGGTATCGAGGCTTAACACGATCTGCGTGTCTTCGCTCCGAGGAATATAGCCGCTATAATAGGACAGCCAATCGCGACGAACGATGTTGCCTGACGCTGGCACGGGATCCTGCTGATACTGGGCCTGGAAGTTCGCCGACCCCATCTCGCGTTGCTTGCGGTCGAGCACGGCTTGGGGCAGCCGCTTCTCATGGAGGAGGTCGTCCACCTTGACCGTGTGCCCTAGCCGGCTGCCGTCGTCGACATTGATGCTCTCGGTTGCTTTGGCCTGCAGCTTCAGCTCGTTCCATCCCCCTTTCGCCTTCAGGTGCCCGACCAGGTCATCTTCGTGAAGGCGCTGCATCACGACAATGAAGCGCGCGGTCGTCTCGTTGTTCACACGCGACGACAGCGTCCCGTCGAAGAAGGCTTTGACCGCGTCACGCGCATTCTTTGAATGTGCGTCGGACGCGTTCATCGGATCATCGACGATGATCCAGTCGCCGCCAAACCCGGTCACCGCGCCGCCGATCGAGGTGGCTAAGCGCCCTCCACCAGCAGTCGTGGTCAGGTGAAGCCTGGTGTCCTTGTCGATCCGCGTCTTTGGGAAGATCTCTTGATAGATCGCCGAACGCATGATTTGCGCGGTGTGGCTTGCCAGCTCCTCCGAGAGCTTCTCGCCGTAGGTCGCACATAGTATTTTGGTCGACGGGTCATGGCCCAGCAGGTAGGCAGGGAATGCTTCCGAGATCAGGAACGACTTGAGCGACCGTGGCGGCATCGTGACGATCTGATGGTATTGCTGCAGGCAGAACTTGGCTTCGTCGAGCATCGTGGCGATTACGATGATATGCCAGTTCATCTCCAATTTGATGGTTGGATTTATTGCGTTGAACATGAGTTGCGCGAACAGCCCAAAGTCGTCTCGTGCTGCCTGTATCAGCATCCTACGTGCGATCATTGCTTGCCCTCCTTCTCGGCTTGCGCACGCACCAGCGCTGCCCGTCGGTTCACGAGATCATCAAAGGCGGCCTTCTCGGCCGGGGTCAGCCCCAGATCTTCGGCGTCGACTTTCACCGCATCATGCTTGATCTTGAGCCCGATCGCAGCGCTCGCGGCGCGAACGTCGCCCTTGATGGCTTTGGTAATGAGCGCCTTTAGCATCGCCCGCTGCTTAGTGATCCGCTTGGGCTTGCCACCTTCGGTGACCGCGATGGTTTCGGCGAGTTCGGCCAACAGGTCGGTCGCAAAGTTGACCGACCCACGCTTACGACCGCACGGGTTGCCGCTTTGCCCCTTTTGCCACTGGCTGTGGGTTGGCGGACTGCCGTAGCCGACCTTACGGGTCATCGTACGCCCTCCCCGTTGACAGCACTCGGGACTGCGCGCTCACGCTCGATCGCATCGAAGGTCCGGCCGTCGCCCACCAACGTGGCCGCCTTGCCGGTATCGCGCTGCCAGCGCCGTATCGCGGTATCGACATAATAGGGGTCGATCTCGATACCGGCCGCACGACGACCGCTGCGCTGAGCAGCCAGGATTGTGGTGCCCGACCCCATGAACGGGTCGAGCACGATCTTACCGCGGCGCGAACAGTCGCGCATTGCATCGGCCACCAGCGCAATAGGCTTTACCGTTGGGTGGGCTTCCAGATCCTGATCACGGGTCGCGCTAAAGCTGTTGGCCCCGCTATACTCCCAAACGTTGCTGCGATGGCGTCCGTGTTTGCCAAGCTCGACGTTGTTGATATGCGGCGCCGTGCCATTCTTGAAGGCCACAACGAGCTCGTGCTTCGAGCGCCACAGGCTCCCCATTCCCGAATTTGTCTTATTCCATACGCACAGGTTCTTGACCTCCGGGTAGATACCGTCGCCGGCTTCGAGCATCAGGCGCAGATGTCGCCAGTCGATGAAGTGGAGGTGGATCGATCCGTCGCAGCTGTACGACACTACGAGACGCATATAGCCAGCGAGGAACGTTCGGAACTGCTCGTCCGTCATCTCCCCCGATGCCATCGCGAACTCTGGGTGCTGATGCTTGCCGAGCCCCGACACATGCCCATTGACCCGAACATTGAATGGCGGATCCGTTATGATCATTTCCGCCCGCTCGGACCCGAGCAGTGCCTCATACGCCGCCCCGTCCAATGCATCGCCGCACACGAGCTTGTGGCTACCCAGCGCCCATAGGTCGCCAAGCTGGCTAACAGCCGGTGCGGTTCGAGTTGGATCTTCCACCTGATCTGCAGGATCCGCGGCAGCCTCGCCTGCCGGTCCGTCGATGAGGAAGTCGATGACCCCGACGTCTAGGCCGGTCAGGCCCACGTCGAAATCCAAACCGGTCAGGTCGATCAGAACCTCGCGCAGGATCTTGTCGTCGAACGCCGACGCGTCGGTCATCGCGTTGTCCGCGATCGCGAGCGCTTTCTTCTCGGCGCCGTTCAAATGCGACAAGCGGATGCCGGGCACTTCAGTCATTCCCAACGACTTAGCCGCCGCCAAGCGTGCGTGCCCGGCCAAGATCATCCCGGCCTCGTCGTGAATGATGGGTGTCGAAAAGCCGAACTTGTCGATAATCTGCGCCAGCTTGGCGATCTGCTTGGAACTATGCTTGCGTGCGTTCTTGGGATCTGGGGTCAGCGACCCCACACTAAGGTACTCGATCTGCAGCCGAGATCCGTCAAATCCGTCTCTTTTACCCATTGGTCATCTCCATGGGCACCGCGCCCATAAAATAACCAACTTATTGTCTCGCTAACAGACTTCGCGTAATCCTCCACATAGTGGGAATTGTTGCCATTCATTCAGACCGACTCGAGACAACTAAATCAAAGTATCGCAAGCGACGTAGATTGGGTGGGCCTCCATCCCTCTTTAACACTCGGCTCCATCGATCGAAAGGCCAGTCTTTCGGACAAAGCGCGTTAGCCAATCCGGCAATATAAGGACCTTGATACAGTAGCTGAAATTCCCTGCTAGGTCGCACGCAGGATCGCGTTATTTTGCCGTCCTGTGAGGAATTGCTCACGCGTGTGAACGCAGTGCGTGCCCGAAATCAGCATAATTCCCTGCAGATTTACCTGCAGGCAGGGAATCTGGCCGCAACGCATAAGCGACGCCTCGGTCGCTTCCGAACGATAAAACGCCGGCGCGATGCAGGTCAAAAGTTGTACGGAGGAGTTCGTGAAAGCGGTCGCCGGCGATAAGATAGAGCGCTCGTGACGAATCGATTGCATCGCAGCGGATGTTTGCGTCTGGGGGCGAGTTGGCCGCAGGCGCCCAAACGCGGGAAAGCGCACGATACGGCATCAAAACCAATTCGGTACTGCGTGGGACAGCGCCGGAGAAAACCCGCGAAGAATCCGTCTCCAGCCCGCGAAGATCCGTCTCCGCACTACCGATTGATTCGGAAACGGCGCAGTTTTGCGCCAAAAATCGCGGTAACGCCGCCGACTTCAATTATTCTGGGACTGTGTGGCGGAGCGGGTGGGATTCGAACCCACGATACGCTTTTGACGTATACTCACTTTCCAGGCGAGCGCCTTCGACCACTCGGCCACCGCTCCGCATTGCTCTGGAAGGGGGTCTGCTAGTGCGGGTTTCGCCGGGGCGCAAGCGATTGCGTGCGAGGTCGCGCTCGGGCAGTCTGTCGCGATGCTGCATATCCTCATCGCCGCCACGCTCGCGCAGGCCGCCGCCGCCCCTGGCCCCCCTCCGGTGGCGCTCGCGTCCGATCCGCTACCGGGCGACTGGATGGCGGTGCCGGACGACGAACTGATCGTGTTCACCTTGGCGAACGGGCACCGCGTCACGGTACGACTGGCGGCGAAGTACACGCCCGTCCACGTTGCCAATGTCCGCAAACTGGCGGCGGCGCACTGGTGGGATCAGGGGACCAGCGTGTACCGGGTACAGGACAATTATGTCGCGCAATGGGGCGACGCGACCGAGAAGAAGCCGCTCGTCGCGGGTGTCGTCGCCAATCCACCGGCGGAATATTCGCATGCCGGGCCGACCACCGTGGCACGGCTCTCGCAGCGCGATCCCTATGCCGAATGGGCGGGCTATAGCCGCGACGGGTGGCCGCTGGCGGGCAATGGCGCGACCGAGTGGCTACCGCATTGCTACGCCATGGTCGGGGTCGCGCGCGACCTGGCGCCGAGCACCGGCAGCGGCGCGGAGCTGTACACGGTGATCGGGCATTCGCCGCGCGCGCTCGATCGCAACATCGCCGTCGTCGGGCGGGTGATCGACGGGATCGAGTGGCTGTCGTCGCTACCGCGCGGGACCGGCGAGCTGGGTTTCTACAAGACCGAAGCGGAGCGCAGCCCGATCGTTTCGGCACGCATGGCGACCGATCTGCCTGCCGCGGAACGGCCGCACTTC
>JAYVRZ010000460.1:0-12533 GCA_043775965.1 Sphingomonas sp.
GGCGTCGAAAGCTTCAAGACCTGGATCGGCCTCAAGCGGGAATCGCAGCGGCATCTCTGGTCGGCGGTCGGCGAGAGCGTCGAGCGACAGAAGGACACGCTGGAGACGTTGGGCCATATCGCCGCGCCGATCGGCTCGGTCACGCTCGATCCCGATTTCGTCGCGCCCACCTACATCACCGGTGCGGATATCCACCTGATGCCGGGCGGCAACGCGCTCGACGACGGATCGCTGCTGCAGGGTGCCGTCATGGATCGGGGCGGAGCGGTGTTCATGCTCGGACGCAATGGCGGCATGCTCAACGACCTGCGCGGACATACCGCGATGGCGCATCTGCCGACCGTCTATCCCGACATGAAGCCGATGAAGATCCTGGAGATGGGCTGCGGTATCGGCACCAGCGTCGTCCCCGCCGCGACCTGGTTCCCGGAGGCCGAAATCCACGGGATCGACGTGGGTGCCTCGATCCTTCGCTACGCCCATGCGCGTGCCGAACATCTCGGCGCACCGATCCACTTCTCGCAGCAGAACGCCGAACGCACCAACTTTGCCGACGGTTCGTTCGACGTCGTGTTCAGCTGCGTCGTCCTGCACGAGACTTCGCAGGCCGCCGCGTCGAACATCCTTGCCGAATCGCGTCGCCTGTTGCGGCCCGGCGGCGTCGCGATCCACCTCGAAGTGCCGCTGATGAACACGTTCGGCATGATGTGGGAGGAATTGTCCGCCGAGATCGAGGCCGAGTTCAACAACGAACCCTATTGGCGCGGCGCGTTGTCGGCGGATTATGGTGCATTGATGGGTGCGGCAGGGTTCAAGGACGTGAAAGTCGGCTATCAGTCGACGGCGTTCGCCGGGCCACATTCGCCGCTCAAGTTCGGTGAAACGTCCGACGGCGTGTTCCGGTCGTGGTTCGTGACCTCCGGCACCGCCTGAACGGCCTGCTGAACGGCGGCGTTCGAGGCCGAACATTGTTGCGGATCCGCGATGATGTTCGGTCTAACCCATCTCCTTCAGCGCGGTAAGCTCGTAGACGGTCGGCACCTGGTCCCAGCGCATCCGCAGGAAGGTGAAGTCGGCATCGCGAACCCACAGGTCGGCGGCCGGCCAGTCATCGCGCCAGCGGATCGCATAGCGCCGGGCGGCAAAGTCGCCCGCCACGACCGATATCTCTTCACAACCGAGATAGGCCACGTCGATACGCACCGGTACGGCTCCACAGGCTTCGTCGCCATTCGGCGAAACCGAGTTGGTGACGGCATCGATGCCGATGAAGCAGCCTGGGTCGTCGGTGCCCCGGATCGCCGCGATCAAGGCATCCCCCTGGAGCGGGTGGAGGCCGAGGTAGGCGATACGTGCGCGTGAGGGCACTATGATGTCGCTGGCGCGCGTGCCGATGCGGCCGGACATACGGACCGCGTCGTCGCCGACGTCGAACCACATCGTTGCGAGCGGAGCGCCCGCCTTGACGATGCGACAAAAGCCGTCGCGCGCCCGCCAATCCGCATCCATCGACAGCGTCACGTCGCGCAACAGCGCCTCGTCGTCGATCTCGCATAGTGCGCGCAGGACGTGACCGCTCGCATGATGCAGTATCTCGAACCGCTCGCGCCCGGTTTCGCGACCGTCGGTGAAATACCCGATCGTGCCAGCGACGCCGCCGGTGACCGCGCGTGGACCGAAGCTCAAAATGTGGTCCGCCGGTGGGTCGGCTGGCCTGGATGCATGCCTTTCGATCGAAACTCTCCCGGCGCGGCAAGCGCATGACGATTTAAGGCTCGCCCGGCCCACACGGCAAATGGACGCCACAGTGTTCGCCGTGCGACTAATGCTCCGTCTGCCAGCTTGCCAGTCGCGGACGGCCGCCATTTGAAACGCAAGTCGAGTTGGTCGCTACACGGATACGCCGTGGCCCGGCACACCGGAGAGCGAGCAGATCGCCTAGGCCGTTCCGCATGCCATCGACCTTGTACGAGAAACTCTGGAACAGCCACGTCGTCGTCGACCTGCCGGGCAACGAGGCGCTGCTCTATATCGATCGCCACCTCGTCCATGAGGTCAGCAGCCCGCAGGCGTTCCAGTCGCTTCGCGATGCCGGGCGACGGTTGCGGCGTCCGGAGACGCATGTCGCGGTGGCCGACCATGCCGTGCCGACGCGCAGCCGTGGCGGGCGGATTGCCGATCCGCAGGCGGCTGCGCAGGTGCACGAGTTGGAGACGAATGCCGACGCGTTCGCGGTGCCGTATCGCGCGCTCGACGGTGACGGACAGGGCATCGTTCACGTCATCGGACCGGAAATGGGCTTCACGCTACCCGGCATAACGCTGGTCTGCGGCGACAGTCATACGACCACGCATGGCGCGTTCGGCGCGCTCGCGTTCGGGATCGGCGCCAGCGAATGCGGTACCGTGATGGCCGCGCAGTGCCTGAAACAGCCACGCGCCAAGACGATGCGGGTCGACCTGGTCGGCGCGCTGTCGCCGTTCGTTTCGGCCAAGGATGTCGCGCTCGCGTTTATCGCGCATGTCGGCGCGCTCGGCGCGGCGGGACATGCGGTCGAGTATGCCGGCCCCGCGGTGACCGCCATGTCGATGGCCGCGCGCATGACGCTGTGCAACATGACGATCGAAGCTGGCGGACGGATCGGCCTGATCGCGCCCGACGATACGACCTTCGCCTTCTTGGAGGGCCGTGAGATGGCCCCGTCGGGCGCTCGCTGGACGCAGGCCACCGAATATTGGCGAACGTTGCGCTCGGACCCGGATGCGGTGTTCGACACGTCCGTGACGATCGATCTCTCGGAAATCGCACCGCATGTCAGTTGGGGCACCAGTCCCGAGGATTGCGGGCCGGTGACCGAGAGTGTCCCCGATCCCGCAGCGATCGCCGACCCCGGCGTCCGTCGGCGCGTCGAAAAGGCGCTTGCCTATATGGGCCTGGCGGCTGGAACGCCGCTGGACTCGATCGCCATCGACCGCGTGTTCATCGGATCCTGTACCAACGGCCGCATCGAGGATCTGCGATCGGCGGCAGAGGTCGTCTCCGGTCGGCGCATCGCACCGGGGGTCAACGGCATCGTCGTGCCGGGATCGACCGCGACCAAGCATCAGGCTGAGGCCGAGGGGCTCGACGCGATCTTCATCGCCGCCGGGTTCGAATGGCGCCATGCCGGCTGTTCGATGTGCGTCGCGATGAACGACGACCGCCTCGCGCCAGGCGAACGCAGCGCCTCCACCTCCAACCGCAACTTCGAGGGCCGGCAGGGCCCCGGTGGCCGCACGCACCTGATGAGTCCCGCGATGGCCGCCGCCGCGGGGATCGCGGGGCACTTGGTCGACGTACGCGCGCTGGGAGCCTGACATGCAGCCCTTCACACACCTTTCCGGCACCGCCACCGCACTGCCCGAGGAGAATGTCGACACCGACATCATCTTCCCGGCCCGCTTCCTGCTGATCACCGATCGGCATGGCCTCGGACGGTACGCCTTTCATGACCGTCGCTTCGCCCCGGATGGCACGGAAATCGCGTCGTTCGTCCTGAACCAAGCGCCTTGGCGCGACGCCCCTATCCTCATCGCGGGCGCAAATTTCGGCTCGGGGTCGAGCCGGGAACAGGCGGTCTGGGCACTGCTCGGGCAGGGAATCCGCTGCGTCGTCGCGCCGAGCTTCGGCGAGATCTTCCACGGCAATTGCTTCCGCAACGGGGTGCTCCCGATCGTCCTGGATCCCCCGACGATCGCAGCCCTCTCGGCGGCGGCGCAGGACGGGCAGCGTTTCGTCATCGACCTCGAGACGCAGACGATCCGCGTCGGCGACGCGCCACCCCTCTCGTTCGAGATCGCCGCGCAGCACCGGCTCGCGCTGATCAACGGCTGGGACGAGACCGACATGATCCTGAATGCGCGCGGCGAGGACATTGCGGCCTTCGAGGTCCGTCACCAACGCATCCAGCCCTGGCTGTTCGAGACGGAAGACCTATCATGAGCGACGACCTGACCGCCAATTACGCAGGCGTCTATGGCACCAAAGTCGGGTTCGGCCGGCGCCCCGCGCTGCTGATGATCGATTTCTGCCAAGGCTATTTCGACCCCGCGTGCGATCTGTATTCGGGGGTCGAGGACGCGCTCGCCTCGGCGCTCCGGGTGCGGGTTGCGGCACGGGCGGCGGGGGTGCCGGTGATCCTGACCAACGTCGTCTATCATCCCAGCGCGATCGATGGTGGCCGCTTCTACGAAAAGGCCGCACCGCTTCGCCACTTCCTGAAGGGCAACCCGATGGGCGCATGGCCCGAGGGGCTGACACCCGAGCCCGACGAACTCGTCATCTCGAAGCAATATCCGAGCGCGTTCTTCGGCACTTCGCTCGCCTCTACGCTGACCGCGATGGGCGTCGACAGCGTACTGCTGACGGGCCTCACGACCAGCGGTTGCATCCGCGCGAGTTGCGTCGATGCGATGTCGCACGGCTTCCGCACCACCGTCGTCGCCGATGCGTGCGGCGACCGGCATGCCGCGCCGCACGAGGCGAACCTGTTCGACATGAACGCCAAATATGCCGATGTCGTCGGCGAGGACGACGTCGTGGCATTCCTTGGCGGGCTAGGTCAGCCTGGATAAACCCATGCGCGTCGCGTCCGGTCGGCGGCGATGAAGCCGTCGATCTCGGCGCGGCGCTTCAAGGTCAGGTCGATCGCGTCGAGGCCGTCCAGCAACATCTCCTTCGCCTCGTCCGCAATCGGGAATGCGTGCGCCATGCCGTCGGGAGCGATTAGGGTTTGGGTCGGCAGGTCGATCGTCAGGCGTCGCGCCTGTGGATCGGCCGCGAGCGCGACCGCAAGCGACGCGATCGCCTCCGGATCGAGCGTGACGGGCACGATGCCGTTGCGGATGCAGTTGCCCTGGAAGATCGGGTTGAACGACGATGCGACGATCGCGCGGATGCCGTATTCGGCGAGCGCCCAGGCGGCGTGCTCGCGACTGGAACCGCAGCCGAAATTCGCACCGCCCAGGATGATCCGGGTGTCCGCATAGGCTGGCTGGTTCAGGACGAATGCGGGGTCGAGTTCGCGGGTGCCGATCCCGATATAGCGCCAGCCGGCGAACAGGCCGTCGGCCAGCCCGGTCTTCGACACCGATCGCATCTCGCGCGATGGGATGATCGCGTCGGTGTCGATATTGTCGCGCAACAAGGGTGCGGCGACGGCGGTCAGGCGGGTGAAGGGTTCCATCGCTTAGCGCTCCAGCAGGCGGGGGTCGGCGATCCGGCCGGCGATCGCGCTGGCGGCCACCGTCTCGGGACTGGCGAGATGCGAGCGGGTTTCCGGACCTTGCCGGCTTTCGAAATTGCGATTGGTCGATGTCACGACCCGTTCGCGTGCGCCGAAGCTTTCGCCGCCCGCGAAGAAGCACATCGAGCAGCCGGATTCGCGCCACTCGAAACCGGCGGCGCGGAAAATCCGGTCGAGCCCCTCGGCTTCGGCGGCGTGCTTGACCGCGGTCGAGCCGGGGACGCAGATCGCGCGGACGCCGTCCGCCACCTTGCGCCCATCCAGCAACGTCGCGGCACGGCGGAGATCGGACAGTCGGCTGTTGGTGCACGAGCCGATAAAGGCCGCGTCGATCGGCAGGCCGAGCAGCGCGTCACCCGCCGCCAGTCCCATATAGGCGAGCGCGCGGGCGGGGGCGTCGGCGGGCACCTTGCCGTCGAGCGCCACCGAATCCTGCGGGCTGATCCCCCAGCTTATCGTTGGCGCGACCGCGGTGGCGTCGATCGCGATTTCGGCGTCGAACACCGCGTCGGCATCGGTGGAGAGCGTTCGCCAATAGGCGATGGCCTGGTCCCAGGCGGCGCCGGTTGGAGCGTGCGGGCGGCCCTTGAGATAGGCGAAGACCGTGTCGTCGGCAGCGATGATCGCGGTGAAGGCGGAGAATTCGGTGGCCATGTTGCACAGCGTCATGCGCGCCTCGACATCGAGCGCGCGGACCGTGTCGCCGGCATATTCGACGACATGTCCGTGGCCGCCGCTCGACCCGTGCTTGGCAAGGATGTGAAGCGCGAGGTCCTTGGCGGTCACCCCGCGGCCCAGTTGGCCGGAGATCGTGACCCGCATCGTCTTGGGCTTCAGCACGCGGAGCGTCCGGGTAGCGAGCGCGTGTTCGGCTTCGGTCGAGCCGATCCCCCACGCCAACGCGCCGAGCGCGCCTTGCGTGCAGGTGTGGCTGTCGGGACAGACGAGCGTCGCACCGGGGAGGACGATCGCCTGTTCGGGGCTGATGACGTGGACGATCCCCTGCCCCGGATCGCCGATGTCGAACAGCGTGATGCCCGCTGCGTTCGCGGCGGCGCGGGTCGCCCGGATGAAGTCGGTGCCGGTCGGCATGATCGTGCGATCCGTCCGGCCGGGAAGCGTGTCGACGACGTGGTCCATCGTGGCGAAGACCTGCCGCGGGGCTGCGACCGTGCGGCCGGCTTCGGCGAGGCTCTGCAACGCGATGCCGCCGGTGCGTTCGTGGAGGAGCACCCGGTCGATCAGGATCAGCCCGCCATCTGCGAGCGGCGCGACCTCGTGATCGCGCCAGATCTTCTCGAATATCGTCAGCCCCATGGTCAGGCCACCGCACCGGACGCGAACATCGCGTCGATCGTGTCGTTCGACAGGCCCGCGTCGCGCAGGAGCGCGCGCGAGTCCGCACCCGGTTCTCCCAGGTCGTGGCGGACGCCGAAGCGTTCGCCGTCTACCTCGATCGGCAGTGCGGGGAGACGCGCCGCAGTGCCGCCGGGCAGTTGCAGGTCGACGAGTCCGCCTTGGGCGTTGAGGTGGGGGTCTTCGAACAGGTCCTCTGGCCGGGCGATCGGCGCAACCGGCAAGCCGATCGCCTCGCACTTCGCGAGCAACGCGTCGCGGTCGATCTCAGCGAACAGCGCGCGGATTTTCGGCAGGATGCGATCGCGCGCCAGGACTCGGTCGTTATTGAGCGCCAGCGTCGCGTCGCTCGCGAAATCGTCGAGCGCGAATGCCGTGCAGAAGGCGGTCCATTGCTGGTCGCTGACGACGCCGACGAACACTTGCCCGTCGCCGGCGGTCGCGAACACGTCGTAGATCGCCCATGCCGAGATGCGGGCCGGCATCGGTGCGGCGGCGGTCCCGGTGACCGCCTTCTGCGCCATGTGCTGGCCGACCAGAAACGCGGTCGTCTCGAACAGCGAGCATTTGACCTGACCGCCAGTGCCGGTGCGATGGCGACGTTCGAGCAGGCCGAGAATACCGATCACGCCGAACATCCCACCGGTGACGTCGATCACCGATGCGCCTGCACGGAGCGGGCGTCCGGGCGGACCGGTCATATAGGCGAGCCCACCCATCATCTGCGCGACCTCGTCCAGCGCGGTGCGGTTCTCGTAGGGCCCCGCGAGAAAGCCCTTGGCCGAGCAATAGATCAGGCCGGGATTGTCCGCCGACAAGGCGTCGTAGCCGAGCCCCAGGCGATCGAGCGCGCCGGGACGGAAATTCTCGACGACGATGTCCGCATCCGCTGCCAGCGCGCGGGCTGCCGCGATACCGTCCGCGGACTTGAGGTCGAGGCAGACGCTGCGCTTGTTGCGATTGTACATCGGGTAATAGCCCGCACCCGAGCCGAGCAGCCGGCGCGTGCGGTCGCCGCCGATCGGTTCGACGCGGATCACGTCGGCGCCCATGTCGCCAAGGATCAGCCCGGTCGAAGGGCCCATCACCATGTGCGTGAACTCGACGACCTTGAGGCCTGCGAGCGGCAACCCGCTCTGCGGCGACATTTCCGTATCCGACATCCGGTCACTTTCTCCTGGTCCGTCGCCACCCTGAGCCCCTTGCGTCATCGCTGACCACCGCGCCGAGACGAGTATCCGAGGACCGGAAGAAATGACCGATATCGACATATTGGTGAGCGAAGTCGGCCCACGCGACGGCTTGCAGAGCATCGACCGGATCATGTCGACCGCTGCCAAGAAGGCGTGGATCACCGCCGAGGCCGCAGCGGGACTGCGCGAGATCGAGGTTGGCAGCTTCGTCCCCGCGAAACTCCTGCCGCAACTCGCCGACACCGCGGAAATCGTCGCGCATGCCCGGACCATCCCCGGCCTGACGGTCGCTGTCCTTGTACCTAACGCCAAGGGCGCCGCCGCCGCGATTGCGGCGGGCGCGCACAAGATCACGCTGCCGCTGTCGGTCAGCGAGACGCACAGCCTGGCCAATCTTCGCCGGACACATGCACAGGTGCTGGTCGAGGCGAAGACGATCGCCGACATGATCAAGACATTGCCCGACGGTGAGCGCCCGCACTTCGAGGGATCGCTGTCCACCGTCTTCGGCTGCACGCTGGAGGGCGCTATCCCCGATGCGCAGATCGCGCGGCTGGCGGAAGGACTGATGGCCGCTGGCTGCGACGAGGTCGGGCTGTCGGATACGACGGGCTATGCCGACCCGTCCGCGGTCAAGCGGCTGATCGCGCTCGTGAAGCGCGCGGCGGGCGACGATGCTCTGACCGGGATCCACCTCCACAACACGCGCGGGCTCGGGCTGGCGAACGCGCTGATGGCGCTGGAATGCGGGCTGACGACCTTGGATTCGTCGCTCGGCGGTCTCGGCGGGTGCCCGTTCGCACCCGGCGCGTCGGGCAATATCGTGACCGAGGATCTCTGCTTCATGCTGGCGGCAATGGGCCTGCGGACCGGGATCGATCTCGACGCTTTGGTCGCTGTGCGGTCAATCCTGGCCGAGGCTCTGCCCGGCGAACCGCTGTTCGGCTTCCTGCCCGATGCGGGACTTCCGCTCGGCTGGAGGCAGGCTGCATGACTATCCTGGGCACGAAAATGGTCCGCGAGGACAAGACCGCGCGGCAGTTGTTCGAGGCGGTGATGGCCAATCCGGGCCGCGCGAAGTTCGGCTTCGGCGAGAAGCTGGCGATCGTGAACATCGATTTCCAGAACGCCTACACCCGGATCGACGAGTTCAAGACCGCGTACGAGACCGACCCCCGCCAGATCGAATATGCCAACCTGATCTCGCGGCTCGCCCGCGCGAAGGGTATGCCGGTGGTATGGACGCACGTCGCGTACATGGACGACGCCAGCGACGCGGGCGTCTGGGGTACGCGCACCGACACGCCGGACTCCCTGCAGAACATCAAATACGGTTCGCGCCGGCACGCGTTCGACGATCGCTGCGAGATCGATCACGTGAAGGACGCGATCTACACCAAGCGGATGCCGTCGCCGTTCTTCGAAACGCCGCTGCAGAGCCTGCTGGTGTGGCACAAGGTCGATACCGTCGTCATCACCGGAGGCTCGACCTCGGGCTGCGTCCGCGCCGCCGCGGTGGATTCACTCAGCCGCGGCTATCGCACCATCGTCCCGATCGAGACGTGTGCCGACAAGCATGAGAGCTATCACTTCGCCAATCTGACCGACCTTCAGCTCAAATACGCCGACGTCGAGCCGGTGCAGACGGTGATCGACTGGCTGGAGGCCCGCCCATGAAAACGGGTATGCAGGAAGGCGCACCCGATCCGGGCCTGTACGACTTTACCCCCTATCGCGACCGGACACCCATCGTCTGGCCCGGCGACAAGAAAGTCGCCGTGTGGGTGTCGCCCAATCTCGAATATTACGAGATCGATCCGCCCGCCAATCCGCACCGGAAAAGCTGGGCGAAGCCGCATCCCGACGTCGTCGGCTACAGCCACCGCGATCACGCCAATCGCGTCGGCCACTGGCGGATGGCGGAGGTGATGAGCAAGCACGGCTTCCCCGGTTCGGTCTCGCTGTCGGTCGCCTTGTGCCAGCATCACCCGGACGTCGTCGCCGACGGCGCGGCGCGCGGCTGGGAGTTCTTCAGCCACGGCATCTACAACACGCGCTACAGCTACGGCATGGACGAAGCGCAGGAGCGCGCGATCATCGAGGATTCGATCCGCACGGTACGCGAGGCGACCGGCCAGTCGATCCGCGGCTGGCTCGCGCCCGCGCTGACGCACACGCCGCGGACGCTCGATCTGATCGCCGAATACGGCCTCGACTACACCTGCGACCTGTACCACGACGACCAGCCCATGCCGGTCAAGACGATGACCGGCGAGCTGATCTCGATGCCGTACAGCCTCGAGGTGAACGACCATTACGGCTTCTTCATCTACAACATGAGCCCACGCGAATACGCGAAGACGCTGATCCGCCAGTATGAGCGGCTCGCCGACGAAGCCGAGAAGGCCGGCGGTGCCGGTGGAACGGTGATGTGCATCCCGCTCCATTCCTATCTGATCGGCCAGCCGCACCGGATCGGCGCGTTCGAGGCGGTGCTGCGGCACATCGCGGCGGACGGTCGTGCATGGATCACGCGCGCCGGCGACATCGCCGATGCGTATCGAAATCAGATCGATCGGGAGCGGACAGCATGAGCCTCGATCCGGCCTATCTGACCTATCCCAAGCGTCGTCTCGGCTACGACCATGATCTCTACGCCTACATGCCGTTGCCGCAGCGTCCGCCGATCGCGTGGCCGGACGGCAAGACGGTCGCGGCCTGGATCGTCGTCAGCCTCGAATGGTTTCCGATCCTACCCTCCGACATGCCGTTCCGCGCGCTGGGGCACATGCAGACGGTTTATCCGGATTACCGCCATTACACCGCGCGCGATTATGGCACGCGCGTGGGCTTTTACCGCCTGCTCGATGCGTTCGCCAAGGTCGGTGCCAAGGTGTCGGTCGCGGCCAATTCCGCGATCGCCGAGCGCTATCCGTCGATCATCCGCGATATCGTCGATGCGGGACACGAGATCGTCGCGCATTCGACGGACATGAACGGCACGATCGCCAGCGGTCTGCCGTTGGAGGAGGAGCGCGCACTGATCGCCAAGTCGCTCGACACGCTGGAAAAGGTTGCGGGGACGCGCCCGCGCGGCTGGCATTCGATCGCGCGGTCGCAGAGCTTCAACACGGTGCCGTTGCTCAAGGCGCTAGGCGTCGAGTATTGCTGCGACTGGACCAATGACGAGATGCCCTGGGCGTTCGCGAACGGACTGGTCAACGTGCCGCTCAACCACGAGCTGTCCGACCGCCAGATCCTCAACGTCCAGCAGCAGTCGGTCGACAGCTATGCCGAGCAGATTCTCGATGCGCACGACTGGCTGAGCACGGAAGCCGCCGCGCAGGGTAGCGGACGGCTGCTGCCGCTGCACCTGACGCCGTATATCATCGGGCTGCCGTATCGGATGGACGCGTTCGAAGCGCTGCTGGCCGAGCTGGCCGCGCGGCCGGAGACGTGGTTCGCGACGGGAAGCGATGTGTTCGACCGGTTTACTGCGCAGCGTTGAACGACATCGCTCTCCCTAACACCGGAGAGCGACGCAGCCCGACGCGGCTTCAGGCGATGCCCAGCCGCGTCCTGAGCGAACCCTCCGGCTCCGTGGCCAAGACGAGCCCGCGTGCGATCAGCGCCGGCAGCATCGTTTCCGCAAATGCCTTGAGCCCTTCCTCCATATCGGGTGGGGTCAGGTGAATGCCGTCGATCACCCCGTCCAGATACAGCGCCTCGATCTGGTCGAGTCCGGCCATCGCCGTGAAAGTACGCAGCAGCACCTTCGGACCGGCCTTCGGTGCCGGGGAATCGCGATCGATGATGACGATGTCCGGCGATATCCGCGACCACAGGGGATCGGCGTCGCTCTGGACCAGCACCGGCCGCGCGCGATCCGACCATAGTGCATGCGTAGCGGCAACGAAGGCGACGCCGTCGGCGAGGCTCTGCGCGGTGTGCGGTTGCACCAGCGTCGTCGGCTGCCAACCGGCGTTGCCCGACGCGAGCCGGTCGAGTTCGACGAGCGACGGGGCCACGGTCACGGGGTTGTCGAACCCGGTATCCACCGTCGGCACGAACGCGAGGCCACCGGCGTCCGGCGCCATCGACTTGCCGATCGCGATCGAATCGAACCCCGCCGCGCCACCGTCGCCGAGCAGCAACAATGCGACGCGCGCGGTACTGGCGAGCGCGACGATCTTCGCCGCCCAGGCGGGATCGTTCAGGCGCGCGTCGGCGATGCCGACCGATACGATCAACGGCGCGCGGGTCATGGGCAATACTCCACTGTCGGGTAGAACGGATTCGAGCGATGATGCCTCTGTCATTCGGCCAGAATGGCAAAGCACGACCGACAGTCGTTCACGGCGTCGGATTTAGCCGCCAGGTGGCCATAACCGAGTACGCAGCACGTGATCGGGGATCGGATAGCGCACCTGCCCTGCTCGCATCGCGCGTCCGCATGATGCACTGGCGACGCTTGATATCGCTGATGGCCCGGGGATGATGATGACGTTGATGCACGACCTGATCGCCGCCATCGGCAAGGACGCGGTCAACGAGGATCCGTCCGCACGCTCCGTGATGAGCAACGACGTCTATCGCGGAGCCGGCCTGCCCGTGCTGATCGTGCGTCCCGCTACGGTCGAGTCGTTGCAGGCGGCGGTGCGCATCTGTGCCGCAGCCGACATCGCGATGGTCCCGCGGGG
>JAYVRZ010000461.1:0-4085 GCA_043775965.1 Sphingomonas sp.
GGCAAGGCGGCGTCCAATCTGTGGATGGCAGTGATCCGCGAGCATCTGGCAACCAAAGGTCTGGGCCTGCATTTCGACGGCCAGAGCGAAACCTCGATAGTTGGCAACGAACCCTTCGTGCTGATGTTCGACGAATTCGGTACAGAGGACCAGAAGGCGGCATTCATTCCGGACATCCTGGACGGATCGCGCCAGTTAGCGTTCGGCTTTACGGAGCCGCTGCATGGCTCCGATGCGACCTTTATGGAAACCCGCGCTTGTGCCGAAATGCGCGGCGGCATCGCCGGCTGGCGCATCGACGGCGAGAAAATGTGGACGTCGCTCATGAATACAGCAACGCATTGCGCGTTATTTGCACGCACCGGCGGCCACGATGGCGACGCTCAAGGCATCACCTGCTTCCTGGTCCCCTGCGACACGCCCGGCGTCGAAATCGAGGAATATCTGTGGACCTTCACCATGCCCACCGATCATGCCCGGGTCCGCTTCGCGGATGTGTGGGTGCCCGACAGCGCGATCTTCGGCCCGCTCGACGGGGGCCTGGCGCTGGCGCAGGGTTTCGTGCACGAAAATCGCATTCGCCAAGCTGCCACTTCTCTGGGCGCAGCGGCCTATTGCGTTGAGGAAAGCGTAAAATACGCGCGTGCGCGCAAACCGTTCGGACGAGCATTGGCGGAGAATCAGGCCATTCAGTGGCCTCTGGTCGAACTTGCAACTCAGATCGAGATGTTGCGCCAGCTCATTTACAAGACCGCGTGGCAGATGGACCGGCTCCCTCCGCGTGAGATCGAGTGGCAGCTGTCCGACAAGGTTTCGATGTGCAACTACTGGGCGAACCGCCTGTGCTGTGAAGCTGCTGACCAGGCGATGCAGATCCACGGCGGCATCGGCTATTCGCGGCACAAGCCGTTCGAGCACATCTATCGCCACCACCGGCGCTATCGCGTTACCGAGGGGGCGGAGGAAATCCAGATCCGCAAGGTTGGCGCGTTCCTGCTTGGCTACGCGGGGCCGCGAAAGAAAGAACTGTCGGCCATCACGTGGGCCGACGTGGACTATCGCGGCGATCGTCAGTCAACCGGCTAACCGGTTGTCTGACGATCGCTGTTTATTATAGCGAGTGGTGAAGCGCCGTAGATGCGTGAGAGGACTCCCATGCCTGACCTCAACGCGTCGCTTATGCCCGGAGCAGATGGCCCGCATCCGACCTATTGTCGGCTGTGCGAAGCGCAATGCGGCCTCATCGCACAGGTTGCCGATGGTCGCATCGTGAAGGTCGGCCCAGATCGTGACCACCCGGTTTCCGCTGGTCACCTTTGCGTGAAGGGGCCGGGCATGCTGAACATCACTTACGATCCCGACCGCGTGCTGACCCCACTGCGCCGCACCGGCGCGCCCGGCGAATTCGAACCGGTCAGTTGGGACGAAGCGCTGGACGACATCGCGCTGCGGTTGCGCCGGCAAATCGTAGATGACGCCGGCAAGGGTATCGGGCTGTACATGGGCAATCCCGCCTCCTTTGCGACGCTGCATTACGTATATGCCGCAAGTTTCCTGCGGCTGCTTGGCGGCTACAGTTTTTTCACCTCGGCGCATGCTGACACGCTGACCAAGAACATCGCCTGCGAATTCGTCTATGGCAGTTCCTTCAACATGACCTTTCCCGATCTGGAGCGCTGCGACTTCATACTGATGATCGGCGCCAACCCGATGGTGTCGCACATGTCGCTGATCTCTGAGCCGCGGGCCTTGCACAAGCTGGAGGCGATCGCCGCCAAAGGCGGCGTAGTCGTCGTCGATCCGCGCCGTACCGAAACCGCCAAGCGGTTTGAACATATCCCGATCCAGCCCGACAGCGACGCTTGGATGTTGGCCGGCATCCTGCGCGTGATCTTCGAGGAAGGCCTTTGCGACGAGGATTATCTCGAACGACGCGTGGCAGGATGGCAGGATATGCGCGATGCGGTATGCGCGATCCCGCTTGATCTGGGGGCCGAACGCAGCGGCGTCGCAGCCGAGACGATCCGCACGCTTGCCCGCCGTTTCGCGGGCGCAGAGCAAGCCGCTTGCTATGGCCGCCTGGGCACCAATCGCGGAACTTTCTCGACGCTGGTGAATGTCTTCATCGAAGCTTTGAACATCGTGACCGGTCGCTTCGGGGCTCCGGGCGGCTGGGTGTTCGGCACGTCGGTCTATGCCGACAGCGGCCCGGTCGAAGCGACTCCTTATGGCGAGCAGCGCTCGCGCATCGGCGGGTTCCCGGTGATCGCCGGATTGTCGCCCGGCGGCGCCGTCGCCGACGAAATCACGACACCGGGCGAGGGGCAATTGCGCGTGCTGTTTACCGACGCCGGCAATCCCGTGCTGGCTTATCCGGGCAGCGATCGAACCGCCGCCGCGCTGGACGAACTCGAACTCATGGTCTCGCTGGATTTCTACATCACCGAGACGACCCGGCACGCCCATTACATCTTGCCGACCACGACATTTTTTGAGCGCGCCGACCTGACCGACCTATGGGTGACACACGCGCCCCGACCCTGGGTTCAATTCAGCGATCCCGTAATCTCCCCGGTGGGGGAGGCGCGGCATGAGTTCGCTATCTACGAGGATATTCTCAAGCGGCTGGACTTGCCCGGCCTGTTCTCCCCAGCGGCAAATAACGATGAGCGGCCCGATTATATCGCCGTGGCCGACCAGGCGCTGCGCGAAGGCCCCTATGGCGACGGGTTCGGTGAGCGGCCCGATGGACTGAGCGTTGCCCGATTGCGCGACGAACATGCCAGCGGCGTGCGGGTGCGCGAAACGGTGGATGCAGCGGCTTCGTGGCGCAAGGTGGCCTTCGCCGACGGCAAGCCCAGGCTGTGGAATGCAGTGATCGCCGGCGAACTGGCTCGCCTGGAGGCCGTTGCGCCGCCAAGCAATCCCGACGTGCTGAAACTGTTCGGCCGGCGCAAGCTGCGCTCGCTGAACAGTTGGATGCACAACAGCGCCGCGCTGGTCCGCGCCGACCGCCCAACCTTGCAGATCCACCCGGCCGACGCCGCCGCGCGGCACATCGCGGATGGCGATACCGTTCGCGTCACCAGCAAGTCAGGCGTGGTGACGGTCGTGGTGGAATTGACCGACGATATCATCCCCGGCGCTGTGAATTATCCGCATGGCTGGGGGCATAAGGGCGGTTGGGACTATGCCAACGGGCTGCCCGGCGCGAACATCAACCTACTGGCATCTGCCGATCCGAACGACTGGGAACAGGTGTCCGGCATGTGCTGGCTTGACGGCATTCCGGTGACCGTGGTGCCAACCCCAGCGATTTAGGAGAAGCGCCTTGTCCACCACCGCCACCACGTATTGCCGGATATGCGAAGCGACTTGCGGGCTCGTCGCCACGATCGACGATGGTCGCATCGTCAAGATGGCGAGCGACCCCGATCATGTCACGTCGCATGGCTATTTCTGCGTAAAGGGCCCGGCGATGGTCGAGGTCACTTATGATCCTGATCGCGTGCTGACGCCGTTACGCCGGGTCGGAGCGCCAGGCCAGTTCGAGCCGTGCAGCTGGGACGAAGCGCTGGCCGACATCACGGCCCGGATCGCCGCTGTCAGGGCGCAATATGGCGCCGATGCCTTTGCCAACCTGATTGGCAACCCGCCTTATCACTGTGCCGGGACCATGCTGTTTCTGCCCATGTTTCAGACGGCTATGCAAATCCGCAATCGCTATTCGGTCAATTCCGAAGACGGCGCGGCGCGGCTGGTTGCTTCGTACTTGCTCTACGGTTCTCCGCTGCTCATGCCAAAGCCCGATTTGTGGCGCACGAATTTTGCTATCGTGATTGGTTCCAATCCGATCGTCGCCAAGGGATCGACATTTACCGAGCCGCGCATGCGCGAGGCGCTTGATGCGATCGTGGAGCGCGGCGGGCGCGTGGTGGTGATCGATCCACGGCGGACCGAAACGGCGAAGCGCTTTGAACATATTGCAGTACGCCCCGGCACCGACGCCTGGCTCCTGGCCGGCATGGCGCGCACGATCCTTGACGAAGGTTTGGCCGACAACGCCTTTATCGCCGCGCACACCA
>JAYVRZ010000462.1:0-9576 GCA_043775965.1 Sphingomonas sp.
AGCAGGTCGATCGGCACACCGCTCTCGACCACGTTCAGCGCACTCGCCGCATCTACCGCCTTGAGGACGCTGTAGCCGAGGTCGGTCAGCAGCTCGACCACGGTCGCGCGCACTTCGTCATCGTCCTCGACGACCAGCACGGTCTCGGTGCCGCCGGCGATCGGACCCGCGTCGATGATTACCTCGATGTCCTCGCTCTCCATCGCGCGCGGAAGGTAGAGCTTAATCGTCGTGCCTTCACCGACCTCGGAATAGATCTTCACATGGCCGCCGGACTGTTTGACGAAGCCGTAGACCATCGACAGGCCGAGGCCTGAGCCTTTGCCCTCGCTCTTGGTCGAGAAGAACGGTTCGAACACCTTTTCGATGATCTCGGGGCTCATGCCGCTGCCGGTGTCGGACACCGCAAGCATGACGTATTGGCCCGCCTGGACCTCGTCGTGGCCGAGCGCATAGGCGTCGTCGAGATGCGCGTTGCCGAGCTCGATGGTGAGCTTGCCTTGGCCTTCCATCGCGTCGCGCGCGTTGATGGCGAGGTTCAGCAGCGCGTTCTCGATCTGCGCGGGGTCGATGAAGGTGTTCCACAGCCCGCCGCCGACGATCGTCTCGATCTCGACGCCTTCGCCGATCGCGCGGCGCAGCATGTCGTCCATCCCGCGCACGAACCGCGTAACGTTGACGACCTTCGGTTCGAGCGCCTGGCGACGGCCGAAGGCGAGCAGCTGCGAGGCGAGCTTCGATCCGCGGGTGACACCGGCCATGGCATTGGCGACCCAGCGTTCGGCGCGTTCGTTGCCCGCCAGATTCTTGCCGAGCAACTGCAGATTGCCCGAGACGACCTGCAGTAGATTGTTGAAATCGTGCGCGACGCCGCCGGTCAGCTTGCCGACCGTCTCCATCTTCTGCGACTGGGCAAGCTTGGCCTCGGCCTGCCGGCGCTCGCCGATCTCGGTGATGACTCGCGCCTCGAGCGTTTCGTTGAGCTGGCGTAGCTGGTCCTCGGCGCGTTCGCGGTGGCGGACCTGGCGGGCAAGCGCCTCGGCCTGTTCGCGCAATGCCGCTTCGGCGGCGCGCTGGTGCGTGATGTCGGTATGCACGCCGACCCATTCGAGCACTTCGCCATCCGCATCGAGGATCGGCAGGCCACGAACGGTGCAGATCCGCCACGTGCCGCAATGCCGGCGGATGCGGTGTTCGAACACGAACATCGATTTGTTCAGGACGGCCGAGGTCCATGCCTTGATGGTCGATGCGACGTCGTCGGGGTGGATCGCGTCGGCCCAGCCGAAATTCTGGTACTCGTCGATCGACTGGCCGGTCAGCGTCGCCCAGCCGGGCTGTTCGCCGACCATCCGCCCGTCGGCGCTGTTGGTCCAGAGTACGCCGTGGACGGCATCCATCGCGGTGCGGAACCGGCCGTTGCTGATGCCGAGCGCTGCTTCGCGTTCGGCGCGCTCCTCGACGTCGATGCCGAGCACGTAGATGCCGGGGATCGATCCGTCGGCCGCGACATGCGGCACATAGCGGAACTCGGACCGGCGCCTGCGGCCGTCGCGGTGCGGGAAGACGGTCTGCGTGGTGAAGCTCTCGCCGGCGAAGGCACGATCGAACGAGGGACGGCGATCTTCATAGACTTCGTCGCCCAGCACGTCGCGAACCGCCCTGCCGATCATCGACTCGGGCGTTGCGCCGAGCCACGCGTCGTATTGCGCGTTGGCGAGGCGATATACGTGGTCGCGGTCGATGTACGAGATCAGCATCGGCACGGCGTCGGTCACTCGGCGCAGCTCGGCCTCGCTCGCGGCGAGCCGGTGTTCGGCTTCGACCCGGCCGCTATTGTCGACCATCGTGCACAGGACGCCACCGACCATGCCGCCCGCGCCGTAGATCGGGGTGTAGAACAGGTCGAGCGTCAGCGTCTCGGGACCGTCCGGGCGCTGGAAGATGATCGGCTGGTCGCGGTATGCGACGGTCTCGCCGCGAAAGCTGGCGTCGAGGACGGCGCGGTTCCAGTCCCACACCTCGGGAAACGCGGTTGCGACCGGGCTGCCCAGCGCGGCGGGATGGCGATCGCCGGCCACCGCGCGGTAGCTGTCATTGTAGAGCATGATATGCTCGGGACCCCACATCACGACCTTGGCGACCGGCGAGTTGAGGATGTTCGCGAGCGTCACGCGGAGTTCGGCGGGCCAGCTCTCGATCGGTCCAAGCGCCGTGGCACTCCAGTCCCGCTGCCGAACCAGCAACCCGCATTCGCCGCCACCGATCAGGTTTTCGGCGGAGAGGGGCGCGGGCACGGGCGCGCCGCGGTCGCGCATCTGCAGGAGCGCGGTGCGGATGATGGCGGTGGGGTCGCCGTGGCCTGCGGCTGTAAGTTCGTCGATGTAGCCTGCGAGTTCTGGCGGCAGGGAAACGGTATGCGACGAGCAGGGCTTTGTCATGGTGTGCTAGTGGATATGCGGGGGGCGCAAGTCAATGATTAGGGGTGTTTGGGGGGGGCGGGAGAACGATCCTCCCCCTGGCGGGGGAGGCGTCTGGCGCTTGCCAGACGGAGGGGGAGGTAAGGGTAACCGCTGTTGCGTGTCCTCCCCCTCCGTCGCCGTTGGCGCCACCTCCCCCTGGCGGGGGAGGATTATCGTGACCGCCATGAGGCGGCCAGCGGATAGCAGCTTGTTCTCCAGCGATCAGCCTTCGGTGCGTGGGAGACCCAGCGGGTTGTCGTGCTTGACGGCCTTGGGCAGCAGCACGTCCGGCAGGTCCTGGTAGCAGACCGGGCGCAGGAAGCGCTCGATCGCTGCCGTACCGACCGAGGTCGTGCGAGGATCCGACGTCGCCGGGAACGGACCGCCGTGGACCATCGCAGGTGCCACTTCGACACCGGTCGGCCAGCCATTGGCGAGGATGCGCCCGGCCTTGCGCTCGAGTAGCGGCACGAACGCGGCTGCCTCCGCGTAATCGCCCTCGTCGAGCTGCAGCGTGATCGTCAGCTGGCCTTCGAGCTTGGCGGGCACGCCGCGCACTTCGGCCAGGTCGGCACAGCGGACGATGATCGACGCCGCGCCGAACACTTCGTGCGACAGCGCGGGATCGGCGACGAACGCCGCGCCGCTGACGGAGAACAGCGCCGCACGACCGCGGTTCGCGCCCTCGGCTTCGCTACCACGCGCAAGCGTGGCGACGGCGTCATGACCGGCAAGCGCGGCCACGCCCTTGTCGTAGCTCGCGGCGATGCCGGGGGTGAGCATGACCTGCGGCGCCGCGGCGCCGAGCGCCTCGGCGGCGGCCTGCACGAACACGTCCAGGTCCGGGCCGTCGACCGCGACGACGATGCCGGGATTGGTGCAGAACTGCCCCGAACCCATCGTCAGCGAACCGATATAGGCCGTGCCGAGCGCCGCGCCGCGTGCCTTCAGTGCGGCGGGGAACAGGATGACCGGGTTGACGCTGCTCATCTCGGCATAGACCGGAATCGGCTCGGGACGAGCGGCGGCGAGCGCGACCAGAGCCAGGCCACCGCCACGCGAGCCCGTGAACCCGACCGCCTTGATCCGCGGATCGGTGACGAGCGCCGCGCCGAGTTCGTTCGCCGGACCCTGGACGAGCGAGAACACGCCCTCGGGCAGGCCGCACTTGGCGACTGCGGCCTGGATCGCCTTGCCGACCATTACCGACGTGCCGGGATGCGCGGGGTGACCCTTGACCACCACCGGGCAGCCAGCGGCGAGCGCGGAGGCGGTGTCGCCGCCCGCGACCGAGAAGGCCAGCGGGAAGTTCGATGCGCCGAACACCGCGACCGGGCCGACCGCGATACGACGCTGGCGCAGGTCCGAACGGGGCGCGGGCTTGCGATCGGGCTGCGCCTCATCGATGATTACCGACGCCCACGTCCCTGCGCGCAGATGCTTGGCGAACAGGCGGAGCTGGCCGGTGGTACGACCGCGCTCGCCTTCGAGGCGGGGGCGGGGCAGGCCGCTTTCCTGGATCGCACGGGCGACGAGCGGATCGTGGATCGCCTCGATCTCGTCGGCGATCGTCTCCAGGAATACAGCGCGGACCTCCGGATCGGTCTCGCGGAAGACGTCGAACGCGGCTTCGGCGAGCGCGCAGGCCTCGGCGACGTCGGCCTCGCTCGATACCGCGAAGGCGGGCTCGATCGTCGCGTCGGTCGACGGATCGATCGCGAGGAACGTGACGTCGCTGGCAACGGCGCGCGCGCCGATCGGGAAGGTGCCGTCCATGTGTAATCTCCAAGATCGTTCGCGGGCCGCGCCGAGTGCGCGCAGATGAACCGCTGATGATACTGAGCGCGAGGTAAGGTTGGGAGCGATAACACACAAGCGTGCGCGTGCTGCGAAGGGCGCGGAAAGCCTCAGATAGCCGGATATCGATTGCAGGCTGATTCCGACGCGATCCCCTGCTAGACCCCGGCCATGGGGACACAGACGCGCAAGCCGCGCACCGCAACCGGACGCCGGAGCGGTGCACCGACGATATCCGACGTGGCGACGCTCGCCGGCGTTTCGCCGATGACGGTATCGCGAGTCATCAACGGCGAGGCGAAAGTCCGCGAAACGACGCGCGAAACCGTCAATGCCGCGATCGCGACGCTGCACTACGCGCCGAACCGCGCCGCGCGCAGCCTGGCGGGTGGCGGCCAGATGCGGATCGGGCTGCTCTACAGCAACCCGAGCTCGGCCTATCTCAGCGAGTTCCTCGTCGGCAGCCTCGAGCAGGCGAGCCGAAGCGACGTCCAGCTCGTGGTCGAGAAATGCGACATCGGCGATCACGAGATCGAAGTGGCCGAGCACATGATCCGCAGCGGCGTCGACGGCGTCATCCTGCCGCCGCCGCTGTGCGATTCGCGCGGCGTGCTCGACGTGCTGACCGCCGCGGGCGTGCCGACCGTCGTCGTCGCCACCGGCTCGCCCCCTGCCGATACGGCCGCGGTCACGATCGACGATTTCGAGGCTGCACGCGCGATGACCCGTCACCTGATCGGATTGGGGCATGCGCGCGTCGGCTTCATCATCGGCAACCCCAACCAGACCGCCAGCCGGCAGCGTCACGAAGGCTATCTGGCCGCACTGGCGGATGCGGGCGTCGCGGAGGATCCGGCGCTGATCGTCGGCGGGCTGTTCACCTATCGATCGGGGCTGGATGCCGCCGAGCAGTTGCTCGACGCCAAGGATCCGCCGTCCGCGATCTTCGCGAGCAACGACGACATGGCGGCGGCGAGCGTCGCGGTCGCGCATCGTCGCGGGCTCGACGTGCCGGGCGACCTGACGGTGTGCGGGTTCGATGACAGCGCGCTGGCGACGACGATCTGGCCCGAGCTTACCACCATCCACCAGCCGATCGCGGACATGTCGCGCGCCGCGGTCGACCTGCTGGTCTCCGCCATCGTCCACCGGCGTGGCGGCGGCCAGGACGTCAACCGCCACGTCGTGCTCGATTATACGCTGGTGCGCCGGCAATCGGATGCGGCGCCGCGACGACGACCCCCTGCGCGGGTGCGCGCTTGACCTTGTCGTATTCGCCACGGTAGCGCTCCCACCGGAAAATCATCCGCGTTTGGGAGAGTTTGCAGTGGACCGTGTGCCGGTGAAGCCGTTCCGATCGCGCGACTGGTTCGCCGATCCCGCCCGCTCCGACATGACGGCGCTCTATCTCGAACGCTTCATGAATTACGGGCTGACCCCGGCCGAGTTGCGCTCCGGGCGTCCGATCATCGGTATCGCGCAGTCGGGTAGCGACCTCTCCCCCTGCAACCGCATCCATATCGAACTCGCCAAGCGGACGCGCGACGGGATCCGCGACGCGGGCGGCATCGCGATGGAGTTCCCGGTCCATCCGATTTTCGAGAATTGCCGCCGGCCGACCGCGGCGCTCGATCGAAACCTGGCGTATCTGGGGCTGGTCGAGACGCTGTACGGCTATCCGATCGACGCTGTCGTGCTGACCACTGGCTGCGACAAGACCACGCCGTCGGGGATCATGGCGGCATCGACCGTCGATATCCCGGCGATCGTGCTGTCGGGCGGGCCGATGCTCGACGGCTGGCACGACGGCGAACTGGTGGGCTCGGGCACCGTGATCTGGCGCAGCCGGCGCAAGCTGGCCGCGGGTGAGATCGACGAGGAGGAGTTCCTCAATCGCGCTACCGATAGCGCGCCGTCGGCGGGGCATTGCAACACGATGGGCACGGCATCGACGATGAACGCGGTCGCGGAGGTGCTGGGCCTGTCTTTGACGGGATGCGCCGCGATTCCGGCGCCCTACCGCGAGCGCGGGCAGATGGCGTACGAGACCGGGCGCCGAATCGTCGAGATGGCATATGAGGACCTGCGCCCGTCGAAGATCCTCACGCGCGAAAGCTTCCTGAACGCGATCCGGCTGGTCAGCGCGATCGGCGGGTCGAGCAACGCGCAGCCGCACATCATGGCGATGGCGCAGCATGCCGGCGTGACGCTGTACCCGGAGGATTGGTCGGATCATGGCTATGATCTGCCGCTGCTGGTCAACATGCAGCCGGCGGGCAAGTATCTCGGCGAGCGGTTCCACCGCGCGGGCGGTGTGCCGGCGGTGTTGCACGAGCTGATCGCAGGCGGGAAGCTCGACACGAGCTGTCTGACCGTGACGGGCCGCTCGATCGGCGAGAACATCGCCGGCCGCGAGACGCGCGACCGCGAGATGATCAAGCCGTTCGATGCGCCGATGATGGATCGGGCAGGGTTCCTCGTGCTCAAGGGCAATCTGTTCGATTTCGGGATCATGAAGACCTCGGTGATCTCGCCGGCGTTCCGCGAGCGGTATCTGTCGACGCCGGGCGCGGAAGATCGGTTCGAGGCGCGGGCGATCGTGTTCGAGGGTTCGGACGATTATCACCACCGGATCAACGATCCTGCTTTGGAGATCGACGAGGGTTGTATCCTCGTGATCCGCGGGGCGGGGCCGATCGGCTGGCCGGGCTCGGCGGAGGTCGTCAACATGCAGCCGCCCGACGCGCTGATCCAGCGCGGCGTGCTGGCGCTGCCGACGCTGGGCGACGGGCGGCAGTCGGGTACGTCGGACAGTCCGTCGATCCTGAACGTCTCGCCGGAGAGCGCGGTTGGCGGCGGACTGTCGTGGATTCGGACCGGCGATGTGGTACGGATCGATCTGGTTGCGGGGCGGTGCGACGCACTGGTCGCCGACGACGAGATCGCACGGCGCAAGGGCGAGGGGCTGCCGTCCGTGCCGGAGAGCCATACGCCGTGGGAGGAACTCTACCGCGAGAAGACCGGGCAACTGGCCGAGGGCGGCGTGCTCGATTTCGCAGTGAAGTATCGCGGGATTTCGGCGAAGCCGCCTCGGCATAACCATTGAGGCTGGGGGTTTAGAGCGGGGAGAGGTTTGATACTTGTGGCTTGTAGGGGCAGCGTGGCGCCTGCGCGCTCAACGCGTGCCGTCCCTCATATCGCTGCCCCCCCCGCCGTCATCCTAGCGAACGCTGGGATCTCATCCTGTGGTGAGCGTCATCTGCCCCGTGAAATACCCCAGCTTCCGCTGGGGCGACGAATTTTGGCTGGGAGGCAGGCTTGGTCCGGGAGGCGGCTGGGCTTGATGTCGCGCACTCGGCCCGGCTCGCCGTTGTTTCGCCATTCTCCGTCAAAACCGCTATTCCGGCCGTAACACCACCAGTCCCGCTCGCCATTCCCGCATCTCGTCCGCCATCCCAGCGAAAGCTGGGATCTCTCCGTTTGGCGCGCGGCATCTGCCTCGTGGGATACCCCAGCTTTCGCTGGGGTGACGGTTGGGGGGGATGCGCGCTTGCCCCGTGTGGATCAACCGCCCACGATCGTCAGCGACATCGCGACCGTACGCGTCTCGCCCGGCGCCAGAATCATCGGGTCCGCCAAGTTCAGCGCATTGGGCATGTCGCTCACCGGTTCGGCGCAGAAGAAGCCCAAACCCGGCGGCGTGAAGATGTGGAGATAGGGCGTACCCTCTCCCGTCAGCGTGATGACGTCGTCGCGCGTCGCGATCGTCGCGGCTTTGCTCCAGCCTTCATAGGCGTTGTCGATCAGCGACCCGCGCACGACCGCGTCACCCTTCGACCAGTCGGCGAAGTGGTTGGCACCGGTCCGCTCGGTCGGCAGCATCGCGTCGTCGGCCAGCCAGACCGACCCGGCGTCGAAGCTCAGGCGCGTGGCCTCCGTGGCGGGGAAATAGGGGTGGAAGCCAAGTCCTGCGGGCATCGCCCGATCGGTGTCGTTCCGAACCGATAGCGATACGCGAAGGCCGGACTCCTCCAGCGAGACATGCTGTTCGGCGCGGTAGGACCAGGACCAGTCGGCGTCGCCTTCGTGCGTGTGCACCAGAACCGCCGAGACCGCGTCCGAGGTCTCGACGTCCCAGCCGCGGAGCCAGCCGACGCCGTGGAGTGGATGGTCCTGCCCCTCCATGTTGCGGGGGAGGGCGTAGGACTCCCCGGCAAACACGAACCGGCCATCGGCGACGCGGTTCGCATAGGGCACCAGCGGAAAACACGCGGTCTCCAGCGGGTTGGTCACACCCACCGGGGTCGGGCGCAGGATGTCGCGACCGCGGTAGGTGAGGGCGGCGATCGTGCCGCCCAGCTCTGGTTGGAGCGCGACCGTCCAGTCGCCGGCTTCGAGCTTCAACATCAGCCGAGCATGTCCTCGAGTTCGCGACCGCGCGTTTCCGACACCATCTTCCAGACGAAGAAGAACGAGACGAACGCCGACAGCGCGTAGAAGCCGTAGGTGAGCGACAGGCCGAGCGAAATCGCCATCGTCGGAAAGCTGACCGAGATCGCGAAATTGGCGAACCACTGCGCGAAGCCGGCGACGGCCAGACCCGAGCCGCGGATCTGGGTCGGGAACATCTCGCCGAGCATCACCCACATGATCGGGCCCCAGCTCAGGTTGAAGAACACGACATAGGCGTTGGCGGCGATCAGCGCGATCAGGCCGTTGCGATCCGACAGGTGCAGCGAACCCTCGACGATCGCGCCGCTGGCGAAGCAGATGCCGACGATCGCGAGGGTGACGGTCATGCCGGCCGAACCGATCAGCAGGAGCGGCTTGCGCCCGACCTTGTCGACCAGCGCGACGGTGAGCAGGCAGGCGACGATCGACAGCGTGCCGGACAGGATGTTGATCAGCAGCGCATCGCTCTCGCTGAAGCCGACCGACTGCCACAGCACCGAGCCGTAATAGAACACGATGTTGATGCCGACGAACTGCTGGAAGATCGCCAGGCCGATGCCGGTCCAGACGATCGGGCGGATCTTGCCGCTGGCCTTGTCGATCAGGTCGGACAGCTTGGGACGATGCGCGTCGGCCGACAGCGAACCGCGGATCTCGGCGACTTTCCGCGTCGCTTCGACCGAGCCGAACAGGCGGGTCAGGACGACCTGCGCTTCGTCGTAGCGCCCTTTCAGGACCAGGAAGCGCGGGCTTTCGGGGATCAGGAACAGCGTCACGAGATAGATCGCGGCGGGGATCACCTGCATCCAGAACATCCAGCGCCACGCCGGATAGTCGAGCCAGAACAAGGCGGTCGACGAGCCGG
>JAYVRZ010000463.1:0-5623 GCA_043775965.1 Sphingomonas sp.
GGTAGAACACCAGTTGCGCGAGCCATTGCCAGCTGCCGACGATGTTCGAGAGGCTGACGATCGCTACGCACCACACCAAGATGAGAAGCAGGATGCCGAGCATGCCGACGGGTTTGCGCCAGGTGGGTGTCATGGGATGATCCATTCGAGTTCGGTGGCGATGGCGTGGAGGGGGACGTCCCATGGGTCGGGCGCGAGGCTATCCACCTGCTGCACCGACAAGGCAATGCCGACCCGCCAAGCGTTCGGGTGCGCGACGAACGCACGGTCGTAATAGCCGGCACCCTGGCCGATCCGGTTGCCTTGACGATCGAACCCTACGAGCGGTGTCAGTATGATGTCTGGCGCAAGCTCCGTGGCGTCCTCGGCGGGCTGGTGCAGTCCGAACGGCCCCGCGATCAGCGCTGCCTCCGTCTCCCAGGACAGGAAGCGCATGGGCAGGTCGCGACGAACGATATGGGGCAGAGCGATCACGCAACCCGCCTCGACCGCGGCGCGTGCCAGCGGCGAGGGATCGGCCTCGCCGCCGAACGGGACATAGGAGGCGACCGTCAGGCCTGGCGACAGCCGCGACAGGAAAGCCGGCGGTACGCCGATATCGGTCGCCGGCGTGGCGTGGCGAGCAGCGCGCAGCGACGCGCGGAGGGCGATCTTGTCGGTCATGCGTAACGCGCCGATGAAAAGGTGGTGTGGCGGGCCCACCATGGCCGTGTGCCGGGTTATCCACTGACGCACGGTACGTCAGGTGGGGACCATATGCTTCGGACCAGGATCCTAACAGGGACAGCCCCCTATGGATGATGAATAGCCTCAGGGATAATAAAGGCTCGTACCGGGCAGAACCCGCCAACCCCAATCTAGGCGCTTGCCCCACTTTGCTCAAGGGGGCTTAGCTCAAGGGCTTTCGCGAGCCCTTCGAGACGATCGGCGATCCGGGTGAGCGCGACCTCGCTGACCGCCGAGCCTTCGGGCGGGCGATGTGCGGCTTCGTCGAGGTCGTCGGCGAGCATCAAGGCGACGAACAGCATCGCGCGCTCGGCACTCAGGCCGCCGGCGGCACGGTCTGCGGTCGGCCAGCGCTCGGCAAGCATCGCCCCGAGCAGACGGACGCGCGACTCTTCGCCGTCACGGCAGGCGACGGCATGCGGCCGGCCGCCGATATCGAGCATGACATGTGCCATCTAGTTCGAACTCCCCATTAGTTTGAACTGCCGCGCGTGATGACGTCGTCGAGTGCGGCTACCGCCTCGACCATGCGCGCCTTCAGGGCGGCGTGACGTTTGGCGAGCGCATCGCCGCTCCGGGTACGGGCGTCGATGGCGGCTTCGATCCGGGCGATCGCGGCATCGATCCGGTCGACGGCGGAGGACGCGTCGGCTCCGTCGCCGGCTGCCGGCGCTTCGGGAAGTGTGTCTGACATGCAGTGCGAGATAGCATGGCGCGGGGACGCGACAAGTCGGTTTCGCCCCTGCGATCCGCGATCCACGGTGTTGACAGGGCGCCCCACCGCCCCGCAAAGGCAGCGCGCCCGGAACGGACTCGCGGGCGTAGCGGAGAGACAGCAATGACGGTCAAGGTTGCGATCAACGGTTTCGGGCGCATCGGCCGTCTCGTCGCCCGTGCGGTACTCGAACAGTCGAACGGCGCACTCGAACTCGTCGCGATCAACGATCTCGGCGACGCCAAGTCGAACGCCTGGCTGTTCAAGCGCGACAGCGTCCACGGCAAGTATCCGGGCGAAGTCTCGGCCGAGGGCAACGAACTGGTCGTCGACGGCAAGCGCATCCGAGTCACTGCCGAGCGCGACCCCGCCAATCTGCCGCACGCCGAACTGGGCGTCGACATCGTCCTCGAATGCACCGGCTTCTTCACCGACAAGGAAAGCTGCCAGAAGCACCTTGATGCGGGCGCGAAGAAGGTGCTGATCTCGGCTCCGGGCAAGGGCGTCGACCTGACCGTCGTCTACGGCGTCAACCACGACAAGCTGACCGCCGAGCATACGATCGTGTCGAACGCGTCGTGCACCACCAACTGCCTCGCGCCGGTCGCCAAGGTGCTGAACGATGCGATCGGCATCGAGCGCGGGCTGATGACGACGATCCACGCCTATACCAACGACCAGAAGATCCTCGACCAGATCCACCCGGACTTGCGTCGCGCGCGCGCTGCGGCCATGTCGATGATCCCGACCACCACGGGCGCCGCGCGCGCCGTTTCGGAAGTGCTGCCGGAGCTCAAGGGCAAGCTCGACGGTTCGGCGATCCGCGTGCCGGTGCCGGACGTGTCGCTGATCGACCTGACCTTCACGCCGTCGCGCGACACGACGCGCGAAGAGGTGAATGCCGTGCTGAAGGCGGCCTCCGAGAGCGGTCCGCTGGTCGGCGTTCTCGACTGGTCGGACGAGCCGCTGGTGTCGATCGATCTCCAGCATACCCCGGCGTCGTCGACGATCGACAGCCTGGAGACCGCTGTGATCGACGGCAAGCTGGTCCGCGTCATCAGCTGGTACGACAACGAATGGGGCTTCTCGAACCGCATGGTCGATACCGCGACCGCGATGGCGAAGTTCATCTGAAGGTAGACGGACGCTGCGTTCCATTCCTATAGTCCGTCATCCAAGCGAAAGCTGGGATCTCTCCATTCGGGCCGAGACGCGCGCCAACAGGGATACCCCAGCTTTCGCTGGGGCGACGGACTAATGATGGTTGGCACTATCGCCGGAATTGCTCGCCACGCCCGCGCCAAGGCCCCGATGGAGGTCATCGACGATGTCGAGATCACCATCGAGTCTGGCTTGCACGGCGATTTTCGAGGTCGCGTAAGGCCCGGTGGCAAGGGGCGGCGGCAGGTCACGTTGCTCGAACGTTGCGATTGGGATGCCGCGATGGCCGAGGTCGGTGCCGACATTCCCTGGCAAGAACGCCGCGCCAATTTGCTGGTCGACGGCTTCGACCTTCCCCAGATACCCGGCACGCGGCTGCGCATAGGCGCGGATGTCGTACTGGAGGTGACCCGGCACACCGATCCGTGCGACCGTATGGACGCGCTGGCGCCAGGATTGTTCGCTGCGCTGACGCCTGATTGGCGGGGCGGGGCGTGTACCCGAGTTTTGATGGGCGGCAGGATCGCCGTCGGTGATGAGATCAGGATCGAAGAACCATGAGCAAGCCATTCAAGACGCTGGACGATATGGGCAACATCCAGGGCAAGCGCGTGCTCGTCCGCGAAGACCTGAACGTGCCGATGGCCGAGGGTCGCGTCACCGACGACACCCGTCTGCGCGCGACCGTCGCGACCGTTGGGGAACTCGCCGACAAGGGCGCGATCGTTCTCGTTCTTGCGCATTTCGGTCGGCCGAAGGGCGTGCCGAGCCCCGAATTCTCGCTTTCGCAGGTGGTGAAGCCGTACAGTGAAGTGCTCGGCCGAGAAGTCCGCTACATCGACTGGGAAGGGGCAGACGCCGCAGTCGCGACGCTGGAACCCGGCGATATCGCGGTTCTGGAGAACACGCGTTTCTTCGGCGGCGAGGAGACCAACGAGACGGCTGTCGTCCAGCGTTTTGCTAGCCTTGGCGATCTCTACGTCAACGATGCCTTCTCGGCTGCGCACCGCGCGCATGCCTCGACCGAAGGCCTTGCCCACGTCCTGCCAGCGTTCGCCGGCCGGGCGATGGAAGCCGAACTCGACGCGCTCCAGAAGGCACTCGGCGAGCCCGAGCATCCGGTCGCCGCCGTCGTTGGTGGCGCCAAGGTGTCGTCGAAGCTCGACGTGCTGCGGCATCTCGTCACCAAGGTAGATCACCTGATCATCGGCGGCGGCATGGCCAACACCTTCCTCGCGGCGCGCGGCGTCGATGTCGGCAAAAGCCTGTGCGAGCATGAGCTTGCGAGCGTTTGCGAACAGATCATGGAAGCCGCGGACAAGGCGAACTGCACGGTTCACCTGCCGTACGACGTGGTGGTGGCGAAGGAGTTCAAGCCGAACCCCGCTACGCGCACCGTCAATGTCCACGAAGTCGCAGCCGACGAGATGATTCTCGACGTCGGTCCGGCCGCGGTCGAGTCGCTGGGCGACGTACTGAAGAACTGCCGAACGCTGGTCTGGAACGGTCCGCTCGGGGCATTTGAGACGACGCCGTTCGACAAGGCCACCGTCGCGCTCGCCAAGACCGCAGCGGCCTTGACCGAGGCTTGCTCGCTGGTCTCGGTCGCGGGTGGGGGGGATACGGTCGCCGCGCTGAACCACGCTGGCGTGGCGGATGCGTTTACCTTCGTCTCGACCGCGGGCGGCGCGTTCCTCGAGTGGATGGAAGGCAAGAACTTGCCCGGCGTCGCGGCGCTTACCCGCTAAGACGTGGCCCGGCAGGAGGCTGCTTCGCTGGGAACCTGCCGCTAGTAGGTTGGCGCCGGTTCGCTCAGCATGGGCACCAGCACGCTGTTCAGGTCGTCGAGGTCGAACGCGCCGGCCTTCGCGTAGCGGACGATCCCGGCGCGATCGATGACGTAGTTGGTCGGTAGCGCACCCATTACGACGAAGGATCCCTTGATCCGCCGCGCCGACGGAATTGCCATCGCGGCGAACAACGGTTTAAGCTTGAAGGCGGGCAACGAGTCCTCGGTCGCGATGGCGAAGACGCGCAGGCCGTTGGCCTTGCGGATCCGGTAGTAATTGTCGAGCAGCGGCAATTCCGCTTTGCACGGGCCGCACCACGTCGCCCAGAAATTCAGGACGATGACTTGCCCGCGCAGGTCGGCGCTGCGTACCTTGCTGCCGTCGATCAACGTCAGTTCGAAATCGGGTGCCTTCTCGCCGACCTTGATTGCGGCCGTTGCGGCGGAGGTCGCCAGCAGCAGCGCCCCCGCTATCATCCCGCGCACCACGAATGCCATTGCCCCATCACCCCCGTTTTCGGTATCCTGCTCGCCGACAGGTCAAGCGTCAATCTCCACAGCATTGGCATGGGCAGGGGTTGATCGCTTCCTTCAGCGAGGCTATGTTTAACATGTTAAACGGAGACTCGAATGCTCGGCGTCAGGCTCGATAGCGACCTTGAAGAACGGCTTGCCTCGGTTGCGCGTACCCAGGGGCGGAGCAAGAGCGATATCGCGCGCGAGGCGGTGCGTCGGTATGTCGAACGGCACGACGAGGCGTTTCTCGTGGAAGCGAAGCGCCAGTCGCTAGCGGCCGCCGCACAGGATCGAAACGCCCGGAATGAAGACTGGGATGTGCTGTTGACGGCACCCCCGGCATGAAATGCGTGCGTGGCATGATCGTCGTCGGGGCAGTCAAGGGCGACATCTCGCAAAAGCCGCGACCGTTTCTCGTCGTCCAGTCGGACGTGTTCGCTGATCATGCGACGATTTCGTTGTGCCCCCTGACAAGTGTCATCAGTGGTACCAATCTCTTCCGTGTGTCACTCGAAGCGTCACCCGAGACCGGCCTCGCCTGCGACAGCGAGATACAGGTCGACAAGCTCGATACGCTCGGCCGCGACGAGATCATCAAAATCATCGGTACGATACCTATCACCACCATGACCCGGGACGACGACGCGCTGCGCCGCTGGCTCGAACTTTAAACAGGAACGCAGCATGACCCAGACCATAACTCCGCAGATCAAGAC
>JAYVRZ010000464.1:0-12236 GCA_043775965.1 Sphingomonas sp.
GTCGATATCACCTCCCTTGCGCGTGTCGTGTACGCGACTACCGAACAGCCGGACCGTTGCATCCTGACCGAAAGCGTGACGCGCGGCAGCCTTGATAGCCGCGACTTCCTGCGCCTCCAGCCTCATGCCGCGACCTTCGCGTTTGCCGCCTTGGTCTTCAACCACTTGTGCATCGTCGCCGCCACATCGCGGCCGTCGCGGATCGCCCACACGACAAGGCTTGCGCCGCGGACGATGTCGCCCGCCGCGAACACGCCGTCGAGACTGGTCATCAGCGTCTTGCCGTCGACCAGCACGGTGCCCCAGCGGCTGACCCCAAGCTCTGGGGTCGCGAACAGCGCCGGCAGGTCCTCGGCATCGAAGCCGAGCGCCTTGATCACCAGATCGGCGTCGACCGCGTAATCGCCCGCGGGATCGGGTTCGGGCGCGCGGCGGCCGCTCGCATCGGGGGCACCGAGACGCATCTTCCGCACCTTGACGCTCGACACGATGTCACCGCCATCGAAGCTCTGCGGGCCCGAGAGCCAGACGAACTCGACGCCCTCCTCCTCGGCATTGGCGACCTCGCGCTGCGATCCCGGCATGTTGGCGCGGTCGCGGCGGTAGAGGCACTTCACCGACTTGGCGCCCTGGCGGATCGCGGTGCGGACGCAGTCCATCGCGGTGTCGCCGCCGCCGATCACGACGACGTCCTTGCCCTCGGCATTCAGGCTGCCGTCGTCGAACGCGGGGACCGCGTCGCCGAAGCCCTTGCGGTTCGACGCGACGAGGAAATCTAGCGCGGCGACGACGCCGTTCGATCCGCCACCGGGCAGGTCCATCGCACGCGCCTTGTAGACGCCGGTCGCGATCAGGATCGCGTCGTGACGCTGGCGCAGATCGTCGAGGCTCGCATCGTGACCGACCGCGAAGCCTTCGTGGAAGACGATGCCGGCGGCCTTGAGGCGATCGACGCGGCGCATGACGATCGGCTTTTCGAGCTTGAAGCCGGGGATGCCATAGGTGAGCAACCCGCCCGCACGGTCGTAGCGATCATAGACGTGCACGTCATAGCCATGCCCCCGCAGATATTCCGCGGCGGTTAGGCCCGCCGGGCCGGCACCGATCACGCCGACCGACTGGCCGCGCGACTTGCCCGGGACGAGCGGCTCGACCCAGCCATTTTCCCAGGCAGTATCGGTGATGAACTTCTCGACCGAGCCGATCGTGACCGCGCCGTGCCCAGTGAATTCGATGACGCAATTGCCTTCGCACAGCCGGTCCTGCGGGCAGATCCGGCCGCAGATCTCGGGCATGGTCGAGGTCGCGTTGCTGAGCTCGTACGCCTCGCGCAGGCGGCCTTCTGCCGTCAGCCGCAGCCAGTCGGGGATATGGTTGTGGAGCGGGCAATGGACCGAGCAATAGGGCACGCCGCACTGCGAACAGCGTCCGGCCTGCTCCTCGGCAGGCTCGACCGCGTATCGCTGGGCGATCTCGCGGAAATCCTCCTGCCGCTCATCCGCGGTGCGCTTCGCCGGATAGGATTGCTCCCGCCCGACAAACTTTAGCATCGAATCGTTCGCCATACATGCCTCCGACAGTCGCGTTATTGCGCTGGAGGAGGCTTGTCACGGCCAAAACTACAGATAGGTAAGCTATAGTGTCGTATAAAAGCAGAATTAATGTACTGGTTGATGAGAACCAGTCGCAACTACGCCAATTAGTCCCGTATTGGCCTTACTTGCTCAACAGCCAGATCAGCGCCGCCGAACCGGCGACAACGCGGTACAACGCAAACGGCACGAAGCCGTGCTTGGTGACGATGCCGACGAACCACTTCACCACCAGCAAAGCGACGATGAACGACACCGCGGCGCCGATCGCGATCGCGCCGAGGCCGACGCCGCCACCACTCGCAATCGCGTCGCGGTTCTTGAGCAGTTCGAGCGCGCTCGCGCCAAGCATCGTCGGGATCGCGAGGAAGAAGCTGAACTCCGCCGCGGTGCGCCGCTCGACGCCGAGCGCCAGCGCGCCGAGGATGGTCGCGCCCGACCGGCTGACGCCGGGGATCATCGCCAGGCACTGCAAGAAGCCGATGCCGATCACGGTCTTCAGCGGAATGTCGGCGACGCCACTGATGTCGCTGCGCGGTGCGAACCGCTCGACCGCGAGGATCGCAAAGCCGCCCACGATCAGCGCGATCGCGACGACCTCCGCATTGCCGAGCAGCGCCTCGATATATTTGTGGAGCGCCAGCCCGATCACCGCGGCGGGAATGAACGCCACCACCAGGTTGCGCAGGAACAGCCACGATTTCGGCTCGCGCTTGATCAGCCCCATGCCGACCGCCCAGAACGTCCGCCAGTACAGCACGACGATCGCGAGGATCGCGCCGAGCTGGATGACGACGTTGAACACCTCCCAGCGCCCCGCGTCATAGCCGAGCAGCCGCGTCGCCAGGATCAGGTGCCCGGTCGACGAGACGGGCAGGAATTCGGTGATCCCCTCGACGATGCCGAGAAGGATGACAGTGAGAAGTTCGGTCAAGCAGGCGCTCCAGCGTCGCAGGGGTCAGGGCAGGCGTAGTATGCGCAGATCGAGGGTATGGGTCGATCAGGCGATATGGACGTCCGCATGCGTCTCGGCGCGCCGACCGAAGCGCCCGGCCTTGCGGAAGCGCACCAGCCAGCCCGGCGCGACGGTCGACAGCGGCGTCGCCTCGATCCCGAACGCCGCCAGACCGTCAGTACCGGTGACGACGTTGTCGCTCTGCAACATCGTCCACTGGTCCTTGGTGATCGGCATGCCCGGCAGGAAACCGGCCTTGGCGATCATTGCGCCGGCAAAGTCCGGAAGCTCGACGATCGACGGATCGCGGCCGATCGTCTTGGCGATCCAGCGAATGAGGTTGCCCATCGTTATGATGTCGGGCCCGCCAAGCTCGAACGTCTGGCCGCCGAACGTCTCGGGATCCGACGCCGCGGCCACCACCGCGTCGGCGACGTTGCCGACGAACACCGGCTGGAATTTCGCGCCCGCGCGCAGCACCGGCACCACCGGCGCCTTGGCGATCATGCCGGCGAAACGGTTCACAAACTGGTCTTCCTGGCCGAACACGATCGACGGCCGCAGGATGGTGGCGTTCGGGAACGCGTTCAGCACGGCCGCCTCGCCCTGCCCCTTCGACTTGCCATACGCGGATGCGGACTCGGGGTCGGCTCCGATCGCCGAGACATGGACCAGCGCGCCGACGCCGGCCTTGGCCGCGGCCTCGGCGACGGTCTGTGCACCAAGCGCCTGGATCCGCTGAAAATCGCCCGCCAGCACGCCGACCAGGTTCACCACCACGTCCGAGCCGTGCACCGCGTGCGCGATCGTCTCGGGCTTGGTGACGTCGGCGCCGACGAACTGCGTCTGGCCGAGCCCGCCGAGCGGCTTCAGGAAAAACGCCTGCCGCGGATCGCGCTGCGCGATGCGGACGCGGGCGCCCGACGCCAGCAGCGCCTGTGCGACATAGCGGCCGACGAAACCGCCGCCCCCGATCAACGTCACCAGTTTGTCGTTCATCGCCCGTCCGTCCAATATCTTTTGCCTAAGCGCCCCTTGCCCCAGCGACAGGCCTGTTGACAAGCATCGCGACCCTCCACTAGAGGCGCCCTCCTACCCCGTGCCCGGATGGCGGAATTGGTAGACGCACCAGCTTCAGGTGCTGGCGATCGCAAGGTCGTGGAGGTTCGAGTCCTCTTCCGGGCACCAGGGCCCCCTGCTCAGGGGGCCCCAGATGATCCCCCAAAGATTGAAAAAACCGCGGTTTTCTGCCATAAACTGGCTCCGGAAGGCCCGCGACGTGTCACTGCATCCCAATCCGATGTTGGCACATTTGTTGGTACTTCCGGGTACCAACAATGGGAGATACCAACATGGCTCTCACCGCACTGGAAGTTCGCTCCGCCAAAGGCAGGGAGCGACCGTACAAGGTCAGCGATTCGGGCGGCCTCTTCATGCTCGTTCAGCCGTCCGGGCAGCGATACTGGCGCCTAGCCTATCGGTGGGGCGGAAAGCAGCAGACGATGGCTTTGGGGGTGTATCCGGAGGTCAGCCTCTCCGACGCGAGAACCAAGCGCGATGCCGTCAGGAAGATCCTCGCCGAGGGAAAGAATCCCGTTTCCGTCGCCAGAGAGGAGGAGCTAGCCGTCAAGCTTGCCGAGCAAATCACGTTCAAGGTTCTCGCGGACGAATGGTACAGCAAATGTGAACGCGAGGGGCGTGCGGCAATCACGTTACAAAAGCAGCGCTGGCTCCTCGACTTCGCTCTCCCCAAGCTCGGGACCCGCCCCATCAACCGGATATCGGCCCATGAGGTGTACGAGGTACTCCGCGGTATCGAACTCAAAGGCCATTATGAAACGGCACGTCGCCTGCGCGGCACCTGCAGCCAAGTGTTCCGATATGCGGTGGCAACGGCGCGAGCGGAACGTGACGTGTGCGTTGATCTGCGGGGCGCGCTGATCACGCCAAAGGTCAAGCACCTCGCCGCACTGACAAAGCCGGCGGAAGTCGGGGAGTTGATGTGCGCGATTGACGGGTTCGACGGTTACCGTGTGACACACATCGCCTTGCGTTTGGCGCCGCACTTGTTCGTACGTCCGGGCGAACTGCGCCAAGCGGAATGGTCCGAATTCGATTTCGACGAAGGGGTCTGGGCGATCCCGGCAGAAAAGATGAAGATGCGGCGCCCGCACCATGTACCGCTATCGAGGCAGGCACTTGCTATCATCGACGACATTCGCCCCTTGAGCGGCAAGCATCGGTATCTGTTTCCTTGCCAAGGGAAGCGCGATCGCCCCATGTGCGAAAACACCCTCAACCTCGCACTCCAACGGCTTGGGTATGGCGGAGGGCGTATGACGACGCACGGTTTCCGGGCGATGGCCAGTACGCTGCTCAACGAATCCCGGAACTGGACGCCGGACGCGATCGAGCGGCAGCTCGCTCATGTCGATGCGAATGCGGTGCGGCGGATATACGCCCGCGGTGAATATTGGGATGAGCGTGTCCGGATGATGCAGGCTTGGTCGGACGAATTAGATCGCCTTCGTATGGAATCATTGGCCTGCACAGCGATGAAGAGAGCGGCATAATTGCCTGCTTCTCAAAATCGATCGATCACTGTGCCGTTGATACAAAAATGAATGTTCCACGTTCAGCGAGTGGCGCCTAGTGCCGTCAATAATTGATCTGGTTCGGCTGCGGGTGGATCGGGCTGAACCATGCGTCTCTAAGAAAACCCTTGCGACCGTTGATCCCGTTTTGGCTTGGCAATTTAACCCGATGATTGGCCGCAGGCGGCGTGACTTGGAGGCCGGCGTTTCTGCCAGCCCGTGGCGAAGCGGCTCGTGAGTTGGTGCGGGACAGGTCCTGGACAAATCCTACCGTTTTTGCGATAGCTTAACTATGAGATCGCCGACCTTCGTGGATCTATTCGCAGGCTGCGGCGGGCTTTCCCTAGGTATGCAGTCCGCTGGGTTTCGTCTGCAGCTTGCTGTCGAGAGTCACGTCGATGCGTTTGCGACACTTCGGGCAAATCTCATCGATCGCCCCGGTTCCTCGACTTCGTGGGTCGGAGGAATTCCTTGTCAGGCCCATGACATCACGGATCTGCTGGCAAATTATCGCAACGAGATCGTCAGGCTGGCTGGGCAAGTGGACGTTGTCGTCGGCGGGCCTCCTTGCCAAGGGTTTTCCCTGAACGGTAAGCGAGCCGCGGACGACCCCCGCAACGAGCTTGTACACAGCTATCTGGAAATGGTTGGGCTACTAAAGCCAAGCCTCGTGCTGCTGGAAAATGTACGCGGCTTCACGTCCATGAAGCATGAAACGGAGGGAACTTTCTCCTTATTCGTCTCTGCCAGATTGCGTGCGATGGGGTACGACGTGTGGTCAGCAATTGTCAGCGCGTCGGAGTGGGGCGTTCCGCAGCGGCGACCACGTTTCCTGCTCGTAGCCGCCAAGTCGGGGATGCTGAGGGGGATCAACCCGTTCGAACGCCTGCGGGTCGGTCGGAGGGCATTCCTACGGGATCGAAACCTCCCGCTTGAGAGGCCGGTTAGCGCTAGCGAGGCCATCTCAGACTTGGAAACTACCGGGGCAACCCTCGTCGCGGACTTTGAGTATGGGAAAGAAGGGTTTAAGCAAATCGCCTACTGCGATGAGCGAGAACTTTGTGCATACCAAACACTGATGAGATCAGGCATGCATGGAACGCCAAGCGACTTAAGGCTTCCTCGCCATACGCTGCAGGTAACGAAGAAATTCGACTTGATGATCGAGACGTGCAAGCAAGGCAGATCGCTGTCTTTGGCGGATCGCGCTCGGCTTGGAATAAAGAAGCGTGCAACGACGCCGATGGCGAGGGAAATGGTCGCGCCTACTGTGACGACCCTGCCGGACGACATGGTGCACTACCGCGAGCCACGCGTCCTGACGGTCCGTGAAATGGCGCGCCTGCAATCCTTTCCCGATTGGTTTTCATTCAAAGGTCCCTACACATCAGGGGGGCAGCGGCGGCGTGTAGATTGCCCACGTTATACGCAAGTAGCGAATGCCGTCCCACCGTTGCTCGCGCAAGCTGCTGGGACGATGTTGCTCGGGTTATTAGGTTCCGCTGATATGAGTGCGGATTGCCCGGACGTTTTCGAGGTGCGACGCAAGGTTTTGACGTAGGCGCGGGAAATCGTCATTTCCAATTGGGGGTGCTGAGGCGGATTTAACTATCCATCCGCCTGCACCTTGCTCCTCGATTGCGTGACCGAGGACATTGCGGGGATCGAGTACCTCCACATTATACTTCCCCAGCTTCTTTCTCTCGGCATCGAGCTCGTCGTGCGTTCTAAGACTCGCAAGCGCTACCTTGTATAGTACCCCGCTTGAGGCAGCGCGGCTCTCCAGCTTTTCGACGAATTTGCCTAATCTTTGATATGCTGTAGCCGCGCTTTCCGCCGCCTTTGAGACAGCTTCGTCGAAGACGATGTCCAGCTTCGCTTTTCCGGCTTCGTCCAACCCCAAGTAGATGGCGTGAATGATTTGGCGAAGCTCGTCGTCGCATTTGCCGACGACTCCCATCGTGAGGCCTCGCATGGCTTCAAGCCGTGACAGCCGCTTTACGACCTGATCAATGTGGTCTGCCAGCTTCTCTGCGAGCTGCGGTCGGTTAAAGCAATATACTCCATCGATATTAGCATCGCACACCATTTTCCGGAGATCGCCTGGCTTCTTCCCGCTATAGAAGATAATGTCCGTGAAGCCGAACCGACGCCGCACCTGCTGGGCAACCCAGTCGCCATTCTTGCCGGGCTCACCCAAGTCATAGTCGACTACGACCAGATCGAATTCGTCATAAAGCTCCTGCGCTTCTGCTAAAGCCGGTAGATTCGCGGAATTTACTTCCATCTGGACGTGCGGAACGAAACCAACGGACCCAATGTACTCGATGATGTCCTCACGTTGAGTCTTTACGTCGTCAGGCTGATTTTCAAACCAGAGGATTTTGAATTCTAGCCTCATGCTTTCTTTCCCTTGCGCGGAAGGCGGATGATGAACTGCGCAGCGTTGCCTTCCCTGTCGGGGTCGAGAGCGATTGCGGCCCCAAACCCTTCGAGTACTTGCGTCACATGGTAGAGTCCAAGACCCGATCCGCGGCGGTCGCCGCTATACGATCGCTCGAAGATTTTCGCAGGATCGACCTTGCCCGGATCGATGCCCTTGCCATTGTCGCGGACTACGAGCTCGATCGCCTGACCGGTAGCCGCACGGCGCGCAGCGAAAGTAATCTCGCTTGCTTCGGCCTTGCCTGCGTTGTTGAACAAGTTGTCGATCACGATTGAAATATCGATCGGACTGAAAGTTGCCTCGTATGAAAGGCCGTTTGTAGCGAACTTTGCATCCTGAATATCGCCGTAGAGCACTGCCACCTTTTCGGTGTACTCAGCCATGTATTGCAGCAGGTCGACCGAGATTTTGTCAGCCTCCAGCTTAAAGTTCGCTTGGGTCGCAAGCCGGGTAACGGCAAGAATCCTGCTGTTTTGGAAACTAATCTGCTCGAGGTCGTCGCGTACGGATTCCGCCACTCCAGTCCCGGTACCGAGCCTACGTAGGCCGCGTTTAGCTAAGGCCTGTACCTCGGTCGCGTAAATTATGACCTGATGATGCAGCAACGTGAGTTCATCATCCTCGCGTTCCTGCGAGTGCAGAAGCATTTTCGCCTGCTTCTCGACACTTTCAAGCCGGGACACCGTTGCGTCAGCTCGTAGTTCAGCGGCGCGTGCGCGCTGCTCGGCCTCCTCGCGCGCGAAGCTTTCTCGTTCGGCATGGAGCTTCGCTTCCTCCGCTGCCTCCTTCAACTCCTGATAACGTTGCCTAGAACGCTCGACCCGCGCGAGCAAAGCCTCGTCCCCCGTTTCCTGAGCGACGACGGCCAAGCCTTCCATCGAGTCCTCGAAGTCAGAGGAGCGCTCATTTACAACGTCGATCAGATCGCGATCATAATCCAGCAGGGTGATGTTTTTAGCACCGGCCATCGCCTTTACGATACGTATTACACGGGCTCGTGCGGTGTCCGATTTTAGACCACTTGCATCGTCCCGGTTCTGGTCCAGCGCGTCTACCCAGTTCACGTTGACTACGTATCGCTCAAGGCGCTGTAAGATGTTGCGCATCACGAATTCGTATAAATCGCTCGTTGCACTAGTTTCGATGAGGCCCGCATTGCGGCTGGACACCTCCTGGAAGCTTCCGGCAGTCGCCTCAACGTCGATTTTGCCAATAACGTCGCGCAGGCCTAGGTATCTGCTAGACCCCTGCTGTTTCCGGCGCCCGATACCAAACGTGTCATCAGTTGGTTCGCCGACTGGAAATATCCGGAAACCATTTACAAAAAGGAAGATATTTCCAAATTGCACGGGCTGAAGACCCATTCGGCTTGTAAATGTATGCTTCGCACTGCGATTGAGGAAATATAGCTTTCCCGTTACGGTTGTCGCTCCAAGTGACTTGTACGGACTTGGCTCCTTAATTTCGTATATCAACGTCCCGCGATCATGCAGCGTCGAATGAATAATTCCGTCCGATACCGCGACCTCGATTTTTGCCGTTTTTTCCGCGAGTAAATCAACGATATGGTTGCCGACCTGACCTTCTAGATCTGGCCAATCTTCGTCGGCCACGAAAGTCGAGATCGACATCGCGCTGGAGGTTTCAAATGGATTTACTAGCTTCGCCAAGTAGGCGCGCAGCCCGTCGATCTTGGCGTAATCCCACTCGTCGCGCAGACCGCTGATCCTGAGCATCGTCCCATTTTTCTTAGGAGGCTTGATCCGGCTCGGAACCGGAAAGCTGCTTGTGAACGTCAGCGTCGTGTCAACGGTCTCGAATTCGCGCTTTGCATCGACCTCGAAGCTTTCCCAATCAATGTCGAGATATTCGACGCGTTTCCCACCTATGGGGCGAGTGTACAGCTCCAACTTAGTGCCAAGTCTATCACATGAAAACCGACCAATCCCTTTATTTCCGGCAAAGCCACGTCGCTGGGATATTTGGTCGCGATAGTCCCGCGGTAATTCCACGTCCTCTTCACCGGTCTTCTTCGCGGAATAGGCGACGAAGAGCCACTTCGAAACTATATCCTCGCGAGACATACCCTTACCATCGTCCACGATGGTGATACTGTCTTCGTCAAATTCGATATTCACATTTTTAGCATGCGCATCGAAGCTGTTTTTCACTAGCTCAAAGACTGCGACGGCGTCGTTTGTAATCAGGTCCCGGCCAATAATATCTTTCAGGGCGGAGCTAACGCGGAATTTCTGAATCGTGCTCATGGGCCGACCCTAACAGGGGGCGGCGTGAAGTCGAGGAAGCCCGTTAGGCAGCGGCGCATCTGCGGACGTACAAGTCGGGGCTTTGTCTTTAGGCGAGAGGCCGATCTCGCCTGCAATGCGGACTGCCGCCTCCCGCGCCTTCCGCAAGCTCCCCAAGTCGCACTCCCACACGACGAGCACTTTCCACCCAAGCGCCTGCAACAATGCGGCATTCCTCTCATCTCGCGCTGTATTCCGTTGGAACTTTTCCTCCCAGAACCCAGTGTTGGTCTTTGGCGTAGAGGCAACCTTGCAGCCCACATGCCGGTGCCAAAAGCATCCATGGACGAAAATTACGGTCTTGTGCCGGGGGAGGACGATGTCCGGTTTCCCGGGCAGGTCCTTACGATGTAACCTAAACCTGAAGCCAAGGGCGTGCAGTGCTCGCCGAATCGCAAGCTCGGGCGAGGTGTTGGATGAGCGAATCCGAGACATGCGTTCGGACCGCTCCAGCGGGCTTAGGAAATCAACCAAGCGCCCGCCTATTGCTCGCCGCGCGCGCGCATGAGCTCATAAAACGGGTATCCACGGATGAACTCGCCAGGGCTGTCGAATGACTTGTACAGGCATTGGTGGTTGCCAAGCGCCTTTACGCGCTCTGACACCTCCGATGCGCTTGCCGACAAGCCAAGAGCTGACAACTCGGTTGCGGTGACATTCGGCACCTTGTGGACGAACCATGTGAGGAGGGGCTCGCGGTAGTCCGTGCCGCCTGCCTTGAAGTGGCGAAGGTACTGGGATGCGAGGATGACGCCGGTGCCGAACTCGCGGCCCTGCAGCAGGAGCTTGCGCAGGACGTCGAACTCATACCGCATAATGTTGTCGGCCTCGTCTACCAGCAGGTAGGAATCGATTGCTCGCAGCTGTGGGTTCTGACCAAGGAAAGGAAGCTTGTTCGTCCGGAGCATGTTTTCGTAGAACATGTTCAGCATGACTGCGACGAGCATGTTCTTGCTGTGGTCGTCCTGCCCCAGAGCGTCCAGTGCGATGACCACGACGCCATCGAGGAAGCTATCGAACGGCATCGTCTTTGACTGGTCCTCCTCGAATATCTCCATGTCCAGCATGTCTCCAATGATGGACATTGGGGAGTCGGGCTTCCCGTCTACGATGTCGTGGTAGGCGGTGTGAACCTCCCGCAAAGTCGGCGGAATGCCGGGCGCGGCGGAATCATAAGCCTCCTTCACGGCGCGCTTCAACTTGTCGCGCTGGACCGTGCCGATCCCGGAGTAGATCTTGCCGAGAACGTCGGCGAAGAATCTGAACCGATCGAACCACGGCGCCGGTACGTCGCCGCTCGTGCGCGTATCAAATAGGTTGAGCGGAATGCGATGCGGGCGAACAACACGCGCGCCGGTCGCGGCCACGAAGTCATCACTACTATAGTCCCGTTTGTAGTCGAAGATTAGGAAGCGCGGCGCGCGGCCGCGGTTCTCCGCGCTGGACGACGCGATCTGGGTTATCAACGACTTCAAAAGCTGCGTTTTGCCCGTGCCGAGGTCGCCAACGACCCCGATGTTCAGCTGGTTGAGCCGAGTATCCGAGATGTTGAGCTGGAGATCGCGGGGGCGGAAGCCGTCGATTGTCCTCCCAACTTCGAGGATGACGCCGCTTCCAGCTTCCTTGATAACGACGGGGCTCTCGACAGGTTGCGGGGCCTCGCCCAACGGGGGTTCCACGATCATACCAGCGGAAGACTCATCGTCCTGCGGCTCCGCGGGTTCCAATGGTGCAGGAGGTATTTCTGGCTCGGCTTCTGCCTCGGCCACCAGACCGGGCATCAGCTGCCAGTCGCCGAGGCGAGACCTGACCATTTCGTAGAATGCCGCCGGGTCGCCTGCCACGACCTTGCCGGCATCCTCGCGCCCGATGATGATGGTTTCGTCAAACCCGTCCTTGTCAAAATCGTGCGGCTTGCTGGAGGGATTGTCATCCAAGACGATCAGGCGCCCTCGCATGTCGATTTCGACGCTGTCCCCGCCATCGAGGATGGCACGTGCAATGCGCTCGTGGAAGTCCGACCAGCGCACGGCATGGCCGACAACGTCGTGGTGCTGGCTGTAGACTCGCAGGCCAAAGCCGATGATCGAGAGGAGCAGATGCTGGAAGGCAAGCGCCCATAGGACGGGCTGCCCCTTATGGGGCTGCATCGCGTTCAAGAGCGACGACAAGGCCTTCGCCTGCTCCAGCGCTTCAACCGCCTCGCCCGCGCCGTAGCGCGAGGTGGGCCGGCATTTCACCTCGACGGGCGTCACCTTTATCCGGACTCTTCCACCAGAGAGATCGATCCCGATCACCACGAGGTCTGGCCTGAGCTGGGTCAGGTCCCCCCGTTCCTTCCCA
>JAYVRZ010000465.1:0-5371 GCA_043775965.1 Sphingomonas sp.
GTCCCGGTCGGGTTGGTGTCATGCGGCGGTGCGCGGGGCTGGCGCCAGCGTTCGAAGGTTTCGATGACGAGCATGCGTCCCCCGCAGCATGGGCATGGCAGGCGGGCATCCTCGGGTTCGGTCGGCGCGGCAGCGGCCACGGGCGGGCCGACACCGATCAGTTGGCGGGCGTGTTCGAGGTGAGCCTTGCGGGTGGCGCCAGCGAGCAGGCCGTAATGGCCGATGCGGTGGAAGCCTTTTGGCAGGACGTGGATCAGGAAGCGGCGGATGAACTCGTCAGCGGCCAGCGTCATCAGCTGCTGCCGGTCGGCGACATCGTTGCGATAATTCTTGTAGCGCAATGTCACCCTGGTCTCGTCGAAGCGGACGAGGCGGCTGTTCGAGATCGCCACGCGGTGCGTGTAGCGCGATAGATAGGCGAGGATGGCCTGCGGTCCCGCGAATGGCGCTTTGGCATAGACGACCCAGTTCTTCTTCCGGACCGGGGACAGGTATCGCAGGAAGGCGCGGCGTTCCGCGAGTGCCGCAAGACTGCCGAAGAAGCCGAGCCGTCCCGCGTTGTACAGCGCCATCAGCCGGGTCAGGAACAGGCGGCGGAACAGCTTGCCGAGCAGACGCACCGGCAGCAGGAACGCCGGGCGTGACGACACCCAGCGCTTGCCGTCCGGCGACAGTCCACCGCCCGGTACGATCATATGGATGTGCGGGTGGTGGGTCATCGCCGACCCCCAGGTGTGAAGGACCGCGGTGATGCCGATGCGGGCGCCGAGATGCTTTCGGGTCAGCGGCGATGGTCGTCATCGTCTCGGACGCCGCCTGGAACAGCAGGCCGTAGAACGCAGCTTTGTTCTGGTACGCGATGTCGGCGACTTCGGCCGGCAGGGTGAAGACGACGTGGAAATAGCCGACCGGCATCAGGTCGGCCTCGCGCTCGGCAAGCCATGCTCGCGCGGCCGCACCCTGGCACCGGGGGCAGTGCCGGTTGCGGCAGGAGTTGTAGGCGACCCGACAGTGTCCGCAGTTGGTGCATGCTTCGATGTGACCGCCAAGCGTAGCGGTGCGGCAATGTTTGATGGCCGACATGACCTTGAGCTGGTCGAGGCTCAGATGCCCGGCATGCGCGGTCCGGTACGCAGGGCCGGCAGCGCGGAAGATGTCGGCGACCTCGAGCGAGGTGCGCATCGCACGCTCACCCGCCGGGGGTCTTGCCCTCCATCAGGGCCATCAACCGGTCGAGTGGCCCGGTCACCGCATGGATCGTGCGGGTGGCGGCCTTGGTGTAGAGCGCGGTCGTCTCGAGCTTGCTGTGCACGAGCAGGACCTGGATGACGCGGATGTCGACGTCCTGCTCGAGCAGGTGCGTGGCAAAGCTATGTCGTAACGTGTGCGGGCTGACGCGCTTGCGGATCCCGGCCGCCTCGGCAGCCTCATGAACGGCGCGGTGGAGTTGCCGGGTCGAGACAGGGGCGGTGTAGCTGCGCCCGGGGAACAGCCAGCCGTGTGGCAACAACACGCTGGGCCGCTTGCCCTCGCGCCACCAGAGCCGGAGCAGTTCGAGCAGCTGCGGCGACAGCATCGCGTTACGGTCTTTGCGCCCCTTGCCCTCCTCGATGCGGATCAGCATGCGCTTGCTGTCGATGTCGTCGGCCTTGAGGTGCGCGACCTCCGACACGCGAAGGCCCGCCCCGTAGGCGACACCCAGCGCCGCTCGGTACTTGATGCCCGGCGCCGCCTCGAGCAGCCGCGCCACTTCCTCGACGCTGAGCACGTCGGGCAGCTTGCGGTGACGAGGCGCCAGGACCAGCTTGCGCGACAGGTCGGGCCGGTCGAGCGTCACGCCGAACAGGAAGCGCAGCGCCGACACTGTGGCGCCGATGACGGACTCTCCGACACCGTGCTCGCGCTGGTGAAGCTGGAAGCGCCGTACGTCCTCGGCGGTCGCGGTCTCCGGCGAGCGTCGCAGGAAAGCCGCGAAGGCACGGACGAGGCGGACATAGTCGTGCTGGGTACGCGACCGCATCGAGCGCATCGCCATGTCGTCGAGCATGCGCTGACGCAGCGGAGTAACGGGTATTTCGGTCGGTAGAGTCGCCATGGGGAGTTCCTCTCGTTGAAGGAACTCCATCGTCTGCCGCCGCTGCCGCAGGACCAAACCTCAGCGAGGCTGCGTTACCTCACCGCCGCCACCAATGCCGCGCAGCGGCTTCGTGAAATAGGTCTTTCTACTGCGGAGGCGACGAAACGTTACCTCAAGTTGTGAGACATGCCGTCGATGACGGCCGGGCTGGCCGCGGCATAAAACATCCAGCAGAGTTGCTGAAGGACGGAACTGGTGCCTTACTTTACGGCGATCACCATCGTTCGGCCTTTGTAGGACTTGGCTTGTTGATCGCTCGCACGAATCCCAGTATCTCTATCGCGGCTGTTCGCGAAGCGCCCGTTGACGGTCGGCGCAATCTTCAAGATTGAGCCTAGGCCACGAGAACACACCCATGGAATGGCAGTAGCAGCGCAGCGTCTGGTTCTCGCGAACCCAGTTGGCGCTGGGGCAGCCCTGCCTGCAGATCACCTGTGGATCCGGCTGGTTTTGCTCGGGAACCGAACGGATCATCTTGTCGACGTAGCGGTCGATCGAGTCATCGTCTTGGGGTTTCTGTGTCATGCTACGCTCCTCGTCAGGTGGTAAATATGGCTGTGCCGACTTGCACCAGTGCAAGTTTCCGCAACCAGCTCAGGTCGTGAAGGCGTCGAACGCGGACCGCAGCAGGGCGCGGTTGACGCCAGCAACATCGCTGCCGGCGATCGACCAACTCGGACCATCGCGCGTGAGCGTCGCGACGACGCTGCCATCGGCACCGCGCAGTTCGCGCACGCCGCTGCTCCAACCGCCAGACGCAAACGCTGGGGATCTTGGATGCAGGACGGCGTCGATCCGCTTAAACAACGGCCCGGCGTTCAGCGGGCTGGTGGTGGTTGCTGCCGCGGCTTCCGTCATATCAAGGACGATGCGACGCGTCGCCGGGTCTGCGCACGCATCGACGATGCGGCATGCGACTTCGGCATTCGCGATGGTATGCGGGTCGATCGCCGCGAGCAGGCGCTTGTCGAGCCTTCCGATCTTGGCGATCTTGCTGAAACGTGGCTCCCATTTTTCCGGCGCGATACCCTCGGCGCGCATCCAGGCGCGACGCGTGCCATATTTAGCCTCGCAGCCGGCGATGTAGCGTGCCTTCTCGAACAGACTTTTTCCGCGCGGATTTTCAAAGACGTCGTGCAAGAGCGCGTCGCCGTCGACAGCCTCGTGGAGGAGCACGGTGACCAATACGGCGGTGTTCGATGCTCGGGCAAGTTCCAGCGCGGCGAGGACCACGGGTATGCCGTTGAAGGCCGTGTAGCGATCGTCCCCGGCGCTTAGGACCGATGGATACAAGGTTTGCGGGGTTGCTTGCTCAAGCCTCGTCCGTGCGTCGGCGATCTCCTGTGTGTACCGTACCGTAAGCGCGGCGGCGTCGAGCCCGAAGCGGTCGTCGATCTGGAGCAGGTTCGCATCGACCACGACCATCGTCGGTAGCGTTGGCGCGATCTCGGGCTTGGTGATGGACGCCGGCCGGTTCATGCGCGGGATCGTCGGGGGTGCCATCTCAGGCATATCCATCGGGAGAGGCAGTAGGTCGTCAAGCATGGTAGGAGCCTTTCGAGGGGATGGGGTCAGTTTGGTGCAGCGGGCTTCGTCCCCCTGGTCCAGATTACGGTGTCGATATGGCCGAAGCGGCGACGCGGCGTAGCGCGTCCTGCATGGCGGGTAGGGTCGCTATCTTGTCGAACGCCCTATTGAGATCGGCGCGCTTGGTGAGCTTCTCGAGGCTGAACACGCCGCCGTTGTCGATCAACGCCCAGCGTTGCTGGCTTACGAACGTGGAAATGGCGCCGATCGCCGCGGCGGTTTCTGGATCGGGTGCCGGAACATCTGCAACAAGCGCCGCGCCCGATACGGGCGGTACATTCGCATCGACCGAAGAGGCCGACGCGAGCTGCCGCTCAGCGATGGGGACTGGAGCACGCACCGGCGTCGTTGCTGGTTCGGGTAGTTGTCCCTGAACGCACTCTAATTTAATAGATGGCGAGGCGGCGTCCGCGCCCTTGACCACCACAGCCGCGTGCGTCGCCAGCGTCTCGATAAAGGCCTGATCGTCCTCAAGCGCCGCAAGCGTCGCCAACTGCGTGGCGATGCCATCGGCATCGTCGGGTCCGCCACGCAGAGCCTCGATCTTGGCCAGCGCTGTGAAGCGTTCGGGGTTCGAGGCACGGAGCTGCGCCACCAGCGGCATCACCACGGGCGATACATCTCCGATCGTAATCGCGCGGCGACTGAGCCGCTTGTCGTTGTCGCGAACCGGCTTGACGGTATTTGTCGTCTTGATCGGTGCCGAGCGGACGGCGGCGTCATCGAAGATGCAGCCGGCCCCGAGGACCTCGGTGATCGCCGTCAAGCGGATAGAAGCGGCAAGGGCATTTATCCGGTTCGTCACAGACGGATTGCCCTTCAGCGTCATGACCGATTCGTTCAGTCCGATCTTGGCTGTGCGCAGTTCCGCGCCGAGTGACTCATGGCCAAGGCGGGGATGCACCGACCAGTCGGCATACCGGTTGCGCACCGTCGCCTGCAACTTGGGCACGATGTGCGCGAGCAGCCGGTTCGCATGGCCGTTCGCTTGCGTCTCATAGTCGGCCCGCTTGTCGCGGCGCGCCTGATGGTCGTCGGCGATTGTCAGGGTCACGCCGACGATTGCATCGGCAAGCGATTCGATCAGGTCATGAACAAGGGTCTCAAGCATACCGTCCTCGTGCCGAGGGCGGCTGTAATGGCCACGGTGCGCGACCAGGTCCCTCGAAGGGGATACCATCTATAGGCACGCGCATGCCGGGTCTACCTAAACAATACTTGCGTAGGCGGAAATGTCGTCAGTTGCGTAGCCGCAAGTGTCGGCCGACCCCATTCTTGCATCGGCTTTCGCGAGTATTTTATACATGCAAGATCCGGCCATTCCAACCTTGCATCGTAAAACATCGGTTCCACGGACGACGATGCAAGGCAGGCCGGGACTGGCCTTGCATCGCAAGATACGCGTCACGAAGCGTTTGCAAGGTTCGTCGACATGAACATCGCAATCGGTATGATCGGATTGCAAGGATACGGCGTCTAAGACTTGCACAGTGACTACGAAGGAAGAAGAATTGAGAAGCGCAAGACGCTAACACGATTGCTCGTGTTAGCCGGATGTTGTATCCTTCAACAACGAAGGGCAAGTTTCACGCATCGTGCGATGCGTGGGCGCCTGCCGCGGGCTTGAGGCCGACTTGGGTCGTCGAC
>JAYVRZ010000466.1:0-7750 GCA_043775965.1 Sphingomonas sp.
CCCATTGATCTGAGCGGCTCGATCTGATTCAGGCTCCGTGAGGAGACCGAGGATGAGCGACCTGTACTGGCTGACCGACGAGCAGATGGCGCGGCTCGAGCCGTATTTTCCCAAGAGTCACGGCAAGCCACGGGTTGATGACCGGCGCGTGTTGAGCGGTATAGTTTTCGTCAACCGCAACGGGCTCCGTTGGTGCGATGCCCCTCGGGAGTATGGCCCACACAAGACGCTCTACAAACGGTGGAAGCGATGGGGCGAAAGGGGTGTCTTCCTCCGCATAATGGAAGGACTGGCCGCCGCGAGCGCCACGCCCAAGACGATCATGATCGACGCGACTTACCTGAAGGCACACCGCACGGCGTCCAGCCTGCGGGTAAAAAAGGGGGCATTGGACGCCTCATCGGGCGCACCAAAGGCGGGATGAATACCAAGCTGCACGCTGTCACCGATGCAGAGGGTAGACCGCTCAGCTTCTTCATGACGGCTGGCTAGGTCAGCGACTACACCGGCGCTGCCGCGCTGCTCGACGATCTGCCCAAGGCGCAGTGGATGCTGGGCGACCGCGGCTATGACGCAGACTGGTATAGGGACGCCCTTCAGGCAAAGGGCATAACGCCCTGCATTCCGGGCCGAAAATCCCGGATCATCCCCGTCGAATACGATAAGCGCCGCTACCGAAGCCGGAGCCGTATCGAGATTATGTTCGGCCGCCTGAAGGACTGGCGCCGCGTCGCCACTCGCTACGATCGATGCCCGACCGTCTTCTTTTCTGCTATCGCGCTCGCCGCCACCGTCATCTTCTGGCTCTGATCAATGAGTCGTGACCCTAGACTTGCCGACAAGGCAGTTCGGGAACTGGTAGCCGGGCATCCAGTGCATACCCATGATCTCGTGGTATCGCTCCGCAATTTCGTTCGCGAGGCCCTCGACCTCGATCCCATACCCACAGACCTAGAGATACCGATGCAGGGCCCAACACGGCCACCGTCATCGGGAGGAGGGGCTAAGAACGCTGGCGGAAGAGGCGAAGGCGCCAAAACGGGCGGTGGCGGTGGCGGTGGCGGTGGCGGTGGCGGTGGTGGGATGGGCGCGGGAGAATCAGGTGATACGGGTATCGGAGGTCTAGAAACGCCCCACGCCGACCCGTATCATCAGGCCTGATCCAAGCCTGCCATCAGGCTATGCCCAGTAAAGTCGCATCGGATTGTCAATCAACAGCTTGTGTCGGAGCACGGGGGTCATTGCGATACGCGGTATGACGTCCACCAGCGGCCCATCGTCTGGGGCGTGCGTGGTCATGTTGGGGTGGGGCCAGTCGGTGCCCCACAGGACGCGATCGGGGAAGCGCTCGACCAGCGTCCGCGCGAAGGGCACGACGTCGTCATAGCCAGGCGGACCGACCATCGACAGGCGTTCGGGGCAACTCACCTTGGTCCAGACATTGTCGTGCTCGTCCATCAGGCGGATGAGTCGCCCGAACTCGGGGCCATCGACGGGTTGCGTCACGTCCGGGCGCCCCATGTGATCGACGACGACGATCGTCGGCAACGACGTAAAGAAGTCCCAGCGCTCGGCGAGATCCGCAGCCTCGAAATAGATCACGACGTGCCAGCCGAGCGAAGCGATCCGGTCGATGATCGCGCGGTAATACGCGTCGGGCTTCGGATCGACGAGGCGACGGACGAAGTTGAAGCGTACGCCGCGCACGCCGGCCGCGTGAAGGTCGGCTAGTTCCGCATCGCTCACCGTATCGCGGATGGTCGCGACGCCGCGAGCGCGGTCGCCGGCGGTCCGCAGCGCATCGACCAGAGCGCGGTTGTCCGCACCGTGACAGGTCGCCTGGACGATGACATTGCGGGCAAAGCCGAGATGGTCTCGTAGCGCGAACAGCTCGTCCTTGCCAGCATCGCACGGCGTGTATTTCCGTTCCGGCGCGTAGGGGAACACATCGCCCGGCCCGAACACGTGGCAATGCGCATCGACCGCACCCGCGGGCACGGCAAAGGCGGGCTTGCTCGGGGCGGGGTGATAGCAGATCCAGGCAGGATCCATCGTAAATTCAGACATCACAGCCCCCGCGCGGCGAGCTGCGCGTTGAGGCGTGGGTAGACACGGCGGGCGTTGCCCTCGAATACCTTGCGCTTGTCGGCGTCCGAGATGGCCAGCGCGTCGACATAACGCTTGGTATCGTCGAAATACTGGCCAGTCTCGGGATCGATACCACGTACCGCGCCGACCATCTCGGACCCGAACAGAATGTTGTCGACGTCGATCACCTTAAACAGGAGGTCGATGCCCGGCTGGTGATAGACACAGGTATCGAAGAACACGTTCTTCATGACGTGCTCGGCGAGGGGCGGGCGCTTCAGCATATCGGCAAGCCCGCGATAGCGTCCCCAGTGATAGGGCACCGCGCCCCCGCCATGCGGAATGATGAAGCGCAGGTCCGGGAAATCCCGAAAGAGGTCGCCTACGAGGAACTGCATGAACGCGATCGTATCGGCCGCGATGTAGTAGGCGCCGGTCGCGTGCATCGCCGGGTTGCAGCTGCCCGATACGTGGATCATCGCAGGAACGTCGAGCTCGACCATTTTTTCGAAGAACGGATACCACGCCAGATCCGTCAGCGGCGGGGAATCGAACTTGCCGCCCGAAGGGTCGGGGTTGAGGTTGCAGCCGATAAACCCGAGGTCCGTTACGCAGCGCTCTAACTCGTCGATCGAATGCGCAATCGAGATGCCGGGGGATTGCGGCAACTGGCATACGCCGGCGAAGGTTTCAGGGTACAGCTCGATGACCCGCTTGATCAGATCATTCGAGCGCTGGGCCCAGATGCGCGCGACCGCTTCGCTGCCGACATGCGGCGCCATGGCCGAGGCGCGGGGTGAGAAGATCGTCATGTGGGCGCCGCGCTCGCGAAGCAGGCGCAGCTGGTTCGCCTCGATCGTTTCGCGGATCTCGTCGTCGGATATGGCGGGGTAGGCAGGGTTTATGTCGCCGCCCGTACCGATCGCCGCGACCTGCGCGTCGCGCCAAGCATTGTGGCGGGCGGGAGCGGTCGTGTAGTGGCCGTGGCAGTCGATGATCATGGCTGCGTTCCCAGAATGGCGAGGGTTGGCGTTCGCCTTGTCGGCGACGTGATGCGGGGTATCTAAGCGCGCCAAGCCTGTTAGGCGTATCGAAACGGCTGTCCGTCCATTGCTTTTCCTGAAGTCCATTCGGCGCAGGTGGATCGGAAGATGCTCAGGAATTCACGCTGAAGTTGGGTGGGTCGCCAATCCTGGCGGGTCGTCATCCCGATCTGCCGGCGCAGCGACGAGCCGGCTCCGGCGATCTCGCTTAGCAGTCCGGCGCGGTCCTCGAGCAGGAACTGGTCGCGTGACATGAGCGTCAGCCAGTCGTCCTCGAGCATCAGCCCGCGCACCACCATCACCGACCCGCACTCGATCCGCGGGCGTGGCGGTTCGAGCCCCTGTTCCTTGAACATCTGTTCCCACCGGCGCCGTACGGGAACCCCCGGTGCGGCGATAACCCACGGAAAATCCAGTAGACGTTGGAAGACGAAGCCCGGTTCGCCCAGCAGGGGGTGGCCCTTGCGTCCCACGATGACGGGGTCGTCGTCGAACAAGGGTTCCTGCACGACGTCGGCCACGGGCAGCGGATCGCGCATCGCCCCGACGACCACGTCGATGCCGCCTTCGCGTAGCGCCGAGAGCACCTCGATATAGGGTCCTTCGACGACACCGACGGAGGCCACCGGGTAGAGGCGAGCAAAGCGTGCGAGCGCCTGCGGGAGCAGGATCGCGCGCGCCAGGGGCATGACGCCGACCGTTATCCGCCCTGCGCCTTCGCAATGCAGCGCCGCGAGTTCGTCGAAGCCCGACTCCAGTTCCGCGTGTGCCAGTCGAGCAAATCTCAGCAACCGAATCGCCGCCGCGGTTGGCTGGACGGTTCGTCCCTGCCGGGCCAGCAGAGGCACTTCTAACAGCTGTTCGAGGTCGCGCGCCGCACGGTGAACGGCGGGCTCGGACAATCCGGTATGCCTGGCGGCCAGCGCGAAGCTGCCTGCGTGGTCGACCGCCATCAGGGCCAGCAACTGGCCGAGCGCGATCCGCCGTTCGACGTTGGGCAAGGGCGGCAGGCGCGCCCCGCGCCGCACGCTCCGCCCGCCTTGCGCGACATACGCCAGGGCATACTCGATCCTGCCAGTCATCAGGCGTCCGGCCTCGGTCACGACCACGCCACCCGGTTGCCGGTCCAGGAGCCTATGCCCGAGCACCGCCTCGACCTTGGCAACGGCCTGCGTGAGCGCAGGCTGCGACAGGTTCATCGCTTGCGAGGCCGCGGTGATGCTTCCCAGCCGTGCCGCGGTGGCGACCGCGTCGAGATGGCGGAGGTTGAGGTGGCGAAGACTTGGCACGCTCAGACCTCAGCACAGCTTATGCCTTGTGCGCAAATCCGTTTTGCCTTCGGGCTGTCGTCGGTTCCTAGGGAGGATAACGAAAAAAAGGATCGAGGATCAGAGATGCCCAGCGTCGTCACTCATATCGAACGTGCTGAACTGTCGGTCATCGACGGCCTCGCCAAGGTCGGCGTCGCCACCGTGCACGAGGCACAGGGCCGGATAGGCCTACTCGGCAGCCGTATTCGTCCGATCTATGCAGGCGCGCGGATCGCCGGGTCTGCGGTCACCGTCTCGGTTCCGCCAGGCGACAACTGGATGATGCACGTCGCCATTGAACAAGTGAAGGACGGCGACATCCTCGTGGTCGCGCCGACATCGCCCTGCGAGGACGGGTATTTCGGCGATCTGCTCGCCACGTCGGCGATATCGCGGGGTTGCCGCGGGCTCATCATCGACGCGGGCGTTCGCGACGTCCGCGACCTTACCGAAATGCGTTTCCCGGTCTGGTCGAAGGCGATATTCGCGCAGGGCACCGTCAAGGAGACACTAGGTTCGGTCAACGTGACCCTGGTATGTGCGGGCGAACGGATCGAGCCGGGCGACGTGATCGTGGCCGACGACGACGGCGTCTGCGTCGTGCGCCGCGCGGACGCGGCAGCGGTGCTTGCGGAGGCGCAAGCGCGAGAGGCGCGCGAGACAGAAAAGCGCGACCGGATGGCCAGCGGCGAACTCGGGCTCGACAGCTACGCAATGCGCGAGCGGCTTGCCGCCAAGGGACTGAAATATGTCTGAGCGCCCGAACGCAATTCGCGCGATGTGGATGCGTGGCGGCACATCGAAGGGCGGGTTCTTCCTTGCCACCGACCTCCCCGCCGATACGGCCGCGCGCGACGCGTTCCTGCTGCGCGCGTTCGGTTCGCCTGATCCGCGCCAAATCGACGGGATGGGCGGCGCCGATCCGCTGACGTCGAAGGTCGCGATCGTGTCGCGCTCGACCGAAGCCGGCGCCGATGTCGACTATCTGTTTCTCCAGGTGTTCGTCGACCAGGCGATCGTCAGCGACGCGCAGAATTGCGGGAACATGTTGGCCGGGGTGGGGCCGTTCGCGATCGAACGCGGCTTGGTCGAGGCAGGGAACGAGAAGACGGACGTATCGATATTCATGGTCAATACGGGCAAGCTCGCGACCGCGACGGTGCAAACCCCAGGCGGTCTCGTAACCTACGAAGGCGATGCGCGGATCGACGGGGTCCCCGGCACGGCCGCACCCGTTCCGCTTGCCTTCGCGGATATAGCCGGATCAAGCTGCGGGGCGTTGCTGCCGACGGGTAACACAGTCGATGTCATCGATGGCGTCGACGTGACGCTGATCGACAATGGCATGCCCTGCGTCGTACTGCGCGCGGCCGACGTCGGTATCACCGGGTACGAGGACCGCGCGACGCTCGATGCGGACGAGACGCTAAAGGCGAGGATCGAGGCGATCCGACTGAAGGCCGGGCCCCAGATGAACCTGGGCGACGTCACCGAGCAGTCGGTACCCAAATTGATGCTGGTCGACGCGCCGCGTAACGGCGGTGCGATCAGCGTGCGTTCGTTCATTCCGCATCGCTGTCACGCCTCGATCGGCGTGCTGGGCGCGGTCAGCGCCGCCACCGCCTGCCTCATCGACGGGTCGCCCGCGCATGGCCTCGCGGTCGTGCCGGACGGGCAATCGAAATTGCTCGACGTCGAGCATCCCAGCGGCGCGACCGGCTGCGTGATCGACCTCGACGAGGACGGCAACGTCGTCGGGGCGGCCATGCTCCGCACCGCCCGCAAGCTGTTCGACGGAATTCTTTTCGGCTGAGACCGCCGACACGTCACAACGAAAGAAAAATCGATGACGGACCTAGGAGAGACTACCAAGCAGGCGAGCCGGTTCGGCATTTTCGGCCAGCTCTGGTTCCAGGTGCTGGCGGGGACGGTGCTCGGCATCCTGCTCGGCCATTTCGCGCCTGCGACCGGCGTGGCGATGAAGCCGTTCGGCGACGCCTTCATCAAGCTCATCCGCATGATGATCGGGCCGGTTATCTTTGTCACCGTCGTCCACGGCATCGCCGGTATGAACGATATGAAGAGCGTCGGCCGCGTCGCGCTGAAATCGATCCTGTATTTCGAGGCGGTGACGATCCTCGCACTGATCTTCGGGTTGGTGATGGTTGATCTATGGCAACCGGGCGCGGGCATGAACATCGATGTCACGGCGATCGATACGGCCTCGATCAAGACCTATGTCGCGACCGCGCACGACCAGTCGATCACCGGCTATTTCATGGGGATCATTCCCGACACGTTCGCCAGCGCGCTGACCGAAGGCCATGTCCTCCAGGTACTGTTCGTCTCGGTGCTGTTCGGCATCGCGATCGCGGCGATCGGCGAGCGCGGCAAGACCGTCTACACGCTGATCGACAGCGCCTCGCAGGGGTTCTTTCGGATCATCGGCTATATCATGTACTTCGCGCCGCTCGGGGCGTTCGGCGCGATCGCCTTCACGGTCGGCCAGTTCGGCACGGCGTCGCTCTGGTCGTTGGGCGAACTGATCATCGAGTTCTTCGTGGTCTGTGGCCTGTTCACCGCGGTCGTGCTGGGCGGGATCGCGCATTGGTGCGGGGTCAGCCTGTGGCGGCTGCTCGGCTATCTGTGGGACGAGATCGTGATCGTCGCCGCCACCACCTCGACCGAGACGGTGCTGCCACGGCTCATCCAGAAGATGCGCAAGGTCGGTTGCGAGGAGAGCGTCGTCGGCTTCGTCATTCCCGCGGGCTATTCGTTCAACCTCGACGGCACCTGCTTGTACCTGACGACCGTCGCGGTGTTCCTGGCGCAGGCGACCAACACGCATCTGACGGTGTGGCACGAACTCGGGCTGATCGCAGTCCTGTTGCTGACGTCCAAGGGGGCGGCGGGTGTTGCCGGCGCGGCGTTCGTGGTGCTCGCGGCGACGCTCAACACGACGGGCACGATCCCGGTCGCCAGCATCGCGCTGATCCTCGGCATCCACCGCATTCTTGCCGAGGGGCTGACGTTCGTGAACTTGGTCGGCAACGCACTCGCCACCATCGTGATCGCCAAGTGGGAGGGCAAGCTCGACGAACGCACGCTTGCCGCGGCAGTCGGGAATGCGCGGCTTCGCGCGAAGTACCCGGTAGCTGCCTGAAGGCCACGCGGCGATCACAGGGTGATCGCCGCCACAGTCACCGTCCTACGATAACAGCCGGCCGCGTTCGCATGCGGCCCGGCAGGAGACCGTCATGTCCATCGCCATCGCCATCGCGCTGACCGCAGCGGCACAAGCCGAGCCGT
>JAYVRZ010000467.1:0-5892 GCA_043775965.1 Sphingomonas sp.
TCGTCGAGGGGTTGGGGTTCGAGCCGGCCACGCCCGACGAGGCACGCGAAATCCTTTCGCTGAAGGGCGGCGACAAGGTCGGGTTTTAAACGAAAGCGCGTCGCGGCGCGGAGGAAGACGATATGGGCATCAAAATAGAAGACATCGCGTTCGTGGGTTTCCGTGCTCCCGACCTGACGAAGATGCGAACGTTTTTGGAGGACTTTGGCGCGGTGGTTGCGCTGGAGGACGACACCCGGCTGTTCGTTCGCGGTGCTGGGGAAGCGCCGTTCGTCCATGTCACGGAACTCGGTGAGCCCGGCTTTGTCATGGTCGGCTTCCGCGCCGAAAGCGTAGCCGATCTCGAAAAGCTTGCAGCCGAGTATGGGCAAACGCCGGCGCCGCTCGATGCGCCCGGCGGCGGGAAATTCATCGACCTACCCGATCCCGATGGCCACATCGTCCGCCTCGTTGCCGGACAGAAACCTGCCGAGCCCATCCCGTTCGACGATCCTCATCCCTGGAATTTCGCGCGCGACAAGCCGCGGCTACGTAAGGACAAGCGAGTCGAGCAAGGGCCGCCCAAGATCGTTCGGCTCGGCCATGCAGTGCTTGCGGTAAGCGACTTCCGCACTTCCGAAGCCTGGTACAAGGAACGCTTCGGGTTCCTCACCTCGGACGAGATCGAGGCCGCGCCGGGGATGTCGCTCGGCGCCTTCATGCGCTGCGATCGGGGCAATATGCCGACCGATCACCACACGCTGTTCCTCGCCCAGCTTCCTTCGGGACCCGGGTTCAACCACGCGGCATTCGAAGTGCGCGACATCGAAGACGTGCTCTCGGGCCACAACCTGCTCAAGGCCAGGGACTACACCCCCGCGTGGGGCATCGGCCGCCATTTTCTCGGGAGCCAGGTATTCGACTACTGGCGCGATCCGTGGGGCCACACGCTGGAACACTGGACCGATGGCGATATGTTCACTGCAGAGGACGAGCCACGCATGGGCACGCTGGCCGATCTGATGGGCGCACAGTGGGGTCCGGCGATGCCCGCCAACTTCTGAGCCTGAGCGGATCCGGATGTGCGGCGTTGCGCAAGCTCGACCGGATCGACCCGGGCTTCCGCGGCTGATAGCATCGCCCTAGAGGGACCACCGCATGGCTCATTATGGCGATTATCAGAATGCGATCTACGATGCCGGACTGGCCGGCGTCGTGCCCAAGGTGCCGGTCGATTTCGCGACGCTCGAACGACGTGCCACGGCCGCGATGCCGACGTCGGTGCTCGATTACGTCCAGGGCGGGTGCGGCGACGAATTCACCCAACGCCACAATGCCGAGGCGTTTCGCCAATGGGGCATCACCCCACGAATGATGGTGGACTGCACGACGCGCGATCTGTCGATCGAACTGTTTGGGCTGACCTTGCCAAGTCCGTTGTTCATGGCGCCGATCGGGGTGACCGGGATCAGCACCCAGGACGGGCATGGCGATCTGGCCGCTGCCCGCGCCGCCGCGGACACCGGCGTACCGCTGATGGCATCGACACTGTCGAACGACCCGCTTGAAGCAGTCGCCGCCGAACTGGGCGGCACTCCAGGGTTCTTCCAGCTCTACACGCCCAAGGACAAGGATCTGACCGCAAGTCTCGTCCGCCGTGCCGAGGTCGCGGGATACAAGGGAATCGTCGTTACCCTCGACACATGGGTCACCGGATGGCGCCCGCGCGATCTCAACAGCGGCAATTTTCCGCAGTTGCGCGGTCATGTGCTGACGAACTATTTCAGCGACCCGGTTTTTTGCGCGATGCTGGCTAAGCGACCCGAGGAGGACCTTGCCGCCGCGGTCCGCCAGTGGATGGGCGTTTTCGGCAAAGTCCTGACTTGGGCCGACATGGCCTGGCTTCGCTCGCTGACCAAGCTCCCGCTGATCCTGAAGGGCATTTGCCACCCAGATGACGCGCGCCGTGCGATCGACGAGGGCGCGGACGCGATCTATTGCTCCAACCACGGCGGCCGACAGGCCAACGGCGGTATTGCTGCAATCGACATGCTGCCGGGGGTGGTTGCAGCTTCGGGTGACAAGCCCGTACTGTTCGATTCGGGCATCCGCTCGGGCAGCGACGTGGTCAAGGCGCTGGCGTTGGGCGCCCGCGCAGTTGGCATAGGGCGACCCTACACATATGGACTCGCGCTGGATGGCGCGGCCGGTGCCGCCCACGTTCTGCGTTGCTTCCTCGCCGAAGCCGATCTTCTGATGGCGGTCAACGGACTTCCGACGATCGCCGATGTCCGCGCGGCAGGAGCGGTGCATGTTGCGCGTTAGAAGTGGAACCCAGCATTGATGCCGTAGGTGCGGGGCGCACCTGGTACATAGACGTCGGTCCCGGACTCAATTCCGTTCGCGAAATAGTACTCCTTGGTGAGATTCTTATCTCGGCGTTCACGTGGAGGACGCGTTCATCTTGCCAGAACACACCGCTGGCAGGTACTATCTTTGCATGGCGGCAACGTCAGGATAGCAGGGGTGCCGTGGTCTTGAGACCGACACCGAAGCGGCGCAAGTCGTTGGCTAGATCTTCTGCGAGCTGCGAAAAAGCATCGGCTTCCAGCGCACCGCCGTAAACGTAGAAATCCGGTCGGATGATCATCGCGTCCCAGCCTCGTTGGTCGAGAAATGCGCTCAGGCGCCAGTTGACCTCGGCCAATCCGCCTTTGCCCAATCGGACAAATTTCGGACCGATTGCAGACAAAGCGTCCCGCACAGCTTCGGGCGCATCGTAGCCGCGGCTAATCACCACGAAGCCGCCACCAGTGATATCGTCGAGACGGCGGATGGTCTGGCTGTCGTTCAATTCGTCGTGCGGAGCAAGAAACCCGGCCCCTGGCGTCAGGCTGCCGGTACAATCGCGGTGAAGCAGTCCATCGATGAGGTGCGGAAACGGAGGCGGTAGCGGGGCAGTCCCGCCCAGGAACGCCCGGTCGCGCTCCGCTGCTTCGACCGGGTCGGGAATACAGATGATCTTGCCGAGATAGATCGAGATGTCGGTGATCTGGCTGACGTGCGGATGACGCTCGAGCTCGTAGCTGTCGAGCAGGCGTTGATCGGCCTTGCCGTCGAGGATCAGGCCGAACTTCCACGCAAGGTTCCAGGCGTCGCGCATGCCCGAGCACATTCCCTGGCCCATGAACGGCGGCATCACATGCGCGGCGTCGCCGGCAAGTAGCAGACGGCGGTCTCGCCAACCTTCGGCGATTAACGAGCGGAAATTGTAGACCTTGTGGCGGACGAGCTCGACCGTCTCGGGGCCTGCCCACGGTGCCAGCAGCTCCCAGACGCGATCCTCACGCTCGAGATCTTGGTTGCGCTCACCGGGCAGGCGCATGAACTCCCAGCGGCGGAAGATCCTGCCCTCGCGAACTCCGGCGGGAACGATGGTCGTCGGGCGCACGGGGTTGCAGTATTGCCCGGCGGCCGGAATACCGAGTTGTTCGATGGTGACTCCTTCCTTGAGGAGGACATCGATGACGAGCCAGTCGGCTTCGAAGCCGCAATCTTCGCGCGGGCTTCCCATGGTCTCGCGGACTAGCGAATTCGCGCCATCACAGCCGACCACGTATTTTGCCGAGAGCGTCTTTTCCTCGCCGGTCTCGAAATTGCGCAGGCGCACGTGGGCGAGTTCGGCGTCCTGTTCGACGGCGACCGCTTCCCACCCCAGGTGAAGATCGACGGTGGGTTGCATGCGCACGGCCTCATCGAGCGCGGCTTCGAGGGTCGGTTGATGGACGAAATTGACTCCCGGCCCGCCCGAAATCGAAGGCTCTGACCAGTCGATGACGAGCAGTTCCTTCCAGTCGGCGTTGAACCACTGGTATGCCGGTCCGCCGTGCGAGATGTGAGGAAGCACCGGCCCCATGCCATTGGCCTGGAGCACGCGATACAGTTCGTGATCGATGCATACCGCGCGGGGCAGCGGATAGCGCGTGGACCAGCGTTCGCAGACCGCAACCTTGCGCTGCTGCCGTCCGAGAAACAGCGCCAGCGCTTCGCTGACCGGTCCGTAGCCGATCTGGATCACGTCATAGATATCGGCACTCATTCCCGCATCCTCTCTCGATAGCCTATGCCGACAATTTCGATGTGGCTATTGATGTCATATTGACATTATCGTCGTATTGATGTCAATCGCGATTCGGAATGCACGATCGGTGCAACGGATAACCGCCAGAGAATGGATTGGCGGGCATGGAGGGGAGAAGGCTCATGCTTAGATTCGGATTGTATGCGACGGTCGCGTTGAGCGCACTTTGTGCAACGGCTGCTCAAGCCCAGGACGCGGTATCGCAACCCGAGGAAGATGCAGGCGGCGTCGGCGAAATCGTCGTTACCGCGCAGAAGCGGTCCGAATCCGTGCAACGCGTGCCGATCAGCGTTCAAGCCGTCAGCGGCGATGTACTGGCGGCACAGGGCGTCAAGGACCTGTTTCAGGCAGTCGCGCTCGTTCCCGGCGTGGTGTTCTCGCGCGCGCCAGACGACGGACTGGCGCTGACTTTCCGCGGCATGGGCACGACCGCTCGCCCGCAGGCGTTCGAACAATCGGTAGCGCTGTTCACCGATGGCGTGTTCTTCGGAAAGGGGCGGTTATATTCGACCTCGTTCTTCGACGTCGAGCGCATGGAATTTATCAAGGGGTCGCAATCGACCCTGCTCGGCAAGAACGCGAGCTTCGGCGCCATCAGCGTCATCACCCGCCAGCCCGGCGACACTTTCAGTTTCGAGGCGCGCGGCGGTTACGAATTCGAGAACGGCGGTTACACCGTCGATGGCGCGGCCGATTTGCCGCTGGGCGAGGGCGTTTCGCTGCGGGTTGCGGGCCACTATAACGATCTCGATGGCCAGGTGCGCAACGATGTAACCGGTCGCGATGGGCCGCAACGTAAGGATCTGGGGCTGCGCGCGACGCTCAAGGCGAAGCTCGGAGAGACGCTGACCGCCACCGCCAGCTATCAGCATGCCGACAACCGCCAGTATGGTGCCAGCTATCAGCTAATCGGCAACATTCCGGCGTTTTATGGCGAAGGAGTGCTCAACGGGAAGACACGTCAGTTCACGACCGTGACATCCAAGGGAGACACCTTTCACGTCACCAAGTCGGATATTGCCAGCCTCAAGGGCGAACTCGAACTCGGCGACCATATGCTGGTTTCGCAGACATCCTACGTCACCTACGATCTCGCATTCCGTGACGATTTCGACTTCAGCGTCGATGACACCGTCAACTTTAAGCGTGACGAGCGCTACAAGCAGTTCACCCAGGAATTGCGGCTGCAATCACCCTCGGGCGGAACGCTCGAGTACATGGCCGGCCTGTTCTATCTCGATAGCCGGTGGAACTCGATAGAAGATCAGGGTTGGGCAGTGCCTGGATTCCCGCCTGCCGGTGGGCCACCCCCCGGACAGCTGTTCAACGGGCCATTCACGAACAGCTTCAACCAGAAGTCGAAAGCCTATTCCGCGTTTGCTTCCGGAACGTGGCACGTCTCCGATTCGCTGCGGCTCGCCGGCGGCCTTCGCTATACCCGCGAGGAGAAAGATATCGTCTACGGCAGGGTCGCCCGCGCTCCATTCACCGTGTGGAACACGTTCGCCAATCCGCAATTCGATCCGACGCCGCTGGCTCACCGCTCGAACTTCCTCGATGGCAACGTCAGCCTGCAATACGACATCGCGCCGCGAGCGATGGTCTATGCCTCGTTCGGGCATGGCAGCAAGGCCGGCGGCTTTGTCGAGACCAATACGATCGCGGTGCCGCCGCCGGTGCTGGTGAACGGCAAAGTGCCCGCTGCCCTGGTCGCCGCCGGTTCGAAGGTGCGCGACGAGTTTGCGACAAACTATGAGGTCGGGATCAAATCG
>JAYVRZ010000468.1:0-2656 GCA_043775965.1 Sphingomonas sp.
GTTGAAGAAGGCGGGCTATACCAAGGCGAGCGATCCGGTATTCATTCAGTCGTTCGAGGTCGGCAATCTGCAGCGCCTGCGCAAGCTGACCAAGCTCCGCCTCGTCCAGCTGATCGACGGCAGCGGCCATCCTGCCGACCGCCCCGACCTGCTATCGACCGCGATGGTTACCTCCGCGGGCCTCGCCGATGTCGCGCGCTATGCCGATGCCATCGGGGTGACCAAGGCGCTGATCGTGCCGCGCGATGCAACCGGGCGCTCGCTGCCGCCGACGACGCTGGTGATGGACGCGCACAAGGCCGGGTTGAAGGTCCACGTCTGGACGTTCCGCGCCGAGAATTTCTTCCTGCCCGCCGAATTGCGCAACGGCACCGACCCGGCGGCGCATGGCGATCTGGCTGCCGAACTCCGCCAGTTCTATGCGCTCGGCATCGACGGGGCGTTCAGCGACTACCCGGGAATCGCGGTCACTTCGCGGAAGTGAGAACTGCCATCCCAGGCAGCACGTCCTTCATCGACGCCGCTGTCGCTTCCGCGCCGCGGATCGCGCGCAGGATATTCCCGCCGGCGAGCTTGGCGAGGTCGACATCGCTCCAACCGCGACGAATAAGTTCGGCGAACAGCCGCGGATAAGTTTCGACGCCAACCATGCCTGTCGGCGTGCTATCGATCCCGTCGAGGTCCGCGCCGATGCCAACATGGTCGTGCCCCGCGATCTTTGCGACACGCTCGACATGGTTGGCGATATCGCGGACCGTCACTTCCGGGGCAGGATGGCTTACCTCCCAGGCCTTCACGCCGGCCGCCACGGCCGCGCTGTTGTTGCGGATCAACGTCTTCAGCCGCGCCTCTTCGCCTGCCTTTTCTGCATCATGCCGAATGCGCGCGGGCGACAGGAACCCCGGCACCCAGTTGACCATCACCACGCCGCCATTGGCCGGCAGCAGCCCCAGCACATTGTCGGGCACGTTGCGTGGATGATCGTTGAGCGAGCGCGCAGAGCTGTGGGAAAAAATCACCGGCGCACGGCTGGCGGCGATCGCCTGCCGCATGACATCCGGCGAGACATGGCTCAGATCGACGAGCATCCCCAATCGGTTCATCTCGGCGATTACGCTCAGTCCGAACGGCGAAAGGCCTTTGAATTTGGGGTCGTCGGTCGCGCTGTCGGCCCATTCGGTTGTCTGGTTGTGGCTCAGCGTCATGTAGCGAGCGCCGAGCCGGTAGAATTGCCGGAGTGCCGCCAGGCTGCCCCCGATCTGGCGCCCGCCTTCGATCCCGATCATCGAGGCAACCTTGCCGGTCCGGTGAATGCGGACGATGTCGTCGGCGGTGCGCGCGAGTTCCAGATCGCGGGGATAGGCAGCGATCATCCGGTCGACGATGTCGATCTGCTCCAGCGTGCGCCGGATCGCCGCATCGCCGGTGATGGTCCCGTCGATATAGACCGACCAGAACTGTCCGCCGACGCGGCCTTCATGCAATCGCGCCATGTCGGTCATCAGCGGATGGTCGGGCCAGCTGGCGGTGCCGCTGGCCAACCCGTCGACCTTGCCATCATGATGCTCGCCCAGCTGCTCGGCGATGTCGTTGTGCCCGTCGATCAGCGGTGTCGCCTTCAGGATACGGTCGATCCGCGCCGGGATGGCGGCGTCGATGGGCGCGGTCTGAGCAAAAGCCGGAGCACCTAAAGTTATCAACATTGCCCATATCGCGCTTGAAAACAGGCGCGATATGCGAGGGCGGATTTCGGCAAGGGTGGGGTTCGGGCGGATGGTCATCCCGACAGCTAAGCACAGAGCGGCGTCTGTAGGACAGCGGATTTTGTGATCGCACAAATAGCAGTTGTAGCGTTCGCTACATTTATGTATCGGGTAACACGTTCAACCCGGAGATGCGCCGATGACCAGCCCGACCGAACGCCTGCCCCTTCCTCCCCGCCAGATGACGATGCTTGCCGTGATCGGTGCAGTCTATTGGTTCGTCGCAGCGATGATCGTACGCGGGACCGCGAGCGGGTGGGTGGGGAACGATGCGCTGACCGCGCTAGTGTTCGGGCTTATCGTTGTCGGCACTGTCCCGGCGTTGTTGCTGGGCTACCAGCTTGCCAGTGTCGGGCGCAATCACGCCGCCATCGGGGCCGCAATCATGACCGGCACGGCGTCCTTGCTCGACGGACTGGCCCTCACCTGGATGCCATCGCTTTATGTGGCGACGCCGGAAGTCGTGCTAGGCGGAGCGGCAGCGATCCTGTGGGGCGCCGGTGTCGCGCTGGTGCTGGGGATGGTGATCGAGCGGCGTACCTAATCTGCGCGCGCAGCCACGTCCGCCAGCCCGATACTGCGCAACAGCAAATTCCCCTCGACCGCGACCAGCAGCTGCGCGGCCTCCACCTCTCGCGCGGTATCACTCGCGCTGTCGAGTTGTGCCGCGCCCCACGCCAAGAACCCGCGCCCCAATTGCTCGCCGACGGCCCGAAACACCGGGTCGCCATGCGCGGCGAGCGCGGCCATTTCGAGCCACAGGCGCATATATGGCCAAAGGTCGTCGGCGAAGACAATGCCGATGAGCTGGGCCTTCAGTGCCGCATAGGGAAGCGGCCCCGTCGAGCGGCGCGCATCGAGCAGCGCGACCATCCGTGCCGCAACCACCTCCA
>JAYVRZ010000469.1:0-9395 GCA_043775965.1 Sphingomonas sp.
ATCGTGCAGGAACGCGGCCATCGCGCCGCCGCCCTTCCAGTCGCGGGCGACCGTGATGCGGGTGCCGTCGGTCAGGCGGAAGCCGGCGATATCGACCGCATCGGCGGTGGCGTGTTCACTCCAACTGGTCGAATGGCTGCCCGCGATACGGCGGCAACTATAGCTGCCGAAATGGTCGATACTGGCGACGCGCGCGCCGAAGCGGCGCTGTGCCGCGGGTTGGAGGACGTCCCATTCCCACATCGACAGCGCTGCCGCGACCGGACAGGCGATGCCGAGGCTTGGTGGTGTGAACGCGATCCGCCGCGGGCCATGGTCCGCGAGCCTTATGCCGTCCGAATAGCCGCATTGCCCTTCGCCCTTGCGCGGGGGGAGGACGGTATAGCGTACCCCGGCCCGGTCGAGCAGCGCACGACATTGCGGGAAATCCTCCGTCAGCGCGGTCAGTTTACGCCCGGTGAACAGGCCGATCGGCTGCCCGAGATCCAGCGGCGCCCATGGCAGGTCCTGCGGTCGCCCGCGCAAGCTCGACCAGAGCATCAGCGCAAGAGCCGCGGAGATCGCGAGCCCCGCGAGCCAGCCGATCGTCCGCCGCACCGCGCGCATTTCAGCCGCGCACCGCGTTCAATATCGGCTCCGACGTCACGGGATAGCCAAGGTCGTCGGGAATGCAGAGATGCTCGACGCCGTCACGCTGTTCTATCCAGGGCGCGATCGTCTGCACAGGATGCGATCGCGCATCCGCAACCGCCGCGTCGAAAGTGGCGAACCGCGCCAGCCGTTCCAGGTTGCGCCGCGTCGGGAAGATGATCGCGGCACGCCCGGCATCCGTCTCTGCCAGCACATGCGCGGCCGTCGACCAGGTGAGTCGGACATTCTCGGTGGCGTCGACTCGCGCCGCAGGTGCATCGGCGGGCAATCGCGCGAGATAGAACCGCGTGTCGAAGATCCGGGCATGCGCGTGCGCCGGTCGCCATCGCGCGAAATAGGTGAGGGCTGCGAGGTCGAGGCGCGTGTCGGTCTCCGCCAAGGCCTCCGCGAAGGCGTGTCCCGCGTGGAGCGCGGCGCGCAACCGTTCGAACGCCGCGACAGCCGGCATCGGCGAAAGCCCGATCGGCAGTCCCGCTTCCTCGATCGTCTCGCGGATTGCGGCGATGCGGGCCGCGGTCTCGTCATCGGCCTGCCCGATCAGCGCCGCCAACGCGTGATCGCCCGGATCGACCCGACCGCCTGGAAACACCAGCGCGCCGGCCGCGAACACCATTGCCTTGGCCCGCTCCACCATCAGCAGTTCCGGTGGCCCCGCAACGGCATCGCGGAAGATCACGAGGGTGGCGGCGGGAATGGCGGCAGGAAGAGCGTCTGGCATCGCCTGCGATAACGCGCGAACGCCTGATCGGGTAGCGTCCGACTCCGGTGCTTCAGTCGGCAAGCATGGCGACGAGGGCGGGGGTCAGATACTCGCGCGCGCTGCCTTCGACGACCGTGACGAGCCGTGCGGCGATGCGGTGTTCGCGCGCAAGGTAGAGGCCCTCGACCGGACCGAGGACGGTCAGTGCGGTCGCCCAGGCGTCGGCGTCGAGTGCGGTGTCGTGGATCACGCTTGCCGAAACGATTCCGGTATCGATCGGATAGCCGGTCCGCGGGTCGAGCGTGTGCGCGCCGCGACGATAGTCGCCCGACGTTGCCACGGCCAGGCCGTGCAATGCGATGCGCAACGGTGCGAGCACGAGGCCGGGAGGGCTTTCGAGATCGACCCACCAGGGGTCGCCATCGGGTCGGATGCCACGTCCGACGAGTTCGCCGCCGATCTCGACCAGCGCGTGCGCGATCCCGGCGTCGCGTAGCACGGCTGCGACCGCGTCAACGGCATGGCCCTTGGCGATGCCCGACAGGTCGAGCGCGATGCCGCCGGGCTGGTGGAGATGGCCGCCACCGTCCGAAAATGTCAGGCGGGACCAACCCGATGCATGCCGCGCGTCTTCGATCTCGCCGGTGGTCGGTGGCGCGGCGGCGGCAACGGGACCGAACCCCCAGGTGTCGACCAGCTTGCCGACCGCCGGATCGAATGCGCCGCCCGTCGCCTCGGCGATGGCAAGGCCGCGTGCCATCACGTGCGCGAAGTCGGGCGGTAGCGTCGTCCATGTGCCCGCTGCCGATCGGTTGAATCGGCACAGCAAAGACGCGGGCGCCCAATGGCTCATTTCCGCCACCAAGCCCGCGAGACGAGCCTCGATGCGTCGTCGGATCGACGCCGGGTCGGTCCCGGCGGACGCGGCGAACCGCACGCTCCAGGCCGTTCCCATCGTCTCGCCGTGCAGGTCGATCAACACTGCCGCCGGATCGCGCGCCGCAAACACGGCGACGTCGATCGTCGGCGGCAATGCTATCCTCACGATACGATCTTCAAGCGCGAAGGATCAAGGCGTCAACACTTCGAGCGTCGTCACGTAGCTCATCCGCCGCTCGGTCGCGCGCGGGGTCGTCGCCTTGGCGTCGGTCAGCGTGGCGTTGAGCCAATACATCCCCGCGGTTGGCCAGTCGACGCTGAGCACGCCGTCCGCGCCCGTCGTCAGTTCGCGGGCGCCCTCGTCGTTGCGATAGCGCTTGCCGCCCGGGATCACCGTGACCTTGATCCCGCTGGCGGGCTTGCCGTCGACCAGGAAGCGGAACTTGGCGGTTTCGCCCGCGATCAGCTCGTCGGGATGCGTGATCGGCGCGAATTCGAGGCCCTTGCCGGTCGGCTTCAGAACGGTCGTGGTCGGCGCGCCCGCCGTCACGAAGATTTCGTTGCGGCCCGAGACTTCGGTGATCTTCACGTCGGTCGCGTTGGCGGGGATGTCGGCGACGGTCAGCGGCGCGGGTGCGCCCGGCTGCGGCGGCCCGCGACGACCGCCGAGGCGCTTTTCGACGCCGTCCACCTTGAAGCTGCCCATGATGGCGGACATCTGCGTGCCGATCTTCCACGTGCCGGGCTTGTCGAGCTGGACGTCGAACACCGAGCGATAGCGGCCGGTGGCGCCGTTCTGGAGCGTGCCTTCGCTGCCGTCGGGCTGCCAGACCTTCATGCCGTCTAGGCGGATCGGCTGGTGATCGAAGAAGAACAGGTCGTTGGAGACGGCGGCGTCGACCGTGACCCAGCCCTCGGTCCCCGAGAACACGGTGGCGGACGGCAGCATCCACATCCGGTGGGCGGACAAGGCGGCGGGGACGGACAGCAGCGCGGCGGCGGCCATCAGGCGGAGGGTGAAAGGCTTCATGGAAACGTCCTTTTAGCGAGCGGAAAGCGCGACGGCGCCGAGTTCGGTCTTGCCCGATGCGCGGGCGGCGGCTTTCGTGGGGACGGCGAACGGCACCGAGACGAGCTCGCGGCCACCGGTTTCGCGGGCGGCTTCGACGTTCAGGACATATTGGCCGGGCTTGATGTTGGCGGGCAGGGGGATGCTGTACTGGCCTGGAGCACGCGTCGCGCCGCTGATCCCGTCCGCCGGCATCGTCAGGCTGCGGCCGCCCTTGCGCCACCAGGCGCGCAGGTCCGCGAGCCACTTGGTGCCGGGATCCTTGCCGCGCTTCTTCAGGTCGTACCACACCGCCAGGGTCTGCGGCGCGCCGCCGCCGACCGGGTCCAGCCAGACCGCGACATAGGGCTTGTGATATTCGGCGACGTCGAGCCGCGGGATCGTCACGGTGACGGTCCCCACGGGAGGAGCCGCGGCAGCGGGGGCGGCGATGGCGCCGCCGATCAGCAACAAGGTGGTCGAACGCATGGATTAGCCCCTCAGTGGATGAAAATTATGGCGAGCAGCACGGGCAGCACTAGCCCGGCGGCGACGATCGGCCAGGTCGACGGACGATGCCGGGCATGAAGCTGGAGCAGCAGCAGGCCGGTGATCGTGAACAGGACGCACGCAGCCGCGAACACGTCGATGAACCAGAACCACGCCGCCCCGGTGTTGCGCCCCTTGTGGAGATCGTTGAGGTACGAGATCCAGCCGCGATCGGTGGTTTCCGCGGTGATCTTGCCGGTCGCGCGCTCGACATTGACCCAGGCATCGCCGCCAGGACGCGGCATCGCGACATAGGCGTCGGTGTCGGACCATTCGACCGACCGGCCCGTCGGATCGATGTCGACCACCGCCGCGACGGCCTTCGCGACTGGCAACGGTAGAGGCGCGTCGGGCGCGTGCGGCGCCGTCAGCGCCGCCAGCAGCGGCTTGGCGAGCATGCCGCTCTTCTCGACGACGACCGGCGTCGCACCGATCGTCGCGGCATGGTTCAGCGTGATGCCGGTGATCGCGAACAGCAGCATCGCGGTCAGTGACGCGGCGGCGCTGATCCAGTGCCAGCTGTGCAATTGCTTGAGCCACCAGCTGCGCCATTTGCGCCTTTTCTTGACCGCGGCAGCGGGTGTTGCGGCTGCGGTGCCGGATGATCGGGGAGTGCTCACCGGGTTGCGCCTATCTGCTCGTGAAACACTTATCAAGGCTATTGCGAGTGATTAGCATATCGCAGATGCTTTCGGGGCGTCTCAGGTTCGGCGCCTGCGTGTACGGTCTCGCAGCCGTCACGCTGAACGATGGCGAGCGACGCGCGTTGAGCTTGGACAACGGACGGGGGAACGACGTGGCTTTGGTGTTGAAGATCGTCGGGACCATCCTGTTGCTCGCGGTCGTCGTGATCGCGCTGGCGGTCACGATCGTGCCGCGGTTCCTCGACCGGATCTACTACCGCGGACCGACGAGCGGGCATTTCAACGGAGAGCGGTTCTTCAACCCCGACAACGACGCCGATACACAGCAGATGCAGCCTGCGGGCGGCAGCCGAGCCGGGTTTTTCTGGCGGTATTTCACGGGAAGCGACGGGCGACCCGCTTGGCCGAAATCGGTCGCAGTCGACCGGATCGCGCCGCCCGCGCGTGTCGAGGGCACCCGGATGGTGGTGACGTGGATCGGCCATGCCAGTGTCCTGATCCAGACGCAGGGGCTCAACATCCTCACCGACCCGGTTTGGGCGGACAGGGCCGGGCCGCTTGGTACGGGTCCCCGCCGTGTCGCCGAGCCGGGTATCGCGTTCGACGCGCTTCCCAGGATCGATCTCGTGCTGGTCAGCCACAATCACTACGACCATCTCGACAAGGATACGCTCAAGCGGCTTTGGCAGCGCGATCGACCGCGAATCGTCACCAGCTTGGGCAACGACAGCGTGATCGACCAGACCGGTGCGACGGCAACCGCGCTCGACTAGGGGCAAAGCGTCGCGATCAAGCCCGGCATCTCGGTGTCGGTGACGCGCAATCACCATTGGGGCAGCCGCTGGTTCACCGATCGCAATCGCGCGCTGTGGTCGAGCTTCGTCGTGACGCTGCCGGGTGGCAACGTGTTCTTCGCCGGCGACACCGGCATGGGCGACGGGCTGTGGCCCGCCGAAGCCGCAGCGCTCGGCCCGATCCGCCTCGCGCTTATCCCGATCGGTGCGTTCCGGTTCGTATCCGGGCAGATGGAATCGGGCAGCCATGTCGGACCGGTCGATGCGGTCGAAATCTACCGGCGATTGGGCGCCGCGCACGCGGTGCCGATCCACTGGGGGACGTTCCGGCTGTCGTTCGAGGGGTATGACACGCCGCCGCGGATGCTTGCCGAGGCGGTGCGGTGTACCGGCCAGACCGGGTTCGCGCCCGTCGCGATCGGCCACCCGACCGACATCCCGGCTTACGTCGCGCCAGCGCCCGTAGCGCCGATGACGCGGGACGCGTTGCTCAAGTGCCTCGATACCCCGGCGGTGCGTGCGCTCCGGTAACGCGGATTGCTCGAGGCTTTTCTGGATCGCGCGAAAGTTGACGTCGCCGATACGGCCGAAAGATCGCGCAGCGAACGAACGGGGAACATCCGATTGATTTGTGAGCGGCAAAGCGACATGGATCGCTTGTCGATCGCCGGCTCGGGGGCGTGGTCGTGACAGGCGTCACCAGCGCGCGGTTTCGGAAAAAACGTTGAAGGAAAACGTCTTACTGTGCCCTTGAGACTGCCGCGAGCCGCTGTTGCGCATGCGCCCCTCGATACCAGAATTGTCAGGATCGAGCGCATGTCGCGGGCTTTCACGAAATATCATCTCGACGACGGCCGGGCGCTTCACCGCTTCAAGGTGGAGGAGCCGCATGCCGTGCCCCACGACCATCCCTGGTCGTTCAAGACCGAGATCCTCGATGGCGGCTATGTCGACGAGGTTTTTCACCTGGACGACGACGGCGGATGGCATAGCGAACTGGTGCACAGGATCCCGGGCGAGACGTACCAGGTCGACGCCGCGCATATCCACCGGGTCGTCGCGCTGCCGACTGGCGAGTGCTGGACGCTCGTTCGCGCAGGACCGCCCGAGCGCGAGACGCGGTTCTGGCGCTTCGGCGACATCGTCCAGTCGCGTGCCTGGCATGAGCGGCGCTGGACGACACATCGGTAGGCGAACCGGGCTGCGACCGAGGAAAGGCGCCGCGCCACCGATCCTGCAACGGTGCAAGTCGGCAGATCCCCGTGCCGAATGCGCATGAAATTTTGCGGGCACAATCGGACCGACACGCCAGCCAGGGCGACAGCATACGCCGAAATGACGGCGTGCGCGCCAACATGCGGAATGGCATTATGCGGTGCGCCGCTCTATTCGGCGCTCTAGCCCTGCGGGAGTTGCACGATGCATGATACCGGTCAGCCGGCGCCGATGATCCACCGCGCGCGCACCGTCGCGGCCGGTTTCGCCGATGTCGGGCTTACCCATGCCGAAGACCTGCTGCGCCGCCTGTCGCCCGAAGGCCGCGAGCAGGCGCGGCGCGAACGCGCGGCCAGGGCACGACGGCAGAAGCGGCTGATGGTGCGCCTGGTCCTGGCAGCGATCGTCGCGTTGCTCGGCTGGGCGGTACTTGCCGCCCTTGCCCCCGCTGGCGTGGCGATCGCCGTCGCATCGGCGCTGCTGCTGCTATTGGTCACGTTGGTCCTGGTACGCGCCGATCCCCGCGCGCCGGGGCGGGAGGCGTTGGCGCAGGCTGCACTTCCGGACGTGGCGGAGCAAATCGTGCTGTGGCTTGCCGCGCAACGCCGCGGCATGCCGCCATCCGCGCTTCGGCTTGCCGACTCGATGAGCAGCCGGTTCGATGACCTGGCGCCGCGACTTGCTCGCCTCGATCCGCGGAGCCCCGCAGCGGCGTCGATTCGCAAGCTGATCGCGGTGGAACTGCCCGCTCTGGTGGAAAGCTGGCGGATGGTGCCGATCTCCGCGCGGCGGGTGATGCATGCCGATGGCCGTACGCCGGACGATCACCTGATCAACGGCCTCCAATTGATCGACGCGGAGATCGCTCGCGCCGGCGACCAGCTGGGTCGATGCACCCTTGATGAGATTGCCGTGCAGGGGCGGTATCTCGAACTCAAATACAAGGGCGATGCCGCGTCCGTATGATGAGCGCATGACCCACGTGAATTGGCGCAATCGTGTGCCCTCTCCCTCGAGCGCGCGACGGTACCGCGTTCACCGTACGCTCTTGTTTTCTCGCTAGCGTCGAGGCACCCGATCGCGATGCGTACCGAGACCGACGTCGAAACCCTCCTGCTGGGACCGGTGCTGGCCGATCGGGCCTGCGGCGATTGCACCGCGTGCTGCATCGTTCTCACGGTCGATACGCCGGACTTCGCCAAGCCTGCGGGAATGCCGTGCAACCATCTATCGGCGGGAGGGTGCGGCATCCACGCCGTGCGGCCCCGCATCTGCCGAACATGGTTTTGCGCGTGGCGAAGGGTGGAGGGCATGCCCGATGCCGCTCGCCCCGACCGCTCCGGCGTGCTGGTATCGCTCAATTTCGTCCCCGAGCCGCAGAACTGCTTCGAGGGCGTCTCGATCCACGTCCGTACGCTTCCCGGCAGCGAGGCCATCGAGAACGGCATGGCCGCGGCAATACTCGACAGCGTGTGCGATCGACTGGTCCCGGTCTGGTTCAGCGACGGATCGAAGAAGATGCTGATGCATCCCGAGGCTGCCGTCGCACGCCTCGTCCTATCGGGAGATCCCGCGCCTGCGCCTCTGCAGGACGAAGTCGGCGCGTGGCGAGAGCGATACGGTGTTTTCGATTCGAACGGCTAGACGCGTGCGCGTTTGCAGATGCCCTTACGACGTCGTGGAATGCGACGGCCGCCGGCAACTGTAGGTTGGCTGGACGCGGACGTGGTCCTAGAACCTGCGCTCGTCCAACTTTAGGCTGACCGATGCACGCCAACGCTACGCCGACACAAGTACGCGCTCGGGTCGTCCTCGCCGCAGCGGTGGCGCTCATGGCTCTGTGGATCGGCTCTGCGTTCGTTCCCGCGATCCTGTGGGCGGCGGTGGTCGGCATCGCGGTCGAGCCGCTACGGCGGCGACTGCTCGGGCGGTGGCCGGGCCGTCACATGCTCATCGCCGGCCTGATCACGTTCGCCGTCGTCGCGATCGTGGTCGTTCCGCTCGTGATCGCGGTGACCCGTGCGATCGCCGAAGTGGATGGTATCACCGCCTGGATCAATGGCGCGCGGGCGCACGGCGTGCCCGTCGCGGCCTGGGTCGCCAACCTGCCGGTCGGATCCACGCAGGTATCGTCGTGGTGGACCAGGCACCTGTCGACTCCGGAGGGTGCCGCGGAGCAGATCGCGCGACTGGACATGGGCACCATCATCGAGAAGTCGAAGTCCGTCGGTCACAACATCGTCCGGCGCGCCGTCGTGTTCGCGTTCACGGTGCTGATGCTGTTCTTCATAATCCGCGATCACGACGCGATCGGCGCGCAACTCACCCGCGCGATCGATCGCGCATTCGGCGACGCGGGCCTGCGCATGGGCCGCCAGATCAACCTGTCGGTTCGCGGCACCGTCGACGGGGTCGTCCTGCTCGGTCTGGCGCAAGGCGTGGTCATGGCCGTGATCTTCGCGTTCGCCGGCGTGCCGCACCCGATCCTGCTCGGCCTGCTGTCGGGGGTCGGCGCGATGGTGCCGTTCGGATTGATAGCGATCATGCTCATCGCGCTCGCGCTGCTGGTGATCCAGGGCTCCGTGATCGCCGCCATCGTCGTCGGGGTCGTCGGCGGCACCATGTCCTTCGTCGTCGATCACACCGCCAAGCCGGCGCTGATCGGCGGCGCCACTAAGCTGCCCTTCGTCTGGGTGCTGATCGGCATCATCGGCGGCGTCGAGACGATCGGCCTGCTTGGCCTGTTCGTCGGCCCTGCGGTGATGGCGGCGTTGGTGCTGATCTGGCGCGAATGGGTGACGGACGACATCGTCGCCCCGGGCACGTCCGACCCCGGCCCGGTCTAGGCTTGCGGGAGCTTCCGGGCAGCCTCAGGTCAGCGACGACTTTCGCTTCGGCGCGTCCTGCCCCTCGGT
>JAYVRZ010000470.1:0-2147 GCA_043775965.1 Sphingomonas sp.
TGGCGATGTGATGACGCTCGAGATCGATCCGCTCGCGCATCCGGCATGGACCGGCGGCCGGGGAAATGCCCCTGGAAGAACTGCTCGTTCATCGACACCGCCTTGATCGCGGTGATCGACGTGTCGAGGATCAGCTCCTCGACACGATCGACCAGCAGCATCGGATAGCGATGCGGCAAGGCCGCCATCACGCACCCGATGTCGAACGGACCGAGCCGCTCGGGCACAGTGTTGACGGCGTCAGTCATGCTCGGCTCAGCGACCCTGCGGCGCGCGCTTGCCGGTTGCGGCGGCTGGTGCCGGCGCCGGGGCTGCACCCTGCTGCTGCTGGCCGTTCTGGTTCGGCTGCCAGTTCGCGGGCACTGCCGTGCTGACCGACGGCACGAGGCGGTCGAGCTCGGTGGTGATCGCGGCCGTAATGTCGGCGGTCGGCTGAGCGAACAGCGCCGCTTCGGGACGCAGCAACAGGCTGACGTTCTTGGCACGGACCGCAGCGGTCACGGCGTCGCTGAGCTTCGCCTGGATCTGCTCGATCGCATATTGCTGCGCGCGCTGGGCGGGCTGCGTCAGTCGAGCCAGTTCCTGGTTGGCGGCGTTCTCGCGGGTCTGGATAGCCTGCGCCTGCGGACGAAGCGTCGCTTCGGTCGCACCGGGTGCACGCTGCGCGGTCTGGAACGCGGTCACCAACGGCTGCAGTTCACGGGCAACCGCCTGGCGACGCGCTTCGGCCTGGTCGAGCTGCGCCTTGTAGGTCGTCTCGATCTGCGCGCGTGCGGTGTTCCACGCCTTGGAGTTGGCAATCGCACCCTGCGCATCGGCAACCGCGATGCCCGAAACCTGCGCATCGGCAGCGGTCGCGGTCATTGCGGCCGGCGCGACGAGCGCAGCTGCGAGGAGAAGCGTCTTGAACGTCGTCATCAGAACTGTGTCCCTACGTTGAAAGTGATGAGTTTGGGGTCGTCGCCCTTCTGCTTGAGCAGGGCTTTGGCGAGATCGATACGGAGCGGGCCGAACGGCGAGTTCCAGTTGACGCCGATACCGACCGACAGACGCGGCTTGGCCGAGTTGCCGAGGAAGCTTTCGACGAACGGGGTCTGCTCGGTCAGCGCGCGGGGATTGGCAACCGTACCGACACATGCCGTGCCCGCAGTATCCGGCGTACCGGCCGCGCAGGTGGTGTTGGCGGTCACCGTCGCGCCGGTCGTATCGGTGGTCGAATAGGTATACAGCGCCGCGCCCGCGGAATTGACTGCCGGCGTGAAGGTCGAGCCGACATACTCCTTGCCGGTGGTCGGATCGATCAACGTCGGGAAGACCGCGGACGGCAACGGCTTCTTGATCCCGAACAGGCTGCCCATTTGGGCGTAGATCGACGGCCGCAGTCCAAGCTCACGCGCGCCCGACCCCAACGGGATTTCGATTTCGGCGCGTGCCAAATAATACGCACGACCGCCTAGCGCGTCATCCTGGATCGTGTTGCGATCGGTCGCGAGAACCTGCGCCGGCGTTCCATCACTGTAGGCGGCACGCAGGATGCGCGGCCCAACGCCACGGATATCGAAACCGCGAAACTGCGGTTCGCCAAGGTAGAAGCGGTCGGTGATACGAACGGGATCGATGCCCGGTCCGCGGCTCTTTTCAAGCGGATGGATATAGCCGCCTTCGGCCACGATCGAGCCGATGAAGCCGCTGCCCAGATTCGCGTATTTCGACCCTTCAAGGCGGGTGCGAATATACTTCACGTCCCCGCCAAGGCCAGCGAAGTCCTGGCTGAAGGAGAAACGCGAGCCTGCTGTCGGACGGAGACGGCTGTTCAGCGTATCGCGGCTGAGCGAATAGCCGACCGAAGAGGTCCACCGGTTGCCGATCGCTTCGCAGAGATAGCGACCCGCGACGAGCACGTTGCACGAGCCGTCGGCGTTCAGATACTGGCTGTCAAGGCTGACCTCGTCGTACGACAAGCCGTAACGACCCGACAGCGACCAGAACTCCGTCAGCGGTACACCGGTGCGCAGCTGGAACCCGGTCGAGACCTGCGAATAGTTGGTCTGGCGCTCGTTGCCGACATAGTTGAACGAGTTGTAATCGCGGCGGAAGATATCGCCGCCGAGCGCGATGTTCTTGTCGAACAGGTAGGGCTCGGTAAA
>JAYVRZ010000471.1:0-1627 GCA_043775965.1 Sphingomonas sp.
ACGCGAACTTCCTGCTGCCCTCGATTATCGAAAACGGACTCGATCCGAAAGACTTGCAGCGACCTCCGGGGGCCGCAATCAACATCTCGGGCGGGGGTGCCAATCAAAAGGCGTGGCGCGACATCTGGAGCGCAGGTCAGGGCATCGGAGCCGTCAAACGCGCCGAACCTGCGGGCGCGTTCATCGAGCGTCTGGCGCAAGACTATGCCGCTGCCCGCGTCGCGATGGGCATGACGTGAACCGTCAGGTCGTTCTGACCAGCCGCCCGTTGGGCGTCGCGCAGGCGGACGATTTCGCCATCGTCGACGCCCCGATGCCAGATCCTGGTGACGGCCAGATTCTCGTCCGCAACCTCTTTCTCTCGGTCGAACCGGCCATGCGTGGCTGGATCGCCGATGCCGGCAACTATTCGGCCCCGGTCGCGATCGGCGCGCCGATGCGCGCACTCACCGTTGCCGAAATCGTTACGAGCAACACGGCGGATTATGCCGTGGGCGAGATCGTCACCGGCTGGTTCGGCTGGCAGTTTTTCGCAGCGGCGGACACCAGCGCGGTCGTCCGCCGCGTATCGGAAACCGATCTGCCGCTATCTCTGGCGCTTGGTGTGCTTGGTATCAACGGCGTCACCGCGCACCTGGCGCTTACCGGTATCGGTCAGCCGCAACCCGGCGAAACGGTCGTCGTCTCAACCGCTGCCGGATCGGTCGGATCGGCGGTCGGCCAGATCGCAAAAATTCTCGGATGCCGAACCGTCGGAGTCGCCGGTGGCCCCGACAAGGTCGCACAATGCGTGCGGGATTTCGGCTACGACGCGGCGATCGATTACAAGGCACCGGGTCTGGCGTCGACGCTCGCGAACGCATGCCCCGATGGTATCGACATCTATTACGACAATACGTCGGGTGCGATCAGCGACGTGGTCTATCCCCAGCTTGCAATCCGCGCGCGCGTCGTCGTCTGCGGCACCGCTGCGATCCCCGCCTGGGATCCGTGGCCGACCGGTCCGCGCCTCGAACGCCACCTGCTGATCAAGCGCGCCCGTGCAGAGGGTTTCGTGATCTTCGATCACATGGATGCCTATGATACCAGCGTCACGCAGCTTGCCGCATGGATGCGAAGCGGTCAGCTCAACTATGCCGAGGATATCCTTCAGGGTCTCGAAGCGTGTCCCGACGCACTTGCAGGTCTGTATCGCGGCGAAAACGCCGGGAAGCGCATTATAAAATTATAAAACTTGGGAGAGTTCGAATGTCAGACGATGCCGATCTGCTCGCCGATCCTTTGGACGTCAGCCGTGCCGAACTCTATGCCGAACATCGCTGGCAGGAACCGTTTCGCTACCTGCGCGAACACGCCCCGGTCCACCATGTCGCCGACAGCAAGTTCGGCCCCTATTGGTCGGTGTCCACGTACAAGCCGATCGTCGAGATCGAGGCCGTTCCCGCGCTGTTTTCATCGAGCCACACCTATGGCGGTAGCATCACCATCGCCGACCGCCCCAAGGCCAAACGCTACCCGAATTTCATCAACATGGACGCACCCGAACACATTGCGCAACGTCGCACTGTCGCCCCCGCGTTCACGCCCAGCGAGATGACCCGGCTTAGCGACGACATCCGCCGCCGCA
>JAYVRZ010000472.1:0-11641 GCA_043775965.1 Sphingomonas sp.
CCGATGCAATCCCTTTCGGCAGTTTTTACCGCGCAGTCGCCGCGTCTCTCGCCACGGCCCATCCCGCTGGCAAGCCGGGTGATCGGCCTGGCCGCCCCGCTGGTGTTCGTCGTGCTGATCGCGCAGGCGTTTCTGCGTCAGGGGCTCGCCATATGGTCGGTCGGGATCGCGTACATCCTGTACGACACGGCGCTGCTCGTTTTTACGGCCTGGCAGATCCGCAACCTCGCGCAGACCGCAACGCCGGTCCCGAGCGGCGTGCAGCCGAGCTTCGGCGTGATCGTCGCCGCGCATAACGAGGCAGGCGTGATCCGCCTGGCGATCGACCGGCTCCTCGCCCAGGACCAGCCACCCGAGGCGATCCTGATCGCCGACGACGGATCGGGCGACGATACGCCGTCCGCCATGGCGGCGGGCTATGCGTTGGCGACGCCACGACTAGGAGAACTCGTCGAGATCGAGGTCGGGCACACCCGGCTTCAGTGGCTGCGCCTGCCGCACGGCGGCAAGGCGCGCGCGCTCAATGCCGCGCTCGAGCGGATCGCGACGGATGTGGTGCTGACCGTGGATGCCGACACGTTGATCGAGCCCGGCTCGATCGCCGCGATGCGCGCCGCCTTTGCAGCGGAGCCCGAACTGGTGGCGGCCACCGGGGTGCTGGCGCCGATCTGCGGTCCAAACCTCGGCGGTCGGATATTCGAGTGGTTCCAGTCCTACGAATATGTCCGCAATTTCCTGTCGCGCGACGCGTGGATGCGGATCGACGGGCTGTTGCTGATCTCGGGTGCCTTCGCGGCGTTCCGGCGCGACGCGGTGCTGACGGTCGGCGGTTTCGATCCCGATTGCATGGTGGAGGATTACGAACTGATCCACCGGCTGCACCGCCATGCCCATGATGTCGGGCTGCACTGGACGGTGCGTGTCGTCGGTGGCGCGTTGGCCCGTACCGATGCGCCGGCCAGCATCCCCGCCTTTCTGAAGCAACGCCAGCGGTGGTTCGGCGGCTTCCTGCAGACTCAGCACTGGAACCGCGACATGGTCGGCAACGCGCGCTACGGGCGGCTCGGGACGCGGATGCTGCCGGTGAAGGCGCTCGATACGGTGCAGCCGATCTACGGTCTGGCCGCGTTTGCCGTGCTGATCGGGCTCGTCGTCACCGGTCGCTACACGCTCGCCTTCCCGATCCTGCTCGTGATGATCGCCAAGATCGCGATCGACCTCAGCTTCCACCTCTGGTCGCTCGGCATCTACAAACGCTGGACCGGGCAGCGCGAAGGCTTGAACCTCGGCCCCGCGATCGTCGCCGCGATCGCCGAGCCGTTCAGCTTCCAGCTGCTGCGTCACGCGGGCGCGATCTATGGCTGGTACGCCTTTCTGCGCGGCGGCCAGACCTGGAGCGCACAGACGCGGACCGCACTCCAGCAGCGCACATGACGGAGAAGCCGACGATGTCCGACGATTACGCACGCGGACGGCGGGATGGACTGCGCCTCGGGCTGTCGATCCTGGAGGCGGAAGAGGCGAAGTGGGAAGCGCTGCTCGGCGAGAGTCCGTCCTGGCGAACCAATGCGACGCGCGCGATCCGTCACAAGGCCTATCAGGTCGCCCGCAAGCGGGTGCAGACCGCGCTCAATCGCTTGCTGCCAAAGTCGGAGACCGCGTTGCCCGCCGAGATCGCATCGATGATCGATCAAGCCGGACTATAGGCGACCCGACCAAACCGGGCACGTGCCGGGGGCTCGGCTATCACGCCGCGTCGTCTGAAATCTCGGTCGAGCGGCCGAACAGTTTCCACCCCAGCAGCCCGGCGACGAGCAGACCGACGATCACCCAGGTCAGGTTGCCGAGCAGGCTCGCGATCGTCTGGACCTGGTCGCTGAAGGCGCGGCCCAGCGAGACGTAGATCAGCAGCCACAGCACTTCGCCCGCCACGTCGAGAACGATGAACCGTGCCCAGGGGTATTCGGTCAGTCCGCTGGTGACGTTGATCCATGGTCCCAATGGCCCGATCAGCCACCGGCTGAAGAAGATGCCCCAACCCGCCCATTTGCGTGAATAGGCTTCGGCCTGCTCGACCTTGTCCGCCCCGCCGATCCGCTTCGTGACCGCCGACAGCAGCGGCCGGCCGCCGTATCGTCCAAACGCATAGCCGATCTGGTCACCGACGATCGCGCCGGAGGCACCTGCAAAGATCACGGGCCAGAATGCGAGCTCCCCCTGCGCGACGAACGACCCCATCGCGACCAACGTCAGCGAGCTGGGGAACGGCATGCCGGCCGCAGCGAGGATCATTGCCCCAAACAGCGCAGGGAGCCCGTAGGTCGTCAGCAGTTCAAGCAGCTGCTCGGTCATCTGGCAGGCGACGCCGTCGACGAGGGTGACCGCATGAACGGTCGTGGCGGTGGGCCGGGTGGCGGGTAGGGCGGCCGCGCGTGGACGATCGCGTACATCAGTGTCGCCTCGATCTGCGTCATCGATCGTCCGCTGTCCCGCGCGATCCGGCCGAGCGGACGATGGTCCGGCATCGGCGGCAGGTTCAACGCCTGGTGCAGGACGTGAGGCGGGACATGATACGAATGTGCGACATAGCCTATCGTCATCCACCGCTCGATCGGCTCGTCGCGGTGCGCGTTCCAGTAGATCGCGTCGCTGACCGTACGGACCGCGTGATAGCCGGTAAAGGCCAGCACCACGACGAACAGCGCGATCAGGGCTTTTCGCCAGGGTCGATTACGTATCATTCCGGTGCGATACGCGCGCCGAGTGCGACGAGCAACGGCGGCGATACGGCTACCTCTCCAACTTTACGATGACCCGGAAGACGACGACGTCGCATGCGTGGCCCGGTCCCGCAACAACGACAGCGGTGCGCTGTCGAACATGAATGGGAGTCCGAAACGGGGGCGTGCCGAAGGACGCCGGAATGGCCAACTCTGGGTCCGCACCGCTCCCGGAGCGTCGCATCTCCGCCTCCGGCGCCGATCGCCAACGCGAGCTTCGGGCATCGCGTAAAAGGGCGTTGAAGGTTTCCGCCCGACTTTATACCAGCACCGGATCGTCTACTTCAAACGCTTCGCGCTCGGCAGCCATCATGCCCGGCAACAGGGATGAAGGTAGATCGTCGGGATTTCGAGTCGCCATGAACTATCGCCATTCCTTCCATGCTGGCAACAGCGCCGATGTCGTGAAGCACAGCCTGCTGATCGCCCTCGTGCGGGCCTTGCAGCAAAAACCGGGCGCGCTGACCCTGATCGACACCCATGCCGGCTGCGGGCTGTACGACCTTGGCGGTAAGGATGCCCAACGCACCGGCGAGTCCGCGCAGGGCGTGCTGCGGGCCCTTGCCGATCCGAACCCTTTGCTGAGCGACTATCGTGCCGTCGTACAGGCGGTGAATGCCGGGGCCGAGGTGCATCTCTACCCCGGTTCGCCGCGGATACTGTCGCAGCTCCTGCGCCCGCAGGACGTCCTGATCCTGAACGAAAAGCATCCCGAGGACGCCTATACGCTGCGCGGCGTGATGCGCGACACATCCGCTGCCGTGCACGAGCGCGACGCCTACGAACTGTGGCTGGCGATGCTGCCGCCTCGAACCGCGCGCGGCGTAGTGGTGGTCGACCCGCCGTACGAGCAGCCCGATGAACGCGCCCGTATCACAGCCACCCTCGCTACTGCTCATCGCAAATGGTCGCACGGCGTGACGGTGATCTGGTATCCGCTGAAAGACCGCGCCACGCATTGGCGTTGGAAGGAACAGTTACGCAAGCTCGGCATCCCGAAATTGCTGGGGGTGGAGCATTGGTTGTACGATAGCGACCAGCCCGACATCTATAACGGCGCAGGCCTCTATATCGTCAATCCGCCCTACGCCTTCACCCAGGCGCTACCGCCTCTGCTGGAAGCGCTGCGCGCTGTGCTGGCGCCGGAGGGGCATAGAGGCGAGATCACCACCGATTGGTTGGGCACTTGAAGTCCCCTTCGTCGCTCCTTCTCCCAAAGGAGGAATTGCCGCGCCGCGGGGTCGCGCGGACATGCTCCAGGAACGTTCCGGCGTTCTCCATTGCTGCGAAATAGCTAGAGTTGGGAAGTCGGCCTCAGGGCGTGAATGGCGGATTATGGGTCATGAGCGCGGGTATCGACTTCGATACCGCGCGACCGGATCGCGCCGACATCGTGAAGAAGCTCGCACCGTTGCGCTCGACGTCGACGATCGTCGACTGACTCATAGCTGTCGATCGTCTCGGGTCGGATCACCGGATCGGCAGCGAGCGCCCCGACGACGAACTTGTGGCCGCGCGCGTTGGTCGCATAGGTCAGGACGTCCGGCGTCACCTTATAGGCTAACGTCGCCTGCCCTGAAACGCGGCCCGCACTTCTGGTACAGCGAACGGGCCGCCAAAGGCACAGAAGGAGTCAATTTTTTGCGCAATCTGGACTTCAGTTCTTGGCAGAGCCTTCTTGCGACATTGTTCGGTATCATCCTGGTCACGCTACTCGGTGTCGGCATCCGCCTGCTAACCCAGATGACGTTCCAGCAGCGCCGTGAGCGGATGAACCGGCAGATCAATGAGCGTCTGCGCACCCTGATCGCCGCGTACAAGGTCTTGGGTGGATCGTTCACAGGCGATCTCACCGTCGATCCGACACACAAACGGGACCTCAGAAGCTTGGATTCTCCCGCACCTGCCGAGCCGATGGCACAGCTCGACCTTACCGCCGAGACAGCCTCGAAATCAGACCGAACGCGGAGAATACGCGACGCGGTCGAAGCCGCACTTTCGGACATCATTCTGCTGGGTACGGAAGAACATGTCAGACTGGCCGACAAGGCAGTTCGGGAACTGGTAGCCGGGCATCCGGTGCATACCCATGATCTCGTAGTGGCGCTCCGCAATTTCGTCCGCGAGGCCCTCGACCTCGATCCCGTACCCAACGACCTCAAGATACCGATGCAGGGCCCGACACGGCCAGCGTCATCGGGAGGAGGGGCTAAAAACGCTGGCGGAAGAAACGAAGGCGCGAAAACAGGCGGCGGCGGCGGCGGCGGCGGCGGCGGCGGCGGCGGTGGCGGTGGCGGTGGCGGTGGCGGAATGGGCGCGGGAGGGTCCGGTGATACGGGTATGGGAGGTCTGGAAACGTCCCATCCCGACCCGCATCATCAGGCCTGACCCAATCCAGCCATCGGACTATGCCCAGTAGAGCCGCATCGGATTATCAGCGCAAAAATGCGAGGTTGCCGATTTGACGACTTTGCCCGTTGTCGTGTCTGCCGCTACCCAAGTGGCTTAGGTAAAAGGACATGCGGTGGCGAGCGTCGAAATCAGCGAACTTTCTAAGCGTTTCGGTGAGACCACGGTGCTCCAGCCGACAGACCTGACGATCGAGGACGGCGAGTTCGTCGTGCTTGTCGGGCCATCGGGGTGCGGCAAGTCGACGCTGTTGCGGATGATTGCCGGGCTTGAGGTGCCAAGTGCGGGACGGGTGGTGATCGGCGGGCGCGACGTGACCGATGCCGCACCGTCGGATCGCGGGCTGGCGATGGTGTTCCAGTCCTATGCGCTGTACCCGCATTTGACGGTCGCCGAGAACATCGCGTTTCCGCTGAAGGTCGCGAAGGTCGCCAAGCGCGAGATTGCGGAACGGGTGGAGGAGGTCGCGGCGATGCTCGATCTTTCGGAGTTGCTCGACCGGCGGCCGCGTGCGTTGTCGGGCGGGCAGCGCCAGCGGGTGTCGATCGCCCGAGCGGTGGTGCGGCGACCCAAGGTGTTGTTGCTCGATGAGCCGTTGTCGAATCTCGACGCCAATCTGCGCGCGCGGATGCGGCACGAGTTTGCGCGGCTGCATCAGCAGCTTGGCGCGACGATGATCTACGTGACGCACGATCAGCTGGAGGCGATGACGCTGGCCAATCGCATCGTCGTGATGAGTGAGGGGCATGTCGAGCAGGTCGGGCCGCCGATCGAGGTGTATCGGCGCCCGGCGAGCCTCGCGGTGGCTGCGGCGATCGGGTCGCCGGGCATGAACCTGCTCGCGGCGACGGTCGTTTCGGTCGATGATGACGGCACGACCGTAAGGCTGGCGGGGGGCGAGACGGTGAGGACCGGCGCGGTCGTTCCGGCGGATGCCGTCGGCGCGGCGGTCACGCTCGGCGTCCGGCCGGAGCATCTATACGTCGATGGTGAGGGATCGTTCGTTGGCGCGGTCGAGTTGTTCGAGCGGCTCGGGCCGTTGTCGTTCGCGCATCTCGGCGCACGCGGCGCGGCGGATACGATCGTCGCGCAGTTGCCAGGCGATCGGTCGGTTGCTCTCGGGGAAGTTCTCCGCGTCGGCGTTGCGCCCGAGGACGCTCACGTGTTCGGCGCGGATGGTCGCGCCTATCCCTTCACGCTGCCGCCGAGCAACCCGGTCAGGTAATAACGCTGCATGGCGAGGAAGAGCAGCAGCACCGGCATCGTCGTCACCACCGCCGCCGCCATCATCAATTCGCCATCGGCAGAATGTTCGCGGGCGATCGCCGCGACCGCGACCGGCAGCGTGTAGAGATGCTGGTCGGCCAGCACGATCAGCGGCCAGAGGAAGTCGTTCCACGAGCCCAGGAACAGGAAGAGCGCAAGCGTGACCACGATCGGCGTCAGTAGAGGGAGGACGATCGCCACGAAAATCCGCCCCTCGCTCGCGCCGTCGATCCGCGCCGCGTCGATCATCTCGTCGGGGATCGCCAATGTCGCCTGCCGCACGAACAGGATCGCGAAGATGCCCGCGAGGCTCGGCAGGATCACGCCCGCATAGCTGTTCACGAGGCCGAGTTGCTTGAAGATCAGGAACAGCGGCAGCATCGCGACCTGGCCGGGCACGACCAGCGACGCGATCAGGATCTTCAGCAGCCGCTCGCGCCCGCGAAACCGCAGCTTGGCGAACGCATAGCCAGCGGGCACCGTCAGCAGCAGGCCGAGCAGCGTCGAGATCGCAGCGATCGCGATGCTGTTGAACAATGCGGGGACGATCCGGTAGTCGAACCACGCGCCATCGATCAGCCGCCGGACGAGCAGCTCGTGGTAATTCTCCAGCGACCAGTGCGACGGCCAGAGCGGCGTAGGCAGGCTGCTCGATTCCCCGCGCGGCATGAACGACACGATCACCATGTAGATCAGCGGCGCGATCGTCAGCGCGGTCAGCACCACCACCGCCGTGTTCGCGAGGATCGCGCGCGGTTTCATCAGAGCCATTCGTAGCGCCTCCCGATCCGCGTCTGGACCATCGTCAGCGCGAGGATCATCACGAACAGGACGAACGCGACGGCGCTCGCTTGCCCCAGATTCCACCATTTGAAGCCTTCGTCGAACATGAAATACAGGATCGTCGTGGTGCTCTGCGCAGGGCCGCCGAGTGTCATGACATAGGGCTCGGCGAAGATCTGGAGGAAGCCCGCGACGCTCATCACCGCGGCGAGCAGCAACGTCGGGCCGATCGCGGGGAGGGTGACGTGGCGGAAGCGACCCCAGCGGCCGGCCCCGTCGAGCCGCGCAGCCTCCATCAGGTCCTGCGGCACCGCGGACAGCGCGGCGGTGAAGACGATCATGTTGTAGCCGAAGATCTTCCACGTGACGAAGATCAGGATCGCCGGGATCGACGTGTGCGGGTCGCCCAGCCAGTCGACCGGCGCCACGCCGACCGTCGCCAACACGCGGTTGATGAGACCCGATCGTTCGTTGAACAGGAACCGCCACACCACCGCGGTCGCGACGATGCTGGTGACATAGGGCGCGAACAGCAGCACGCGCCACAGCGGCTTCCACCGCACCGTCGCGTCGTTGAGCAGCAGCGCGACCGCGAGCGACGTACCGATCGCCATCGGCACGCCGAGCACCGCGAACAGCGCGGTGTTGCCGATCGCGCGCCAGAACAGCGGCGTCGCGAACAGGTCGCCGAAATTGCCCAACCCGACGAAGCGCAGGTTCGCCCAGTCGGCGAGCGCGTAGATCGAATAATCGGTGACCGACAACGCCATCGCCAGTGCGGTCGGCAGGACGAACACCAGCGCGATGACCGCGAGGACGGGTGCGGAGAATATCCAGGCGGCGCGTTCCTGGCGGGTCATCCGAGCGTGCCTGCCTCGACCAGCGCACGGCGTTTCGCGAGCAGCTGGTCGACGCGCGTGTCGAGGCCGGCGAGCGCCTGCGGGATCGTCTGAACGCCCCGCACGACGCGTTCCGCGGCGAACTGGATCTCGAGCTTGATCCGCTCCCACTCGATCACTTTCGGCGCGCTGGCGGGAAAGCGCATCTGCTCCTTGAACGGCGCGAGGATCGGCGCGCGAAGTTGCGGCGAAGCCCAGGCGTTCAGGCGTGCCGGGAGATTGCCGATCATGGTCTGGTAACGGAGTTCGCTCGCCGGCGAACTGAGATGGCGAACCAGAGCCCACGCTTCGGCTACGCGCGGCGTCGATGCGGAAACGCACAGGCTGGTACTCAGTCCCGACACCGCTCCGACACCGTGCGGACCGGCGAGCCGAGCCGTCCCCCAGCGCGCGGCAGGGATCTCCGCGGCGCGGCGGCGAAGGTCGAGCAGCGTCGTCGGACCGGTCGGCCAGATCGCGAAATAGCCCTGCGCGAAGGCGGCGACCGGATCCTGTATTTCGGTCGAGAGGGCTTTCGGTGCGAGACCTTCGGCGAATATCCGCGCGTAATAGGCGAGCGCGGCGCGCGCCTCCGGTGTCTGGAAATTGCCGCGCGTATCGTGGTCGCGCAGCATCGTCGCGCCGGTCTGGCCGAGCATCGTGATGAGCGTGTCGGGCCAGTTGAGCAGCAGCATGAACACGAAGTCGTCGGGTCGCTGTCGCTTGATCGCATGACCCATGCGGAGCCAGCCGTCCCAGTCTTGCGCAGGCGCGGCATAGCCTGCCCTGGCGAGGATGTCGCGGCGGTAGAACTGGACCTGGGGCGCGACCGACCACGGCACCGCGAAGTCCTGCCCAGCAATCCTCGTGGCATCGAGCACGCCGGGGAACATGTCGGCGACCAGCGCGGCGGATGGGACGGGGGCGATTGCACCGATCGTGGCGAACTCCTGGACCCAGCCATTATACAGCATCAGCACGTCGGGCATCGCGCCGCCCGCCTGCGCGGTCAGCAGCTTCTCGTGCGCTGCGGTCGCCGGGAGGGATTGCACGTCTACCGCTATCCCGGTCGCGGCGGTGAACGCGGGCATCAGCATCGGCGAATAATCGCCTTCATAGCTCATCGCCCAGAATTTCAGCGGTTCGGGTCCGCGCGTGCCGGTACAGCCCGCCAGGCCCAGCATTGGCAGGAGCCCCAATGCGGCTCTCCGCGTCCAGTCCTGCGCCTGCTCCCCCATCGCCCGATCGTGGCGCATCGCGGCGTCCCGCGCCACCCCTATGGCGACACGGTAACGGCCGAAAAATTGCGCTATGTTAAGGCCTTGACCGAGTTTGTGCGGGCGATCGGGTTGCTCCACCGCCGGCGATGCGCTTAAGCCGGAAGCAACGAACGCCGGCGGGGGCCAATGCCGGCGAACAGGGAGAGAAGTCATGCGTATCCTTCGCCGCCGTCATTTGCTGTCCGGCGTCGCGCTGGTTGCCGCCACTTCGGCGCAGGCGCAGGCGCAGATCGCTCCGCCAGCCACGGATACGCCCCCGCCGCCGCCGACCCGGCCCCGAATCCGGCCCCGAATCCGGCCCCGAATCCGGAACCGGACCCCGCAACCGAGATCGTCGTCACCGGGTCACGCATTGCGCGGCCCGATTACGAAGCGCCCAACCCGATCGTCTCGTTCAGCGCGGCCGACCTCCAGAAGTCGGGCAACACCAATGTCACCACCTTCCTCCAGCGTGTACCGGCGCTCACCAATTCACGTGACAGCACCCGGACCGCGGGCAACGCGCAGGCGGACGGCAGCTTCGGGCAGGTCGGCCTCAACCTGCTCGACCTGCGCGGTCTCGGCCCCAACCGGACGCTGGTGCTGGTCAACGGCCGCCGCCACGTCGCCGGCCAGCCCGACACCGCTGCCGTGGACATCAACGCGATCCCGACCGACCTGATTGAGCGCGTCGACGTGCTCACCGGCGCCGCGTCCGCGGTGTACGGCGCGGACGGCGTGTCGGGCGTCGTCAACTTCGTGCTGAAGCGCGACTTCGACGGCGTCGCAGCGCGCAGCCAGTTCGGCATCTCGGAGCGGGGTGACGCCGCCAACCGCTTCGCCTCGCTGATCGCCGGCCGCAACTTCGCCGATGGCCGCGGCAACCTGACGCTCGCCTACGAGTATAACGCCGACCAGCCGCTCGCGAACGACGACCGTCGGTATCTCGCGCAGGGCGACCGACAGTATTTCGTCAACCTCGACAATTACGACCCGACGCGCGCCGGCAGCTACAAGATCGGACCGGTCGGCGACCTGCGCTATCCGTACAGCTCGAATCAGGGCATCGTGTATATCGGCGACCGAGTGTTCCGTGGTGATGGCGCGCTCTACACGCCCGGCCGCTTCCTCCAGAACGACGGTTACTCCGTCGGCGGCGACGACACGCCCGTCGCGGGCTATATCGGCGATATCTTTCCGCGCACCCGCCGTCACGCGGTCAACGCGCTGACCCACTACGACGCGTCGGACGCGTTCAAGATCAGCCTGGAGGGCAAGTTCGTCCAGTCGACCGTCACCAGCTTCGGCGGCTATGGCGGCAATTATCCGGCGACCATCGCGCTCGACAATCCCTACATCCCGGCAAGCATCCTCGCCGCGGCGACCGCGGCCGGGCTGTCCTCGGTCGACGTCAATCGCAACAACTTCGACATTCCGCGGCGTGGCGAGGAAGATCGTCGGCGTACCTATCGCGGCGTCGTCGACGTCACCGGCCGCATCTCGGAGCATGCCAGCTACGACGTGTCCTATACCTACGGCCAGACCGACGTCCGCGCGACCAAGCTCAACGACCGCCTGAACGACCGCTTCCTGAACGCGCTCGATGCGGTGCGCGGGCCGGGGGGAACGATCGTCTGCCGCTCGGCCGACGCCCGCACGGCCGGCTGCATCCCGGTGAACACGTTCGGTGGCAACACCGTGAACCCGGCGTCGTTCGGCTATTTCCTGAGCAATCCGGCGAGCGATGCGCGGCTGACTCAGCACGTCGCCAACGCCTCGCTGAATGGCGACTTCGGGCAGTTCTTCGCGCTGCCCGGCGGCCCGGTCGCGTTCGCGGTCGGTGGCGAATATCGTCGCGAGTCGAGCAGCTTCCGCCCCGCGCAGGCAATCACCGACAACGCGTTCTACCAATATGACGAATACATCCTGCCGACCCCGTCGAGCGGCCATTTCGATGTCTGGGAAGCGTTCGGCGAGCTCAATGCACCGATCCTGAAGGACGTACCGTTCGCCAGCCTGCTCTCGGTCGGTGCCGCGGGACGCTATTCGGATTACTCGACGGTCGGCTCGACGCGTGCGTACCAGTTCAACGGCATCTACGCGCCGATCCGCGAGATCAGCTTCCGCGGCTCGTACGGCCGCTCGGTCCGCGCGCCCAACATCGGCGAGATCTTCCGCCCGCAGACTGGCAGCAGCAACTTCTTTTCCGACCCGTGCTATCTCGGCAACCGCAGCCTCGGTACGCAATATCGCGTCGCGAACTGCC
>JAYVRZ010000473.1:0-5387 GCA_043775965.1 Sphingomonas sp.
TAGCAGCGCCGCGACCGCGCAGACCTTCCCCAAGTTCACCGGCTTCGTCGTCGATGCGGCCAACGTCATCCCGCCAGATCAGGAAGCGGCGCTGACCAAGCGGCTCGACGACCTGCAGAAGGCGACCGGCAACCAACTGGTCGTCGCGACCGTGCCCGATCTCGAAGGCTATCCGATCGAGGATTATGGCAATCGCCTGCTGCGGAGCTGGGGCGTCGGCCTGAAGGATGCCAACAACGGCGCGATCCTGCTGGTCGCGCCGAACGATCGTAAGGTGCGGATCGAGGTCGGCTATGGGCTCGAGCCGGTGCTGACCGACGCGTTTTCCAGCGTGGTGATCAATCAGCAGATCCTGCCGCGCTTCAAGGCCGGCGACATTCCCGGCGGCATCGTCGCGGGGACGAACGCGGTGGCGGACCAGCTCGCGCTGCCCGATGCCGAGGCGCGCGCGAAGGTGACCGCCGCGGCGGCGGAGTACGACAAGACGCACGCGCGCACGAACAGCAGCGGCGGCGGCGTGCCGATCGGGCTGATCTTCTTCGGCATCGTCATGGCCGCGATCGTCATCCCAATGATTTCGCGGCGGGCCGGCGGGCAGCGCTATACCGGTGGCGGTCGCAGTGGTGGCAGCGGCGCTCTGCCGATCGTGTTGTGGAGCATTGCCGATGCGATGACTCGTGGTGGCGGTGGTGGCGGCGGAAGCTGGGGCGGTGGTGGCGGCGGCGATAGCGGCGGCGGTGGCTGGGGCGGCGGTGGTTTCGGCGGCGGCGGCGGTGGATCCGGCGGCGGCGGCGGCGCATCGGGGAGTTGGTGACATGCGATTGAGCGACACCGACCATGACCGCGTGACGGCGGCGGTCACGCAGGCGGAGACCGCGACGACCGGCGAGATCGTCACGATCGTCGCGCGGCAGTCCGACGCCTATCACGACGTTTCACTGCACTGGGCGGTGCTCGGGATGCTGCTGGCGCTCGCGTTGCTTGCGTTCCGCCCGGTCGCGGCGGACCATATCTACGCGCTGATCGATCCCTGGCAGTCGCCCCCGCAGGGCGCGCTGTTCGTGATCGCGCTGGTGCTAGTGACCCTGGTGTTTCTCGCCGTACGGCTGGTGCTCGCCTGGACGCCTGCGCGGCTGGCGCTGACGCCCGGCGCGACCAAGGCACGGCGGGTGCGGCGGCGTGCGCTGCTGCTGTTCCGCGCAGGTGCCGAGAAGCGCACCAAGGGCGCGACCGGCGTGCTGCTGTATCTGTCGCTCGCCGAACGCCGCGCGGAGATCATCGCCGACGATGCGATCCACTCGCGCGTGCCTAACGAAACCTGGGGCGCGGCGATGGCGGCGGTGCTGGCGGGCGTCCGCGACGATCGCCCCGCCGACGGCATGGCTGATGCGGTGGCGCAGATCGGCGCGGTGTTGGCCAAGCATTTTCCGCGAACCGGTGTTGCGGTGAACGAACTTCCGGATAGGCTGATCGAATTATGAGCACGACCGCATGGGCCGGCAAATACATCACCGTCCAGACCGAAGGCACCTGGGAATTCGCCGCGCGCCAAGGCGAGATCGCGGCGGCGGTGATCGTCGCGATCGATGACGGCGACGTGATCCTGGTCGAACAGTTCCGCGTGCCGTTGGGTCGCTCGTGCCTCGAACTGCCGGCCGGGTTGGTCGGTGACGAAACCGCGGGCGAGAGCGTCGCGCTAGCCGCCGGTCGCGAGCTGGAAGAGGAAACGGGCTACCGCGCGGACGCGATCGAGGACCTCGGCGTGTTCTATTCGTCGCCGGGAATGACGTCCGAATGCTTCACACTGGTCCGCGCGACCGGGCTGACGAAGGTTGGCGATGGCGGCGGCGATGGTGACGAGAACATAACCGTGCACCGCGTGCCGCTGGCGGACGTGCCGGCGTTCGTCGCCGAGAAACGCGCGGAGGGCGTGGCGATCGATACCAAGATGCTGCTGATCCTGGCGGGGTCGATCCTTTAGCCAGAAAAGCCGAGGGTTTCCCTCGAACTGTCCGGAGGGTGTTTCCCCGCGAAGGCGGGGACCCAGTCTGGGCTCCCCCCTTCGCGGGAGAACAAGTTCGCGGGGGGCGCCGATCGCACCTGAATTGGAGCTAGCCAGCCCTCTCCCGTCACCCCGGACTTGTTCCGGGGTCCACGGTTCCGCGTCATCGACTGTCCGCGAGTGTGCGGAGCGTTGGATGCCGGAACAAGTCCGGCATTACGGGGTGGGCGGTAATGGCGTCAGCTATGCATCATGAAGTGACGCACCGCCCGCGCGCGCTACTTGAAATTATCCGCGTAGCTCTGCAGTTTCAGCGTCTTCTGCGGCGCCGGCACGACGGTGTAGCCGAACCCCTCGCGCTCGCAATGCGCAACCGCGGCTTCGGCGGTCGGGAAGAACAGCCGCAGCTGGTCGCGCGTGTCGCCGCTGCCGGCCCAGCCGGTCAGCGGGTCGGGGCGCTTGGGCTCCGAGGGTTCGAATTCGAGCTGCCAGCTGTCGGTCCGGTGCTTGCCGGACTGCATGGCGTTCTTGGGGCGCTGGAAGATACGGGCGGTAGGCATGCGCTCCCCTTATCGCGAACCGGCGGCCCTTGCATCCGCCTTTTTCGTGCGCAGTGTCGCGGACGCCGCAGCGGGATCGTCGGGCCAGGGATGCTTGGGGTAGCGGCCGCGCATTTCCTTCGCCACCGCGGTCCAGCTGCCCGCCCAGAAACCGGGGAGATCGCGGGTGGTCTGGATCGGCCGGCCGGCCGGCGACGTGAGGCTCAGCACCAGCGGCACCCTCGCCTCGCCAATCGTCGGATGCACCGCGAGACCGAACAGGGCTTGCACGCGGAGTTCGACGCGCGGGCCGCCTTCCGCCGCATAGTCGATCGCGTGCGTGCTGCCGGCCGGGCTGGTGAAATCGGGCGGGGCGAGCCGGGCGATCGTCTGCATCGCGTCCCAGCCGAGCAGATTGCGCAGCGCCTCGGCGAGCGGACCGGGGGCGATCGAGTCGAGTCGGCGCTTGCCGGCCAGCAACGGTGCGAGCCATTCGTCGAGGCCTTCCAGCAAGGTCGCGTCGTCGAGCGGTACGCCCGCATAGGCGGCGCGATCGCGTAACGCCTGCGCGCCGTCGCTCCACGGCAGCAGCGCGAGGCCGTGCTCGCGGACGCCGTCGAGCAGCGCGGCGAGGATCGCGTCGGGGTCGGCGCCGCTGTCGGGGCCGCTCGACAGCCGGATCGCGCCGAGCCGCCGTTCGCGTAGCGCCTGGATGCCGCCGGTCGCCGGATCGAACGTGACCGTGCGACGGGAGTCGATGCGGTCGGCGAAGAGGGTTTCGACGGTCGCCTGCTCGATCGCCACCGCAGAGAGGACGCGCGCACCGGCTGCCGATCCCTGCGTATCGGCGACGGCGAGCCATTCGGAGCGAGCGAGCGGCGATGTCGGGTCGAGCTTGAACCCACGCCCGCCGACCGAGGCCCAGGTCTCCCCGGATGCATCACGACGTCGCGCCACGCGATCCGGAAACCCGAGCGCAACACAAACTTCTGCCCCCCTTCCGCTTGCGGGAGGGCTCGGGGGAGGGGCTGACCCAGCAGTGCCGCGCTCTGGGGGTATGTCGCGCCCTCCCCCGACCCCTCCCGCAAGCGGGAGGGGAGCAAGGCGCGCCCACCTGTCTGCCATTGCGCGTGCCGCCTGCGCTTTCGCCCCGCGTTCGGTTTTCCAGCGGCGCAGACGCGTTTCGAGGTCGACGTCCGGCCCACCGATCCCCCGCTCCCCCAACAACACCGCGATTTGCGCCGCAACCGGCGCCAGTCCCCGCTCCCCAGCCCGCAACAACATATGCGCCAGCCGCGGCGGCATCGGCAGTTTCGCGATCGCGCGGCCATGCGCAGTCGGGCGCCCGTCCTCGATCGCCTCCAGCGTCGCCAACCGCGCCATCGCCTCGTCGATCGCCGCAGCAGGCGGCGGGTCGATCCAGCGCAGGTCGCGCGGATCGCCGACGCCCCACAGCGCGCACGCCAGCACCAGCGCCGACAAATCCGCCTCCAGGATCTCGGGCGGATCGTAACGCGGCAGGCCGGCGGTCGCCGCCTCCTCCCACAACCGATACGCCACGCCGGGCCCGAGCCGCGCGGCCCGGCCGGCGCGCTGCGTCACCGCCGCCTGGCTCGCGCGTTCGGTGACCAGCCGGGTCATCCCCGCCGCGCGGTCGTAGCGCGGTCGTCTCGCCAGCCCCGAATCGACGACGATGCGGATGCCGTCGAGCGTCAGGCTGGTCTCGGCGATGCTGGTCGCGAGCACGACCTTCCGTCGGCCATCGGGTTCTGGGAGAATCGCGGCGCGCTGCGCTGCCGGGTCGAGGCTGCCGTGGAGTTCGTGCAGGACGATGGCGTCGGGCAGATTGGCGAGCCGGTCGGCGGTGCGCTCGATTTCCGCGACGCCGGGGAGGAACGCGAGCACGCCGCCGCCCGAGTCGGCCAAGGCCAGGCGGACGGCGGACGCGACCGAATCCTCGATCCGCAATTCCGCCTGTCGGCCGATGTGGCGGAGCGTCAGCGGGTAGCTGCGGCCTTCGCTTTCGATGACGGGGGCGCCGTCCATCAGCGCAGCAAACCTCGCGCCATCGAGCGTTGCGGACATCGCGACGATGCGCAGGTCGGGGCGGAAGCCGGCCTGTACGTCGAGCGCGAGTGCCAGGCCGAAATCACCATCTAGGCTGCGCTCGTGGACTTCGTCGAACAGCACCGCCGACACCCCAGCGAGTTCGGGATCGGCCTGGATGCGCGCGACGAAGATACCTTCGGTGATGACCGTGACGCGGGTCGCGGCGGAGCGCTTGCTGTCCATGCGGGTCGCATAGCCGAAGGTCTGGCCGACCGGTTCGCCCGCGGTCGAAGCCATGCGTTCGGCGGCGGCGCGGGCGGCGAGGCGGCGCGGAGACAGGAGCAGAATCTCGCCGCTGCACCAGGGTTCGGTGAGGAGGGCCGGTGCTACCGCGGTGGTCTTGCCCGCGCCTGGAGGAGCGACGAGGACGGCCGAGGTCCGGTCGCGGAGCGTGGCGAGCAGGTCGGGGAGGACTGCGAGGATCGGGAGCGGTGGCGCGGTCATCGGGGTCTGCTGCCACAGATCGTCCCGCCCGCACCAGCTTTGCGTCCCGGACTTGCCCGACTGTTCCCCCGCGGAGGCGGGGGTCCAGGAGTCTCGAACGTCATCGTCTGTGATCCTGGGCCCCCGCCTTCGCGGGGGAACTAGGGGTGAACGGCTCCCTGCGGCGCAAAGACTAGCTTGCCCGGTGCGGCCCGACGATAATACCACCCCGGCGGAGGCCGGGGCCCAGTTGGGGGACGGTAGTAACTGCGGACGGTCCGTCGTCACATCGACCTTTCCAACTGGGCCCCGGC
>JAYVRZ010000474.1:0-10126 GCA_043775965.1 Sphingomonas sp.
AATTGTAAAGGTGACAGTATGCGCCCTCGGCGAACGGCCCGTAAAAAGATCCGTGCGGCTCGCCGAGCCCAAACCCATCTTTCAGCAGCCGCTTTTCGAGGTTTACCCAGTAGAGCAGCAGATCGTAGTTAAGCGTGAAGACGGTAGAGAAATGTTTAAGGAAATCGGCGCTGCTTGTGTATCCGGGGCCAAGATCCTGACGATGAGCGGGATGTGTGGCATTGACGGCCTCAACCAGCGCCTCCCGGACCTTCTGCGCGTCCGATTCGATTTGGTCGGCGTGCGCGAGATTCCCATAGGCGCGCTCCACTAGTACGGCGCCCTCAAGTGCGCGCACCACCGCCTCGAAGTCCACCGTTCCGAGGGTATCGAAGAGATCGCGTACCGGGCTGCCCGCAACGAGCCCGGATTTATCGAGAAGGTTGCGGTAGCTGAAGTACTTTGCGGAGAAGCCGTTGCCGATCAAGAGCGCACGGTCCTCACCCTCGGTGCGCTTGAGTGCTTCACCGAAATCAATCACGTCAGGCATTCTCGTCCTCAGTGCGGCTTGTGTCGGTTATCTGTACCACAATCCCGGCGCGGTCGAGTGCCCGGCTGACAGAACGTCCTAGCGCGACCCCGCGTGGGTTTTAAGTCAACGGCATCTTTTAAGCTCGCTTTAGTCTGCTGAGCAAAAGCGATTGGGCACGCTTCCGCCCTCCAGCTCCTGATAGAAGCGGCGCCTACCACTTCCGGTCTTTCCCACGCGGCTAGTCGGGTTTCTACTGGCTCACGCCGTGCGGGAACCTTCCGCTGGTTCAACCACGGTGGTACCGGCGAGATGAACAAACGGCAGAAGCTGAAGGCCGGCCAAAGCGCGGCCAGTGACCGGGTTTGGGTCAGTCAGGTCAATGCGTTCGCAGGTGTCCACTGCGGCACCTGCTGGTCCTGCCATAGTCGCAAGCGTCGCCAGTCCAGCGCATCGTAGACAGCAGTGATCCCTACAGCTTCGTTTAGTGGCAATGCCGCAGCGGCCTCACGCAGAAAACGAGGTCGAAGCGCGTCATCCTCCAGATAGGCTGCCTCCCACCAGCCGATGATGCGATCTCGCGCATTTGCCATTGCAGCGGCCGATGGTAGGCGGTCGCGCTTCTCGTGTTGATTAACTCGGGTGTGCGCTGGCATCAGGTTCCACAGATCCCCGCATGGCCAAACCGACCATGGCAGGCAGTGGTCGATGTCGAAGCTGTTCGGCTTGAGGGGGCGTCCCGTCCAGACGCACTCGATCGGCTGCCCGCGACCGAGCAGCCGCTGGACCACGTCGCGACCAAGAGCGGTGGTGCGAACCGGCTCTACCCACGCCAGTGCGGCTTCTACAGCGCCGGGCGCGACCGCCAGACCCATACGGTCGGCATAGACGCGGATGAGGCGGGACCATTCAGCGACCAGCATGGGTTCGATCCAGGACCCAAACCGCGACATGGCCCGCCACAAGTGGCCCGGCACCTCGATCAGGCCCCAGCCGCGCAGCTTCTCAAGGTCGAGCACGGTTGCGGATGCACCGCCCCGCCGCCCGCGGCTGACGCCGAACACCTGCATGTCACTGTTGGGATAGCGGGTGAAGGCCGCCGGCATCTTGGCGATTGTGTGAGCAGCCCGGGACAGCGCGGAAGCGATGGCGTGGGCCTGCTCGCCGGCGAAGACCGCACCAACCCGTAGCTCGACCGGTGCCGTGCCGAGCGCGAGCAGTGCTGCAAACCCGTCCTTGGCGAAGCTCAGTCGCTCCATGCCGACATTACCCGGCATCTGCGGGAGCCTCGCCCGAACCAGGGGCAGGTACATTCTCAGCCAGTTCAGTGCGACCAAGCCTAGCGGCACCTCAACTGCATCGCGGCCATCGGGCACCGGTGTAGCCACAGCAGGCGCATAATCGGCGACGCGTGCCACGGCCCGGAGGAGTGCCAGCTTATAGGTGGACGACTTCTCGTCGGACAGGACGATCCCGCGCACCAGCGGAAGTGCGCCGGTGCCGTCATCAGGCATGCGCAGCGCCATTACGTCCCAGGTCACACTGGCGCGTCCGCCCTGATCGCTGGACGTCGCAACCCGTAACACCTCCAGCCCATGCGCCCGGGCGAGCCCCTCGATCTCGGCGGTTGAGGTCGGGTGCATCTGGATACCGGACGGGGCGGGACCGTGGCGCAGCGTCATCACCAGCACACCGCCCGGCTTCAACAGAGTGGCGAGTTTGCGGAAGGCACGGGGCCGATCGGCAGGCGCTACGTGCTGCCAAACGGCTGACAGCAGCACGAAATCGTAGGCGAGCCCAAGCCCATGGACATGGTCGAGCGAGGGCAGGGCATCGCTCACCCACCGGATGCCGTGACTTCTATGCTTCTCGGCTGCGATCAGGCGCATACCGGCAGCAGGCTCGGCCGCCACAACCGAATAGCCGAGCGAGGTCAGCCAGGCCGCGTCACGTCCTGTGCCGGCGCCGACGTCGAGCGCCAGCTTGCTGTCGCTGCCGCTAGGGATGACCGGCAACACCTCAGCCAGCATCCGCTCGGACGATACCGCCTCATACCGCTCGGCCAGCATGTCGGCTTGGCCGTCATAGGCAGCGATGACGTCCACGTAGCTGCTCAAGCGTCGAGGCCTGCGAAGCGAGCACGGTGCCGGGCGACATAGTCCGCGCGCGGGTTGAGCCGTGGATCGGCCGGCAGGCGGACGCGCTCGCCCGGTTGTGGGAACAGCCGAATGAGCTCGGACGGCACCTTGTTGTGCGACACCAGCAGCCGGCACTCATCGTCGAGGCTGATGAGGTGACGGTCGAACAACCAGTGCGCGGTCGCGGACAGAGCAATGCCGTTCTGCACGACGTCCGGCCCGCCATCGGCGACGCCCCAGATATGCGCGGCCTGAGCTTCGGCCTTTCCGCCGCCATTGACCATACGCAGCCCCGTCACCGCGCAACGGTTGTCATATGCATCGAGCACGTGGCCGCGGAAGGCAGCGCTGCGCACCTTGCGGTTGACCAGTAGCTGCGCCACGCGCCGCTCGTCGGGCGGTAAGGCCAGCAATGTGGCCGTGGAGGCGTCGATGTGGCGGGGATCGAGTTCGAGCCGGATCGCGTGTTCGGGCGATAGCGTGTCGACCAAGCCGGCGTTTACGATGGCAGCAAAGTCAGCATCATCAATGGCTCGAACCGATCGACCGCGTAGCATCCGACCAACGACGGCGGGGTTGTCCAGCTCGCGCAGCATACGCTCAAGAAAGCGGCCGTCAGGATCGCGATACGGCACGGGACGATCGAACTCGATGAAGTCGCTGATGCGGGCGTAAAAGAGCGTGCGGTCGACGGGATCAGGGTCGATGCTGCGCACCAGGCCGGCCGCCACATAGGCCTTGCGCCCACCCGCCGAGCCGGTTTCGCGGTAGATGATCCAATCGCCGACGCATGCTTCGGCTGCGCGCAGGTAGATGCGTGGGAAATGGTACCGCTCCGCGATCATGTCGTCGTAGCGCGATGCACCGCTGATTTCGAACACTCCCTTCATGCCAGGATCGTGACGCGGTTCTCGGGTTGGAGCAACCTTGCTAACAACGTTCCACGGTCAACGGTCAGCGATCATGGAAGACGCTGCTGCTGAACGAGCGGCCGATTTCGGGGAGTCCAGATGCGGCCTCGAACGTCCGGTTCTGTGAAGGAAATCGGGCACCGGGAGGTGTACGATATCCTCCAAAGCAGGAAGCCGCGGGCCGCGGATGCTAGCCTATGGGGTTTTCGGTTTTCGCCCTGGTTTGATGCGCGGGCAACAGCTGCCCAGGCGGGCATCTGTGGCCTGGAACGAGATCGTCCGGCGCTGGGTTTGGCTTGGCTTTCGGCTTTGACGAAGGCGTGAGATGTGGGTCGGCACGCGGAGCGGCATCGTCAACGCGAGCGTCATCATGGCCGGAAGCGCACAGGTCGCGCGGCGGGTTGAAGGCGAGCCATGCCGGGTCATGACGCGGTGGTCCCGGTCGGGTTGGTGCCACGTGGCGGTGCGCGGGGCTGGCGCCAGCGTTCGAAGGTCTCGATGACGAGCATGCGTCCGCCACAGCATGGGCATGGCGGGCGGGCATCCTCGGGTTCGACCGCCGCGGCAGCAGACACGGGCGGGGCGACCCCGAGCAGTTGGCGGGCGTGTTCGAGGTGAGCCTTGCGGGTCGAGCCAGCGAGCAGGCCGTAATGGCGGATGCGGTGGAAGCCTTTCGGCAGAACGTGGATCAGGAAGCGGCGGATGAACTCGTCAGCGGCCAGCGTCATCAGCTGCTGCCGGTCGGCGACATCGTTGCGATAATTCTTGTAGCGTAATGTCACCCCGGTCTCGTCGAAGCGGACGAGGCGGCTGTTCGAGATCGCCACGCGGTGCGTGTAGCGCGATAGATAGGCGAGCACCGCCTGCGGTCCCGCGAACGGCGGTTTGGCATAGACGACCCAGTTCTTTTTGCGGACCGGGGACAGGTGTCGCAGGAAAGCGGCGGTCGGCGAGTGCCGCAAGACTGCCGAAGAAGCCGAGCCGTCCCGCGTCGTATATCGCCATCAGCCGGGTCAGGAACAGGCGGCGGAACAGCTTGCTGAGTACGCGCACCGGCAGCAGGAACGCAGGGTGTGACGGCACCCAGCGGTTGCCGTCCGGGGACAGCCCGCCGCCCGGTACGATCATGTGGATGTGCGGGTGGTGGGTCATCGCCGACCCCCAGGTGTGAAGGACCGCGGTGATGCCGATGCGTGCGCCGAGATGTTTTGGGTCCGCAGCGATAGTCGTCATCGTCTCGGACGCCGCCTGGAACAGCAGGCCGTAGACCGCAGCTTTGTTCTGGTAGGCGATGTCGGCGACCTCGGCCGGCAGCGTGAAGACGACGTGGAAATAGCCGACCGGCAGCAGGTCGGCCTCGCGCTCGGCAAGCCACGTGCGCGCGGCTGCCCCCTGGCACCGGGGACAATGCCGGTTACGGCAGGAGTTGTAGGCAACCCGCCAATGTCCGCAGTCGGTGCATGCCTCGGTGTAGCCGCCGAGCGCAGCGGTGCGGCAGTGTTCGATGGCCGACATGACCTTCAGCTGGTCGAGGCTCAGATGCCCGGCATGGGCGGTCCGGTACGCAGGACCGGCAGTACGGAAGATGTCGGCGACCTCTAGTGAGGCGCGCATTGCGCGCTCACCCGGCGGGCGTCTTGCCCTCCATCAGAGCCATCAACCGGTCGAGTGGCCCTGTCACCGCATGGATCGTTCGGGTGGCCACCTTGGTGTAGAGCGCAGTCGTCTCGAGCTTGCTGTGCCCGAGCAGCACCTGGATGACGCGGATGTCGACGTCCTGTTCGAGCAGGTGGGTGGCAAAACTGTGCCGCAGGGTGTGCGGGCTGACGCGCTTGCGGATCCCGGCTGCGTCAGCCGCCTCACAGACGGCACGGTGGAGTTGGCGCGTCGAGATAGGATCAGTGTAGCTTTGCCCCGGAAACAGCCAGCCATGGGGTAACAGGACGCTGCGCCGTTTTCCTTCGCGCCACCAGAGCCGGAGCAGCTCGAGCAACTGAGGCGACAGCATCGCATTGCGGTCCTTGCGGCCTTTCCCCTCCTCGATGCGGATCAGCATGCGTTTGCTGTCGATGTCGTCGGCCTTGAGGTGCGCAACCTCGGACACACGCAATCCGGCGCCGTACGCGACCCCCAGCGCCGCTCGGTACTTGATGCCCGGCGCCGCCTCGAGCAGCCGCGCTACTTCCTCGACGCTCAACACGTCGGGAAGCTTGCGGGGACGAGGCGCCAGGACCAGCTTGCGCGACAGATCGGGCCGGTCGAGCGTCACGCCGAACAAGAAGCGCAGCGCCGATACTGTGGCGCCGATGACGGACTCCCCGACACCGTGCTCGCGCTGGTAGAGCTGGAAGCGACGTACATCCTCGGCGGTCGCGGTCTCCGGCGAACGTCGCAAGAAAGCCGCGAAGGCGCGAACGTGGCGGATATAGTCGTGCTGGGTACGCGCCCGCATCGCACGCATCGCCATGTCGTCGAGCATGCGCTGGCGCAGCGGCGTAACGGACTGTTCAGTGGGTAGAGTCGCCATGGTGAAGTTCCTCTCGTTGAAGGAACTCCACCGTCTGCCGCCGCTGCCGCAGGACCAAACCTCAGCGAGGCTGCGCTACCTCACCGCCGCCACCACTGCCGCGCAGCGGCTTCGTGCTGTGGGTCTTTTGGCCAAGGTGGACGACGGCGGCGCGGGATGATCGCCCCGCACGTGAAGCGGCCAACTTGCTCACCCGCTGGCCGGCAAGAAAGTCTGCCGCTGCTCGCTCCAGTGCGCGGCGACCGCGTCGGTGCCGACGAGCCTGCCGCTGTCCAGGTCACCACGCTGTGTGCCCTTCAGGATAGCCGCGGTGATATTAGGCGCAAGAAACGCAAGCCTGAGCGTCCGCGTGATCCACGATGCCGATACGCCCTCACGCACGGCCAGCGTCTTGATATCGAGGTCCCCTTTGCGCAGTTCGCGCCAATAGCCATGAGACTGCACGATCAGCCGGATGAGCGATCGATCGGGCGCAGCGCCGACCCTGGCGCCACTGTCATGGACAAGCCGCATCGCCTTACCCGAACGCTTCAGCCTCACCTCATGGGTGAGCGTCAGCACCTCAGGCGCCGCTGCGGCCGTCGTTGCGCCAAGCGCGGTGGCGATCGCCAGCGGGCTGCAGTCGATCACGATACGGTCCCGGTGGATCTGGACGCCGGTGATGACGCCGCGCACGAGATCACGCTCCCGCCGCCGCAGTCGCGCGGCAACGTCGCCGATCCGGTCGACAACCTCGCAGTAGCGATCTGCCGGTACGTCGACCCAGGCCGTCGCAATCAGATCGAGCGGATCGTCGCATAGGGCCGCGACATGCTCGCAGACCATCGTCTCGATCTCGCGGGCAGGCATGCGCATCGGGGGCCCATCAGCAGACGGTTCGCCGGTATAGTAGCGATAGCGTGCCTTGCCCTTGCTGGCATGGGTCGCGACCAGGGGCTTGGCGTCGCTGTCGGTAACGATACCCGCCAGCAGGCTGGGGTTGCGGGCATAGGTGCCCGAGCGCTTGCCGTTGAGGTTGGCAGCAAGCGTTGCCTGCACCTGCTCCCACAATTCGGCGCCAATGATGGCGTCGTGCAGTCCGGGGTAGACGACACCCTTGTGGGCGATCTCGCCGCGGTAGGTCTGGCATTTCAGCATGAGGTAGAGCTGGCCCCGGCTGAACGGCACGCCGCCGAACGCCTTGCCCGTCGCGGTGGTACGCTTGGGAGAATGATGTCCGCGCAGGCGCAGTTCTTCTTCCAGCAAGCGGACGTTGCCGAGCGCGAGATAGCGGGCAAAGACGTGCCGCACGACGTTTGCATGGGGCTCGACGATGGTGAGGCTGCGCTCGTTCGGGCAATAGCCCAGCGGCGGAATACCGCCCATCCACATGCCCTTCGCCTTTGACGCCGCGATCTTGTCGCGGATCCGCTCGGCGGTGACTTCGCGTTCGAACTGCGCGAACGACAGCAGCATGTTGAGCGTGAGGCGCCCCATGCTGGTGGTGGTGTTGAACGACTGGGTGACGGACACGAACGACGTGCCGGACGCATCGAACGCTTCGACCAGTTTGGAGAAGTCGAGCAACGAGCGGGTCAGGCGGTCGACTTTGTAGACGACGATGATGTCGATCGCCCCTGCGGCGACCTCTGTCAGCAGGCGTTGCAGGGCAGGCCGCTCGAGCGTGCCGCCCGATAGCCCGCCATCGTCGTAATGCCCGGCGACCTCGGTCCAGCCCTCGCTCGCCTGGCTCAGGATATAGGCAGCACACGCTTCGCGCTGGGCATCGAGCGAGTTAAAACTTTGTTCCAGCCCCTCGTCGCTCGACTTGCGGGTGTAGATCGCACAGCGGACCGTCTTCATGCGGCGACCTTACGCTTCAATCCGAAGAACGCCGGCCCTGACCAGCGCGTGCCGGTGATGGCGCGTGCGACCTCGCTCAGCGAGCGATAGTCGCGGCCATTCCAGCGCATGACCTGATCTTCGCCGACGGTCACGACATGCGCCTGTCCTTGCCACTCGCGCACCAGCCGCAGCCCCGCGGTGACCGGGGCGGTGGTTGTCTTTGCGGCCGTTAGCTGCGTGAGCCGCTGCGATACGGCGCGCGGCAGCCCGCCCTGCGCCCTTGCCTGGATTTCCCAGGCCAGGGCGAGGCGGAGCATGGCAGGGCTGATGCGCGGCACCGGTGTTGCGGTCAGCACCGCCCAGTGCTCGCGCAGCTGCACGGACGACATGGTCTCGAGCGCTGCCAGCTTGCTCTCGGTCCCCGGCATCAGGCGACTGCCACGATGCGATAATAGCTCGTGCCGTCGCGTACGGTCCGGACGATAGCATGCCCCTTCTTGCGTATTCCGGTGAGGGCGGCACGCGTCGTATGCGGTAGCCAGCCGGTCGCGGCGGTCAGTTCGGCAAGCGTCGCGCCATCATCCCGGCCAAGCATCGCCAGGACCGAGGCGGACTTGGTCGTCCGCACCGGCCGATCGGCAACCACCGGCGGCGAAACGGGAATATCCTCATCGCTGACCCCGATCGCGGCGAGCCCGGCGGGCGTGATGAACAGACCGAAGCTGATATCGCCGTCGGTACGGTAGATGAACTCAGCCGCGCTGCTTTCGCGTTCCTCGGCAAGCGCCGCTGGCACAAGGCTGCCGATGGCCTTGGTAACGCGCGCGTTTGCCGCCGCGAACCGGTCGGGCAGGGGGAAGATGCTGCCGCTGTCGCGCTGCGATGCAGCCGAGAGCAGGATTGTCTGAGCGTCGTTGAGCTTGGCCATGAGAGGCTCCCGTGATGGGAAGACGGCACCGTGCTGTTCCCACCACCCACAGCCCGGTCAGTTGCGCTGACCGGGCAGGCGGCCGTTCGGGTCGGCCGCGTCTCCAGTACAGCGCTGGTCGCTCTGTGTGCTCGCGAAGTCGAGGGATTTGTTCGCAGGCTTTCAAAGGGCGTACGCGGCTCACGTCGGAGGGACTGCGCCAGCGGGGAAAACGGGCGGGAGAGAGTTTATTGCTGTGACGCCATCATGAGGTGGATCTCTCGTGGTGTCACGAAAGTGTTTCTAATCTCGTTCGTCTTGCGACCGACATTCGCGACAGCGTCGCCTTCAGCGCCTGGGTCATGACGCGGATGTCGCGAAAAGCAGCATATGCGCGACATCCTCGTCGGATGGCTGATCAGAATTGGACATAGTTCCATGGCCAAAACTGGTCAGCAGAGGATTCCCGTTTTACCGTGCCATTTAGGCCATTTTGAGAAAATCGATTTGGGAACAGATTTTGAGAAAACGGAACCCAACACAGTGCTTTTCAAGGCGTTGAGGTGGGGGTTTCCCACTCGCCCTTCCCTTTTGGGAATGAACGATTAGGTGAAAACGCTCATACCCGGACGCTCGGGGTTAAAATCGTTACACCCGATATCAGTCGATCGTTCAGCGCGGTTTTCCCCACACGCATCACTGGCTTTCGTTCAGGTGCAAATCGGGGCAAAGAAATCCGACTGCATCGAGAATGTTGAAGAGCGGGAAAGCTAAATGGTTGCCGAAACGCCTGTAAGACATGAGTGGACATCATCTCAGTTGAAGAGAGCCGTCACCGCAGCCGGGGTCGCTCTATGGGCCTGGAACGTCGACACCGATGCCTTCACTATGGACGAGCAAGGCTTCGAGCTCTGGGGTCTGCCTTGGAAGCCACACGTGACGTTCGAACAGCTATCCGCTCGCATCCACCCCTCCGATCGCGACCGCGTCCGCGCGGCCTTTGTGGCGACGCGTGCTATCCTTGGCCCTTACGAAACGGATTTCCGTGTACTCATCGGCAACGAGATACGCTGGGTCGCGGCACGCGGCGAGGGTGAAGACCAGGGAATGGTCGACCGGACCATGTTTGGCGTGTTCCTGAACGTGACCGGCCGCAAGCAGGCGGAGGAAAGCCATGAACTTCTAGCGGGGGAAATGAGCCACCGGGTCAAGAACCTGCTGGCTATGGCTTCCGGACTCACGGCGATCTCATCGCGGTCCACCGAGACCTCGGAAGAGATGGCGCGCGAATTGACCGGGCGCTTGGCCGCT
>JAYVRZ010000475.1:0-5466 GCA_043775965.1 Sphingomonas sp.
GCGCCCGATGCGGCGCTGCCGCGCGACAGCAGATCTGACAGCGCCTGGCGCAGTGCCAGGCGATCGCTCGCCGGCAGGCCCATATAGCTGTTCAGCGTCGATCCGAGCGCCGCGCGCGCCGCGACCAACGCCGCGCCGTCGAGTAATCCGGCGTCGACCACCGCTGCCAGGTCCAGGATGTCGGCGCCGATCGCGACGCCGATAGCCGGCGCCCGCGTGCCGGTCCGGAAAACACCGAAAGGCAGATTCTGCACCGGAAAGTCCGGATGCCCATTGGCCGACTCGACCCAGCTCTCGCGCCGCGCATCATGTGTCTGATCGATCTGAACCACGGACCCCACTCTCCTGAACTCATTAAAACGATATTTTACAGATATAATCGATAATTTGTAATTTGGAAAAAAATTCGTCGCCGCGCCGGCATGTCCCTCCAAAACGCGCCTATCCTCCGCCCGCCGGTTCCAGATATCGGACGAGATCGTGCACCATCTGGTGCTCTTCTTCGGCGCCCGTCAGCCCGAACACATATCCGTCAGGGCGCAACAGAACCGCATCGGCTTCATGCTGGTCGAGCCAGGCAAGCAACTCGCCCGACGGATCGGTCAGGATCGGCGCGCCCCTATCGGCGTCTTGGCCTTGAGCAGCCGCCACGCCGAAGACCCGTGCGCCGGCTCCCGCCAGGACATGCCGCGTATCGTCGGCGAGGGAGACGCCCTCGCTGACGGCCCGCTGCAACCAGACAAAGCCACCGCCCGTCGCATCGTCGAGCAGCGCATCGCTGGTGCTACCCTGCGCCCGCACCGGCGGCTGCACAAACCGGGCGCCGCGCCCTTTTTCCCGGCCGCTCGCTGCAACGCCCGTGGTCAACGGTGCGATGATGTCCACATAGCCGGGACGCGACGCGGCAACGACAGAGCGCAGCTCGATATCCCGCTGCCGCGCGGCCTCCGGATCAAGCGTGCAGATATAGCGCCCGGTCTTGATCGAATTGGCGATCACGGCGCGCACCTGCGGCTCGCGCTCGGGTTGATAGCTGTCAAGCAGCGCCGGGCCGGACAGCCCGGCGAATATCCGCTCCAGCTTCCAGGAGAGATTGCCGACGTCACGAATGCCATGACACAGGCCCTGACCGTAAAAGGGCGGTGTCTGGTGGGCGGCATCGCCGGCGAGGAAAATCCGCCCTTTTGCCCAGTGCCGCGCGACCAGCGCATGAAACCGGTACACTACCGCGCGCAGGATTTCGTAGCGCGCTTCCTGTGTCCAGGGCCCAAGCAGCCGGGCGAGGCCCTCGGGCGTAACGATCGCCTGTTCGTCTTCACCGGGCAGCACCATGCATTCCCAGCGCCGGAAGCGTCCCTTGCCCGGGATCACGCTGACGGGACGGGCGGGGTCGGCGATCAGGATGAGCGTGTTCTGCAGATCGGTCCCCGCAGGAACGCCGTCGAAATCCGGAAACGAGATCGGCCCATCGACGAGCGCATCGACGACGACCCACGGCTCGTCGAACCCCAGGTCCTCGAGCTCGACGCCGATCGCCCGCCGGATCACACTGCTCGCGCCGTCGCACGCGATGAGATAGCGACCTTCGAACTCGATCGGCCGCCCCTCCGGATCGCGAGCCGTCACGCGAACCGCATCCGCGTCCTGCTCTACTGCTACGACTTCGTGAGCGAAGCGCACGTCTAGGGAGGGCCATCGGCTGAAGCCGGCCCGGATCTGCTCCTCGAGCTGCGGCTGGTAGAAGAAGTAGTCGGAGGTCCAGCCGAACCGCGCGCTCGTGAGCGGCGTGCGCAGCTGACGGATGACCCCGCCATCTGCGCCGATGTGCATGGTGCCGGCGGGGACCGACAGGATCGGCAGCACCAGGTCGACGATCCCGGCACGCTGCAGGATGCGCATCACCTCGTGGTCCAGGTGGATCGCGCGCGGCAGGGTGTAGACCTCGGTGTCCCGCTCCAGCACGAGCGTGCGGAGCCCGGCTCGGCCCAGCAGGTTGGCCGCGATGGCGCCCACTGGTCCGCAGCCCGTCATGATGACGTCGAAGGGGCCGGACTCAGTCATGCTCATCCGCCTCACGACGCCTGCCGGCAGGAGCGAGTTCGACCGGGAATGGCGGCGCGAAAAGCAGCAGGACCGCCACCAGCGCGAGCGCAGCGCATGAGCACCAGAAGGCGGTGGTATAGTCGGCACCCTGCCGCGATAGCCGCGCGATGAGCAGTGGGCTGAACCCGCCAACGATGAACGTAGCGCTGTAGATCACGCTGTACACCTTGCCGAAGCTGCCGATTGGGAAGTAACGCGATACCAGATAGCCGAGTATGTCGAGCTCCGAGCCGAGGCATACCCCCATCAACAGGACCGCCGGAAGCAGCATAGTCTGCGAGCCTGTGGCGAGCAGGGCGAGCGCGATCGCGAAGCCCACGAAGATGGCGCTGCCAACGCGGGGAGCGAAGATGCGGTCCATCAGCCATCCGGACAGGACTCGACCTGCCAGCAGGCCGATGCCCGCGAGGCTCGCGATACCGCTGGCGCCGAGGTCGCTCATCCCACGTTGTTTGAGGATCGCGACGAGATGCACCATGTACCCGGTGCTGAAGATGCTGCCGATCGCAAAGACGGCGAGCAGTAGCCAGAAAGCGCCGCCCGCCGCAGTGCGCGATGGAGGGGTCGGGGCCTCCGCAACCTGTTGCCCGACCTGGCCCAGGTGCGGTGGTCCGATAAGCCAGAGTGAGAGTGCGCCCAGGACACCGACCGTGGCGGCGAGCGCGAAATAGCCTCCACGCCAGCCATGTCCATGGATTACGATGGTCAGGAGCGGCGGCGCCACGATTGCCACGATGCCGAGCCCCGCGATCACGATGCCCATCGCCAGCCCTCTGGCACGATCGAACCGGGCGCTAACGATGCGCGAGAATCCGACCGTCGAGCATGCTGATCCCAACGCGCCGAGCAGGACGTGCAGGGCGAGATATAGCGGGAACGACGCCGGCAGCAGTCCGATCAGCGCGTAACTCAGGACGACTGCGGCGAACGAGAAGCCGATCGGCCGCCGCGAACCAAACCGGTCGAGCATGATTCCGGCGACGGGGACCGCTAGCGCGACCGATGCCGTGAAGACCGCGTGGACCACGCCCAGGTTGCTGGGCCCCCACCCGAGCGCGCCTTGCAGCTGCGAAAAGAAGACCGAGCTGGAATAGAAGAAGAGACCGGTGACGCTGACGCAGGCACCGAGCGTGCATCCGGCGAGAACGCGCGCGTTTGCCCGCAACTCGCCGAGGGAGCTGTTTTCGCTGGTCATCGTCCGCCGCCGATCGCCGTAGCGGAGGCTAGGCCGAACAGCCTTTCGGCGTTGGTCTGGAAGAACTGGAGCTTCTCGTCGTCGGTGAAGTCGAGCGCATCACTCGCTTCGACCTCGTCGAGAATGTACTGGTAGGGATAGTCCATCGCATACATCAGCCGGTCCAGGCCGATCACCGACTTTACGAACTGTATGGCTGGGGCCCATGCCATGCCGCTGGTGGTGAAGTGGAAGTTCTCGCGCAAATAGTCGCTCGGGCGCATGCGCAACGGACGCATGTTGTCGTAGCGGCCGGTCGCGACCGCCCCCCGGTGCATGAAGTCGATCCGGGAAAGCCAGAAAGGAAGCGCCTCGCCAAGATGGCCCAGGACGACCTGCAGCTTGGGGAAGCGGTCGAACACGCCGCTCACGATCAGCGCCAGCGCGTGCATGCCAGTCTCGACGGCGAACCCGAAGATCGCTCCGTCGAGGCCGCGCCGCACCAACGGCGCGATCAGTCCGCGCGACGGTGACGTGGGATGGAGGTATATCGGCGTGTTCAGTGCCTCGGCGGCCTCGAAGATCGGCCAGAAGCGCTGGTCGTCGAGATACTCGTCGCGGGTGTGCGAGTTTATGATGACGCCGTTCAGCCTGAGCTCGCCGACTGCCCTCTCGATCTCCTTCGCGGCTCCGTCCGGATCCTGCGGTGCACATGCAGCGAGGCCGGCGAACCGCTGCGGATGGCGCGCCACCGCAGCGGCCAGCAGATCGTTTGTGTCCCGCGCCACGGACCCGCCCTCGCCGGCGTCGAACAGCTGGACGCCGGGCGCCGTCAGCGACAGAATTTGCATGTCGATGCCTGAGGCGTCCATGTCCGTGATGCGTCGTTCACCGACATCCTGAAGCCGGTCGACGACCGTCTGGGTGCGCTCGGATGGATTTCGCAGGAAGTAGCCCCACGAGCTGTGAAACCCGGGGTCGGTCTCGGTCTCGAGCAGACCACGATAGCGCGCTATCAGCGCCGGCGGCGCGAATGCCTCCTCCACGGCGATACGGCGATACGGCACCTTCGCGATCATGACTCTTGATCCGGCTGAGCCGGGGACGGGACTTGGCCGCGCTCAGCGAAGATGTCGTCGAAGGTGCGGGCGCCCATGCACTGGACCTCCCACCAGTTGGCGTCGAGGTCCTCAAGGTAGAAGCTGTAGTCGCCGTGCAGGTCGCGCGGGCGGCTGATCTTCGCGATGCCGTAGTCGTTCTTGACGCGCTCGCACGTGGCGTGGGCCGCGTCGACCTCCTCGCGCGTGGCGACGTCCAGGCCCCAGTGGTTCTGGAAGCTGAGCTTCTGCTGGCCCGTCCTGACCAGGCAGACGATCGGCCAATAGGCTCCTTTGCGCGCCATCATGACGCGTCCCGGCACGACGTCGATGCAATCGAGCCCGAGGACCTCGGTGTAGAAACGTCGGGAGGACCCGAGGTTAAGGCACGAGAGTGTCCCGTGCGACAGCATCTGCGTCGGTATCAGCGCGTTCATGCCTCGGCCTTTCCGACCGTCGTGCCGCGGCGTGGCGCGACGACGTTGTCCTGACGGCCCAGACCGTCGATCTCGACCCGTACCCGGTCGCCTACATTCAGGAATATGCCTCTTCCAGCGCCGACGCCTGCCGGGGTTCCGGTGGCGATCACGTCGCCCGGCCGCAGCGTCACGCGCTCGCTCAGGAACGCGATCTGCTCGGCCAGGCTGAAGATCATGGAAGCGGTCGAACCGTTCTGCTGCAGGACGTCGTTGACCCAGAGCCGGATGCCAAGCTGGTATGGATCGGCGACTGCGGAGGCGGGCACGAACCATGGGCCGAACGGGGCGCTCGCGTCGCCTGCCTTGTGACCGAGCCAGTCCTTCCAGTCGGCCCAGTCCGGTCGGGCGAACTTGTCGCGTGCGGACACGTCGTTGATGATCGCGTAGCCCGCGACGATCGACATCGCCTGGTCCGGCGATATGTCGGTGGCGTAGTCGCCGATCACGATCGCGAGCTCCGCCTCCCAGTCGAGCCGCTCAACATCGCGCGGCTTGAGGATCGGATCGTTCGGTCCGACCACGCTGTGCAGAGGGCTCTTGAGAAAGAAATATGGCCGGGTCGTATCCTTGTCGATCGTCGTGCGCCGACCTTGGGTCATCTCGCTGAGATGGC
>JAYVRZ010000476.1:0-4353 GCA_043775965.1 Sphingomonas sp.
CGACGATGGCCGACGCACCCGCGCGCGACGCGATCGACCGTGCGCAATATGCCGACATCACGCACGCGCTCCCCGGCAACATCCTGGCGATACGTGACCGTACGAGCATGGCGGTGGGCCTCGAGACGCGCGCGCCGCTGCTCGACCACCGTCTCGTCGCGTTCTGCGCGACTCTGCCCGCCGGCATGCGTCTGCGGAACGGCACGGGCAAATGGCTGATGCGGACGGCGATGCAACGCTATCTGCCGCGAGACATGCTCCAGCGCCCGCAGGCGAGCCTCGCCCCGCCGGTCGGCGACTGGTTCCGCGAACGGCTCGCGGGCGACGCACTCGCGCTCGCCAAGTCGCGGACGCTCGGCGAAAGCGGCTGGTTCGACATGGCGACGATCGCGCGGATCGCCGACGAACACCGGATGGGTCGCGCCGAGCATGGCCGGACGCTCTGGCAGTTGCTGATGCTCGACCGCGCGATGAAGCGGATGTTCGGCTGAGCGTTCAGCCCGAAACCGATTCGCCCATCCACCGATCGAACAGCTGCGGCCACAACGAACCGGGCGAGCGCGGCGACAGGCGCAGGCCGAAGCCATGTCCGCCATGCTGCAGGAAATGCGCCTCTGCGGGGATGCCGGCATGGCGCGCGGCGGCGAGCGTGTCGACGCTGTTGGCGACCGGCACGGTGCCGTCGTCCTCGGCATGGACCAGGAACAGCGGTGGCGCGCCCGGCTTCAGCTGGCGATCGATCGCATAGCGCGCCTGCACCGCGGGTAGCGGATCGGGGCCGAGCAGGTTGGTGCGCGATCCGCCGTGGCTGCGGCCCGGATCCATGTTCGACACCGCGTACATCAGCCCCGCCCAGGCCGGACGCGCCGAATGGCGGTCCGCCGCGTCGACCGGGCGATAGGCCGGAAAGTCGTGGAGCTCCGCCAGCGATCCGGCGAGATGCCCGCCTGCCGAGAAGCCAAGCACGCCGAGCTTCTCCGCCCTGATCCCGTAGGACCGCGCGTTGGCGCGGATCAGCCGCATCGCGCGCTGCGCATCGGCCAGCGGCACGTCGGCGCGGTCCGCCCAGCCTTCGCCCGGCAGGCGATAGCTCAGCACGAACGCGGTGATCCCGAACGCGTTCAGCGCGTGCGCGATGTCCATGCCCTCGTTGCGCAGCGACGTGATGTAATAGCCGCCGCCGGGCACGATCAGCACCGACCGGCCGTCCGGGCGCGCCGGGCGGAATACGCCGACCTCGGGCCGGACGACGCCGCGCATCTGGAAATCACGGTAGCCGTCGGGATAGCGCGGCATGCTCGGATGCGGCGTCGGCAGCGGGTTGGGCGCGCCCGCCGGAATACCCGGCCACAGCGCAAACCGTTCGGCCGGCGGCCACGTCGTCACGCCTCCGCGCGATGCGATAGCAGCGTTGGCCTGCGCGCCGGTCCGGGCGAAGGCAGCGGGCGCCAGGCCGGCGACGAGGGGAAGGGAGAGGAGCGAGCGGCGGTCGAAGGTCATGCCGCCTCGCTACACGATCCGGAGCGCGCCGGGGAAGGGGGCGCGGAAGTTCTCCGTCAACGTGTCGAGGAATTCACGTCAAGAAGCCGATAACCGCAGCGTTATTCTGTTCTCCCGCGAAGGCGGGAGCCCAGTCTGGGTCCCCGCCTTCGCGGGGAAACAAGGCAACGCTGGTTGATGAGAACCGACCGGCCGTTTCCCCGGACCAGAGTTCAGCGGTTTCACGCTAGCGAGACCGCTGAACTCTGAATACCGGACCGAGCCGGGCATGACGCAGCGTCAGGTTACGCGCTCGCCAGCCGATCAGGCTCAGTCGAACGAAGCGCCCCACTTGCGGGCCGGGCGGTCCTTCCACAGCCCACGATGATACGCATCCGACGCCAGCAACGGCATCACCGAACCAGCCTCGGCGAACACCATCTGCTCGATCCCGGTGTTGACCTTGCCCCACGACGCAGCCTCCTGCAGCGTCGACGACGAGCACGCGCCGTCGCGCACGTCGGCGACGGTGATCTGCACCGCATACTTGTGGACCTGGACGTCGTCGTGGCCGAGGATCTCGGCACAAACCACGGTGTCCTGGATGAAGTTCTTCGGCACGCCGCCGCCGATCATGAGGAGCCCGGTGGTGCCTGCCTTGATCTTGATCTCGGTGAGTTCGCGGAAGTCGGCGATCGCGTCGAGGACCATGTACGGCTTGCCCGCCTTCACCGCATCGACCTGGTGCTTGACCAGACCGAAGCCTGCCGAGCTGTCGACGAACGCCGGGCAGAAGATCGGCACGTCATGCTCGTAGGCGAGCTTGACGAGGCTGTTCTCCTTCTTGCCGTGCTCGACGAGATACTTGCCCATCTCGCGGATGAATTCGCGGCTCGAATAGGCGCGCGGCTCGAGCGTCTCAGCGATCTCGAAGATCGTGTGGTCGACGTGCTGGAGCTCTTCCTCGTCGATATAGGTGTCGTAGATCCGGTCGATCATCAGCGAGCGCAGCACGTCGTCGTGCGGCACTTCGAGCGCCTGGTAATGCTTGTGGCCGAGGCCCTCGAAGAAATCCATGTCGACGATCGTCGCGCCGGTCGCGACGATGCCGTCGATCATGTTGTTGCGCAGCAGCTCGGCATACAGGTCCATGCAACCGCCGGCGCTCGTCGAGCCCGCGATCACGAGGAAGATCGTGCAGTCCTTGTCGGCGAGCATCTGGTTGTAGATGTCGGTCGCACGGCCGAGATCGCGGCTGGTGAACGACATCTTCTTCATCGCATCGACGATCGGCCGCGCGTCGAAGCTGGTGATGTCGATATGCTCGACGGTGGTGGAAAGCAGTTCCGCCTTGCGCTGCGCGTCGATGCGGGTGTCTTCGGTCATAACATGCTCCATAAATCCCCCTTCCGCTTGCGGGAGGGGTTAGGGGAGGGACTGAAATATCCGCGAACGCCACGCTCGCGGACAAGCCCTCCCCCGACCCCTCCCGTAAACGGGAGGGGAGGAAGAAGGGCGCGGTACTAAAGCTTGGTTACAGCTTGACGACGTTGGACGCGAGGTCCTGGAACCGCTCGTCGTACAGCGAGACCATCGGCTCGTCGGTGACGATCACCGTCTCGTCCGATCCGAACCCGTTGAACGCGGTCCGCATCGCGGAGCCGTATGCCCCGAGCATGCCGATCTCGATATAGTCGCCGGCCTGCGTGTCCGCGGGCAGCATGAACGGGCCGACCATATAGTCCATGTCGTCGCAGGTCGGACCGTAGAAACTGAACTCCATGTCCTTCGCGCGGCTGTCCGGCTCGCGGAGCAGCTCGACCGGGAAGCGCCAGCCGATATGCGCCGCATCGAACAGCGCGCCATACGCGCCGTCGTTGATGAACAGCTCGGTCCCGCGACGCTTCTCGACGCGGACGATCAGCGACGAATATTCCGCGCACAGCGCCCGGCCCGGCTCGCACCACAGCTCGGACGAATAGCTGACCGGCAGCGATTCGAACGCACGGTGGATCGTCTCGAAGAAATGCTCGAGCGGCGGGGGCTCCATGCCGGGATAGGACGACGGGAAGCCGCCACCGACGTCGATCACGTCGACCGTGACCGCCGCGTCGACGATCGCCGCACGGACGCGCTCCATCGCGTTCGAATAGGCCTCCGGGGTCATCGCCTGCGAACCGACATGGAAGCAGATGCCCAGCGCGTCCGCGGCCTGGCGGGCTGCGAACAGCAGCTCCTTGGCTTCATGCGGCGCCGCGCCGAACTTCGACGCGAGGCTCAGCTTCGAATGCTCCGACGATACGCGCAGGCGCACGCAGAGCGTCAGGTCGGTGGCACCACGGGTGGCACGGACGACCTTGTCGAGCTCTTCGACGCTGTCGAGGCTGAAGGTGCGGACGCCGTGTGTGAAATACGCCTCGCGCACCGCTTCCTCGGCCTTGACCGGGTGCATGAAGCACAGGGTCGCCTGCGGGAGCGTCCGTGCGACCAGGCGCACTTCGGCGATCGACGCCACGTCGTAATGCGTGATGCCGTTGTCCCACAGGATCTGCAGGAGTTCGGGAGACGGGTTCGCCTTCACCGCATACATCGAGCGACCCGGAAACTTCTCGACGAAGAACCGAGCGGCGCGCGCGGCAGCGTGCGGACGAACGAGCGTGACCGGATCGACCGGGCGCCCTTTAGCGATGTCGATGCCGCTCCCGATGCGGGAGGTGTCGGCGGTCGAATGGGCTTTCGCTAACCCCAGCGCGATATGATGCTTGACCAATTCAAGGGACCTCCAATGTCCTGAGACAAATTACAAAAACACTGCCTTGCGGTTGGAAGTCCCATGGGGCAGCGGAAGGGCGATCTACGGTCGCTTGCCCCCCA
>JAYVRZ010000477.1:0-7432 GCA_043775965.1 Sphingomonas sp.
CGCGTCCTCGTTGATCTCGGTCGCGATCGCACCGGGGGCGATGCCGTTCACGCGGATGCGGTCGCCGGCGATTTCCTGCGCGAGCGTACGCATCAGCATCCCGCTGCCGCCCTTCGACGCGGCGTAGTTGGCGTGGCCCGCCCAGGGGATCACCTCGTGCACCGAACTCATGAACAGGATCTTCCCGATCGACCGGCTGACACCGCGGTCGCCCTGCTTGCGGAACCGCCGCACCGCCTCGCGCGATACCAGGAACTGACCGGTCAGGTTGACGTCAATGACGCGCTTCCAATCCTCCAGCGTCAAGTCGGCATAGGCCGCATCCTTCTGCATGCCGGCATTGGCGAAGACGATGTCGACCCAGCCGAACCGCTCGACCGTCTCGTCGAACAGCTTCAGCACCGCCGCCTCGTCCGACGTGTCCGCTTCGCAGGCGAACGCTTCGCCGCCCGCCTGCTCGATCGCCTCGACCACCTCGCGCGCCTTGTCCGCGCTGCTGTTGTAGTTGACCGCGACCTTCGCGCCGGCCTTGGCAAAGGCGATGGCGGAGGCGCGGCCGAGGCCGGAACTCGCGCCGGTAACGATCGCGGCCTGGCCCGTCAGGTCGATGTGCATGGCTGGTCTTTCGCTGGGGATTATCGCGGCTTAACGCGCGCCCTCCGGCATTTCTCCCTGTTCACCACCTCACCCCGCGATCTTGCTGATCTGCGTTAAGTACCCGCTTTCGGTGCAACTCTTACGGCTCGCCGCGCGCTGTGGGTCCTGAGTAGTTACGAGGACGGCACATGACCAAGACCATCGCCAAGGATACCGGCACGCCCCCCCAGGGCGCCAAGTTCGAAACGCAGATCGGCGGAGGCGGCGAACTCCACCAGGTCGCCAGCGGCGACGGCGACGTGCTGACGACGCAGCAGGGTATCCCGGTTTTCGACGACCAGAATTCGCTCAAGGTCGGCGATCGCGGGCCGACGCTGCTCGAGGATTTTCACTTCCGCGAGAAGATCTTCCACTTCGATCACGAGCGTATCCCCGAGCGCGTCGTCCACGCGCGCGGCTATGGCGCGCACGGCACGTTTACGCTGACCGAAAGCCTGGAAGAGTTCACCAGCGCCGGCATCCTGACCGAAGTCGGCGAGCAGACGCCGATGTTCCTGCGTTTCTCGACGGTCGCGGGTAACAAGGGTTCGGCTGACCTCGCGCGCGACGTGCGCGGCTTCGCGGTGAAGTTCTACACTAAGGAGGGCAATTGGGACGTCGTCGGGAACAACATCCCGGTGTTCTTCATCCAGGACGCGATCAAGTTCCCCGACCTGATACACGCCGCCAAGCAAGAGCCCGACCGCGGCTTCCCGCAGGCGCAGACCGCGCATGACAATTTCTGGGATTTCATCAGCCTGACCCCGGAATCGATGCACATGGTCATGTGGATCATGTCCGACCGCACCATCCCGCGCGGCTTCCGCTTCGTCGAGGGCTTCGGCGTGCACACGTTCCGTCTCGTCAATGCCGAGGGCAAGGGCACCTACGTCAAGTTCCACTTCAAGCCGAAGCTGGGGCTCCAGTCGGTCGCGTGGAACGAGGCGGTCAAGATCAACGGCGCCGATCCCGATTTCCATCGTCGCGACCTGTGGGATGCGATCGACCAAGGTAATTTCCCCGAGTGGGACATGGGCGTGCAGTTGTTCGACGACGAGTTCGCCGACAATTTCGAATTCGACGTGCTCGATGCTACCAAGGTCATCCCCGAGGAGCAGATCCCGGTTCGGATGATCGGCAGCTTCAAGCTCGATCGCCTGGTCGACAACTTCTTCGCCGAGACCGAGCAGGTCGCGTTCTGCACGCAGAACATCGTCCCCGGCATTGGCTTCACCAACGATCCGCTGTTGCAGGGCCGCAACTTCTCGTATCTCGATACGCAGCTGAAGCGCCTCGGCAGCACCAACTTCACGCATATCCCGATCAATGCGCCGAAGATCCCGGTGAACAACTACCAGCAGGACGGCCACATGGCGATGCATGCCCGCAAGGGTCGTGCGAACTATGAGCCGAACAGCTGGGCCGGCACGCCGCGCGAGAGCCCAACGAAGGGCTACAAGCACTTCCCGTCGCAGGAGACGGGACGCAAGGCGCAGGTGCGGTCGGCGACGTTCGCCGATCACTACAGTCAGGCGCGGCAGTTCTTCATCAGCCAGACCGAGATCGAGCAGAAGCATATCGGCGATGCGCTGACGTTCGAGCTATCGAAGGTCGAGCGCGTCGACATCCGTGAACTGATGGTCGGGCATCTTCTCAACATCGACGAAAAACTGGCGAAGACGGTCGCGACCGGTCTCGGCTTCAAGGCGATGCCGCCAAAGGCCAAGGCGGCAGTGGAAACGCGCACCGACCTGCCGGCTTCGGACGCACTTAGCATCCTGAAGAACACCAGCGGCAGCTTCGAGGGTCGCAAGCTCGGCATCCTCGTCACGGATGGTGCTCCGGCAGCGATCGTACAGGCCCTGGTCGACGGGATCGTCGCCGCCAAGGCCACGTACGAGATCATCGCACCGAAGGTTGCCGGGGCGACGCTCGACGATGGGACGCTGGCGGAAGGCAAACAGAAGATCGATGGCGCGCCTTCGGTGCTCTACGATGCCGTCGCGATCGTCGTGTCGGCGGACGGCGCCAAGAAGCTCGGCAAGGACAAGACCGCCAAGGACTTCGTCAGCGATGCGTTCGGGCATGCCAAGTTCATCGGCTTCAACGCCGACGCGAAGCCGTTCCTCGAAAAGGCCGGCATCGAAGACGAGGACATGGACGATGGCGTGATCGCGCTGGGCGGCAAGGATGACGTAACGAAGTTCCTCAAGACGCTGGGCAAACTGCGGATCTGGGAGCGTGAACTGAACGTCGACCTGGATGCAGACGCGTTCGCAGACCCCCAGGCGGCTTGAACGCTTCGGTGATACCGATGACACCGCCATCGTACGCCCGGCGTGCGGTGGCGGTAGCCATACCTGTGAAGAACGAGGACGGGTATCTGCCATCCTGCCTCGAGGCTCTGGACCGCGCCGCGGGACGCTACGGCGGGCCAGTCACGATCGTCGCGATGGCGAACGATTGTACCGATCGCACCGTCGAAATTTTGGAGACATGGCAGCCCCGCCACGCGATGCTGGCCTGGTCTGCAATATCACTGTTGCCGGGCGCGCGTCATGCCGGTTGGGCACGTCGGTTGGCACTGGATTCTGCGAGCGTGTTGCTGGGAAGAGATACCGACCTGCTACTGTCGACCGATGCGGACACCGACGTATCACCCGACTGGATCGTCAGGATTGCGGCCCATATCGACGCAGGATGCGATGCCGTCGCCGGCAGGGCCTTGACGTTGCGAAGCGACCGCGCCGTTCTGGGCACGACTGCACGACGAAGGCTCGACCAGCTCGGCCGCTACTACACCGCGCTGGATTATCTCCGCGCGGTGACAGAACCGGACGGCGCAGATCCGTGGCCCCGCCATTTCTACGAGGGCGGCGCGAGCATAGCCCTCACCTGCGCGGTGTACCGCCGGATCGGCGGCGCACCGACGCCGCCGGTCGCCGAGGATCGCGCGCTGTTCGACCTGATCCGCAAGCATGGCGGTCGCGTGCGTCATCCGCTCGATGTACGCGTATTCACGTCGTGCCGGATAGCCGGTCGCGCACCCGGCGGCATGGCCGACGCCGTCGCACGCTGGATCGACCAACCGGTGGATGCGCCGCTGCACGAGACCTATGCCGTTGCCACCGCGCTCGATCCCGCCGCCGCGACGCCGCACGATCGGTTGAGCTTTGCGACGTTGCCCGCCGCAATCGCCGAGGCGCAGGCGTTGATCCGCCTATCCCGCCCGCCCCAGTCGCCACAGGTCGAGCCGATACGCTTCGTGCCGATCGCTGCGAACGACCGCAACGTCGCCGAGCGCGACTTGGAGTTCGGCGACCGCATCGTCCCCGCTTTTGGGATAGTCGGTCTCGCCGATCCAGTGGACCAGCAACACGTGCCCGCCTGACGTCACGGCCACGCGGAGATAGCCCGCGAGCCGGACGATGTCGGCGCTGTCCCAGTAATATACCACCTCCGACAGCAGCACGAGGTCGAACCGACCCTCAGGCGCCTCGTCGGGCAGGCGCCGTTGTTCGATCCTGACGTTAGGCAAATCCGCGCATCGCGCTCGGGCAGCGGCAAGCGCGGTCTCCGACACATCTATCGCCAGCAACGCTTTGCACCTAGTTGCGAGTTGCTTGGTCAATACACCGTTCGCGCAGCCTACCTCCAGCACGCTCTCGAACTTCGCCGCCGGGAGCGCGGCCAGCGTCTCCGCATATTTCTCGGCCTCATACGGGCTGGTTTCGAACCCCCAGGGATCGCCCTTGTCCTTGTAGAGCGCCTCGAAATACGCCGGTTCGATCGAGTGTTCACGCCGCACGGGGCATCTCCAGCAAAAGGGTAGTCGGCCGGTCGAGCAGCCGCAACATCGCGTTTGGCAGTCGGAAATTCTCGGCCGCACCGGCGATCCGTCCGCCACGCTGGCTACGGTGGCACGCCATCGCCCGGCGCTGGCGCGGTCGTCCCGCGGCCGTGTCGATCGAGATGACCCGCAGGCTTCGAACCCGGCGCGCCACGTCCGCGACGGTCCACCCCCAGACGAGATAGTGGTAAACCCGGACGGCAATCCGCTGCCCGACCGCCTCGGCAAGCGCAGCGGCGGCCGCGTGATCGCAATGCGGTTCGCCGCTCCACGTGACGGCGATCCGGCGGATGCCCCGTGCCCGGCACCATGCCGCCAGCCGATCGGCGGTGCGTTCGAAGACCTGGCTACCGGGTGCAGGTGGATCGGCATCGGGCCAATCGAGATGCAGCGCCGACGCCCCGTTCAGCGCGAACAAGGCGGCGGCAGCCTCGGTACGGCGCAATCCGGCGATCCGTTTCCGGCTCCAGCCAGGCGCCTCGGGATGCGATCCGGCGCCATCGGTGACGAACGCGGTATGGACGCGCGACCCGTTGGCGGAAAGCGCGGCGATCAACGCCCCGCAGCCGAGCGTCTCGTCGTCAGGGTGCGGTGCCAGGATCAGCCACGGCCCCTGTGCCGCCGCGATCGCAGCCGAAACCCGGCGGGCGCGGCGGAACAGCGTGCTCCAGCATCGGTGGCCCGGCGCTACCACCACCGATCATCGCCCCAGCAATCATCCTCCAGCCACGCCCCTGCCGCCCGGTCACGCGCCTGGTCAGGCACCGGCTGGCGCAGGTACAGGCCCAGATCCCGGGTGATCCGGTCGATCCGGCTGCCCGCAAAGAACGACGCGGTGCCGACCGATCGCGCCGCCGCCTCCATCGTCTTCAACCCCGCCTCCTCGACCAGGCCGCGGGTCATGAGCACGAACGGGATCGCCTCGGCCGCCTGCGTCTCCGCCAGATGCGCGGCGCGGCGCACCCATAGCCCGGCGCTCCGTGTCTCGGTCAGGCAGGTCGCGAACCGGGCGCGCTGGATCGGATCGTCGGTCTTGCCGGTTTGGACCAGGTGATCGCGCAGGTGCCGGACCAGCGCCTCGATCGCGCCGAGCTGGACCGCGGTGAAGCGCCACGCGCCGGCGCTGAACCGGGGCTCCGTCTCGTAGACGTCCGCAGCGCCGATGATCCCCTCCGGACCGACGGCCATGCCGGAGAAGTCGAACAGCCCGCTGCACGTCCCCCGCATGCCGCGAACCTGCCAGCCGCTATCGTCCGCGCGCGCCGTCTCGCCGGCGATCGGCACCAGCACGAGTTGCTTGCCGCCGTCTGCGTCGCGCGCGGTCACCAGAATGCCGTCGAGATGCCCTGCCCCGGTCGCGAAAATCTTGCTGCCGGCAAGAACCCAGCGATCGGGGCCCTCCTGCCGGATCGAGAGACCGGGGTTGGGCTCGGTATTCCAAACGCCGAACACGCGTCCGGCGCCAAGATCGCTGTCGAGCGTGGCTCGCTGCGCATCGTTTCCATACGCCGAGACGAGCTGCACCGCGTTCACATGCCCCTCGAACACCCGGCCGAGGCTGAGGTCCGCACCGCCGACCGCGCGCAGCACGTCGACGAGCGCATCGGTCCGGGCCGGCGTCGCTACATCGACGAACGCGGCGAGTGCGCCGGCCGCGTGCAGCGCCGCAACCCGTTCGGCGGGAAACGCCTCGTCGCCATTGGCACGGTCCCAGTCCGCGGCCAGCGCGCGAACGGTTTCCAATGTCGTCCAGCCTTGGGGCGACGCGACCGATAGTGCCGGCGATATAGTCAGTGGATCGATCCCGCGCGCCACGGCCGTAGGATACGGCTGCTGTCACTAGAACGCCGGACCACGGCGAGCGTTGCGTGATCGAAGCCCGCGAAGGTTAACAACGTCCGAATCCGTTCCGAACCGTTGATTAACGCGTGTCCGGCATAGTCGCGTTCTCGAAGGAAGAGTGGATCGATGGCACGCAAGCAGGATAGTTTCACGCTCGTCGGCAAGCGGATGTGCGCGTCGCCGTGCCGCCCGGATCAGGCCGCCGACTATGACCGGCCGCAGATCGCCGACCTTATCCGCCGGATCGACCGCGCGCTGCTGGAACGCCGCGCCGCCTGAAAGCGTCTTTTCAGTCGTCGGGACGGTCGGCGAACCCGATCGCGGCCGCATAGGCCTCGGCCGCCCGGATCTCCCGTGCATCCTTGAACGCGACATGCGGCGTCGGCGCATCGCCGGTCGCACGCAGCACGGCCCATAACGCGAACCGCCGTCCGGGCTCCCGCTCGGTCCCGAACGCGATCGAGACGCGCTCGCGTCCCGCCTCCAGCGCATCGGGGTCGAGCGTGTCGATGTCGGTCGTACCGAAGAAATGCTGCGAAATCGCGTCGAGGTCCATGCGCGCGACCATGCCCCCCGCCCGGGTTACGCGCAACGGTTGCGATCCCCGCGCACTCCGCTTAGACGCGCTGTTCCGGAGGCGCTGCTGCCGCTTCCGGTCTGGAAGAGTGTCCGAGTGGTTTAAGGAACTGGTCTTGAAAACCAGCGAGGGTGCAAGCCCTCCGTGGGTTCGAATCCCACCTCTTCCGCCAAGCCTGAACGTCGCGTCGATTCCCGCCCGACGGAACGCAAAGCGCGTTTCGGCCGCTTGAGCCTGTCACGCAGCCCGTGATCGCCGACTCAGATCGCTGCTGCATCGACACGACGGAGATAGAGCATGAAGGTCGGATTTATCGGGCTTGGCCAGATGGGCCACGCGATGGCGGGCAACCTGGTCGAGGCGGGGCATGACGTCACCGTCTGGAACCGGTCGCCCGACAAGGCCGACACGCTCGTCGCAGCCGGTGCAACGCTCGCCGATACGCCGGCCGACGCGGCGCAGGGCGAGGTCGTGATGACGATGCTCGCGGACGATGCCGCGCTCGAAGCGGTGGTTTACGGCACGGG
>JAYVRZ010000478.1:0-9210 GCA_043775965.1 Sphingomonas sp.
TCGAGGTGCATTCCGGCGGGGGTGATGCGGTCGGTAACAGCGTTGCGCCCTTGGACCTGGTCGGCGAGCGATTGCCGGCAATGAGCACGAGGTCGGTCCGTGGCGGCGGAGTGCCGACGCCAAGCAGCGTCTCGTCGAGCGACACGATGGTCATTTGGAATGTTTCGGCGTCCTTCTCGACCAGCAGGTCGCAAATCTGCTGCAGTCCCTCGGGAACGGCGAGTGCCTTATTGATGTCGTTCCACACGCCGTTGTTCTGGAAAACGCGGGCGGCGCCTTTTCCCTGCCCGTCGCCCTTCATGATCGTATCCATGGCCGAGGCGGTCAGGTCCGACCGCCACTTGGCCTCGCCAGCGATGAAGGCGGTGACGGCGAGGTCGGGGCCGAGCTCGAGCCCGATGAAGTCGTTGCCTGGCCTGCCATGGATCTCGCGCGTCCGGCTCGGATCCCGCACTAGGTCGAAGATGTAGGCACCGACCGGACCGTGGTAGCGGAACAGGAAGATTGGCACATCCCACTTCTTGGAGCCGACCATCGAATAGGCTTGGGCGATCATGCCCGCCATCACCTCCCCGAAAAGGCCGCGCGAGGTCTTTGGCGGCAGGCATGTCGGGTAGGTGGCGTGTGACCCTCGTGCGCCATCCTCTGGGTGGAGCGAAATGCGCGCGGCTTTATGAAACGCCTCTCGCGCATCGCGATGGGCGGACTCGAAGTAGGGCCGCAGCGCTCCCACCGTAGTGTCATCGATTGAACTGACCGACTGCTCGAGGAGCAGGTGTCCGTAGGTCGGCGACGATGCTGGCGTCGAGCTCAGCAAGCCTTGGAGGGTCGAAATGGGAGGAGGCTCGGTGTGCAGCATCTGGTGTCCTCAATCGGATGCCGATGCCGCTTCTGGCAAGCTGATCTTTATCCACATCCGCCGGCGCTCACCTGCACATGCCATCGCGAGTTGGCGCCATATCAGACCGATAACTTCGGATCGCCCTTGACGACGCGCATCTTGAACTTGGATCTCGCTCCTGCATTCCTGCATTCCTGCATTCCTGCATTCCTGCATTCTAGCTTTCGCGATGCACGACGCGTAGCGCATTGGTCGGCCATGATGGCCTTACGGAGACCTGACCTACCCCTGATGCGAGTCCGTTATTAGAGCTCGGTACCGCCGGACTGGATACCATGCGACGTACCGGCGGAGACCGGCGGCGGTCAGCCATCTTGGGCATACCAGTGTCTGGGTATCAGCCAGTCCTCGGCCGCCCTCCAATTGCCGACGGACACGAAACTTGTCTCATCGCCCCACGCGTTGCGATCGGCATGGTCGAGGACGATGATCTGCAGCTTGGGTTCGAGGGCGGCATGGACATGCGCGATCGCCTTGAATATCTGGCGGGTTCGCTCAAGGTCGTCACGACGCTTGCCCGCCGCCATCTCAGCGTCAGCCTCAACCTCAACGAACTCCTCATACGTGTCACTCGGAAAATAGACTTGGCTTGGCTGATCTATGACGAGGAAGGACGGAACCGGGTTCGCGACGCCCCGGCGCAGGAACACCGCGTGTAGCGAGAACATCATGGCGAGGTGGTATGCCATCCAGTTCTCCCCGCTCCCGATTTCCCAAAGGAAGTCGGACTTGCTCGCTCCCTCGCGCAAGAAGCTGAGGTTGAGCTCGCGATAGTCGAGTGCCGGGTTTCCCTGGGCACCCTCGATGCCTAAGACCTCGATGAACCTGGCAACGCCTCGCGATATGCGTGCTCCGATCTCCCGTTCCCGGGCCTGCCGCATCCCTGAATCGAAGCCCCTATCAAGCTCCGCCAGCTTGCCTTGGAGCACCCTGACCTTGGTGAGGAGGCCGCCCTCGCCCTCGACCTCGCCCAGCATGAGCAACGCCTGTTCTGTGCTGCCGATGAAGCGGTAGACGCTTTCCAGGCTCTGCGTGCGCCCTTGCTCGCGACCGACCGCCGCCTCAGCTCCCGCACGGGTCCGCCGGACGTCGAGGAGCCGCTGCTCGCTGACGAGGAGCTCGCGTTCGATCTCGACGATCTCGCGATCCACCATCGGCACCGTCGAGGTCGTGCCCGCCGTGAGCTCCTCGAGTTCGGCTATGGGTTGCTCGAGTTCATCGAGGGCTCGGCGGGCCACCTCGGAGCCGTTGCCGCAAAGGACGCATTCGTCGTTGACGATGGCGTCGCGCAGCCAGCCGACACCGCGCACGCGATCTCTCTGATCCGCAAGGACCGCGTCATAGTCGGATACAGAGCTGCGAAGGCTGCGTAACCGCCTCAATCTCCGACGGCGGTCCGCAATTTTTCGATCCAACTCGTACTCGCGCTTGCGCAGCTCCTCCAGGTTCCTCACTCCGGCCGACACCCGCCCGGGCGAGGCAGCCGACGCTCCCGCCGCATCCACTACCCCGCGGAGATGGGCGATCACCTCTTGAAGATCATCCGGCAGAGCTCCGAGCGGCAAGAGGCCGAGTTCCTGTGCACGGAAGAAGGCGCCCGTCGCGTTAGCACGCCAACGGTCGAGGGCCTCACGCCTGATTCTAAGATCGGCCTCCGCCCGGCGCAGCTCGTCGCGCAGCAGCTTACGCGTGTGCGACCTGACGAGATCCTCGTTCGTTACGATGCCGAGCGCAAGCGGAAGCACGTTCCGCAGCTTCTCCCGATGTTCTGACGTGTCCGCCTTGAAGAACATCGTGTAGGGATTTGCCACGATGTGTTGCGGAAGGAAGTTGAACGCGGCCATGTCGCGGAAGCTGGCACGCGCATTGTAGCCGCGCATCTCGGGATCGGTGCTAAGGTTCGACAGCTGCGACAGATCGTCGAAGAGCTGCTTTATGCGGTCAGTCCGCGCGTTCCGACCCGGCCGGGTCGGAAGTGGCGTGGCGCACTCTTCGCCCTGCTGCAACCAATATGCGTCGGACACCTCCCTCGCCTCGGGCTTAGCACGCGCCAGCCGCATTGGACCGACCTCGGTGTCCAGGGTTAGCCCGAACCAGGAGGCCTCGTCCCTGATCAACCCCACAGGTATGAAGCTCGAGGCCGCTCCGAGGACGTAGTCGATGATGGCTGCGATCGAGGACTTACCCGTGCCGCTCCAGCCGCTTACGACGCTGATCCGGTCCTGATCGAGGCTGATGACGCGCGGCTCGTGGCGGATGTCCTCGGGCCAGACGATGATCTCGCGGATGTACAGCTTCATCTACAATCGAACCCCCAGTCGATGGAGCAGGATCGGCAGACCCTCCATGGCATACCAAGCGCCGAGCCGCTTCGCCGCCGCGAACGTCTCGTCCAACCGCCCGTCCGCACGACGGATCTGCCTCGGAAGGTCGGTCCCGACGGCCCTAAACGTCGGCAGCCCGCCGCCATGCTCACGAAGGAGAATGCCGGCAGCCGTCCCCACTTGCAGCGCACGTAGCGCCTCAGCCATGGCGTCCTCCACTCGACCCTGCAGGCCGGCGACAATGTCAGGAACCTCCGAGATCGCCTTTAACAATCCGCTGTCCAGGTTCATGCCGCGGATTTTCTGAACGGTCCTGTGATGGAACAGCATGCCCTCGGCGAGCAGGAAGTGCGCAAGCATGGGCGTCCTCCCCTCCGCCTGATCGGAGAAGCTGCGGGCCAGATGCCAAAAGGCGGCGGCACCGTATGCCGGGTTCCGCAGGACCACCTCCTCGTGATCCTCACGCATCGCGCGTGCCCTGGTAGTCGGGATCCCACCAGACGAGGTCATCGTCGGCGAGGCGATGATAGTGGCCCGACGTCATGTACAGCTCATGGCAGGGCTGCCCGGACAGGGACTCGTGATGATTGTAGGTCGTGGCCGCCAGGATGAGCTTCCCGCGCTCCACGCTCGTCCTCGATCCATGCTCCAGCTTGACGCGTCGAGTCGCCTGGACCCAACGCTGTTTTAGTCTGTCCCCGCGGTCGGTCCATTCGCGCAGCAGGATTTCCCCCTCCCGGGCCAGCCTGTCCTTCTCCACATTGAACCGCACGAAGTGCTCGATTGCCTCGAGCACTTCGTCGTCCTCTGTCTCGATCCGCCCCAAGTGGTCGACGAACGGGCGCCCCCGCGTTCTCGCGACATCACCCGGCGCGACGTTAAGGTCTGAAGCCGGGCGAGGAAGGAGACGGCTGCGCACCAGCGATCGCTCGATCTTCCGACATTGCGTCAGGCTCGCCTTGCGCGAGACAATGGCTGGCCTTCCCTCGTCCCAGGCATCCTTGAGGACGGAGAGGAACCACCCTACCAGTGCATGCAGTACCTGATCCCGGTTGACCGCCGGATCGATCCCGAAGCCGTTCGCAATCTCCGAGCGGGCCGCCTTCACATCGTAATTCTCGACGAGCTCGATGCGGCTAAGAAGCTGGCCGAGAACCACATCAGGTTCGGCGAGAACGTCGTCCGCGATGACCTGAACCTTCGTGGGCGACCCCTCCTTGGAGAGTGAGCGACCCGCAGCTCCGGCCCTGCGCAACGCCGCGACTGCCTCAATCACCGACTCGCTGCCGACGCCAATCCTGAGCAGACCGACGATTCGGCCGCTCGCCTGAACGTTCGTCGTAAGAAAGTATCTGCCGGATAACACTCCGGACTCACGATAAGCGGTGATCCAGATCTGGAGCGTTCGCCAAAGGGCAGTGCCCCGATCGCCCAGAATGCGGGCCCCCGGTCTGACCGAGTTCTTGTCCTGCTCTTGGGCGACGATATCTCCAGCGCGGTGCCTGGACACGTCATCGACGACTTCCACACCGACCGACTCGTCATGCGCAGCTCCGCTGAGGTGATGCAGCGCGCGTTCTAGCTGCAACAACAGCCCCGCCATCTGCGGGCCCGCCAAATGGTCAGAACGACCTTTCAAGAACTTGCCTCCTCTACGCATCCGTCGCCGTATCCTGAGCGATGCCTCTTGATTTGCCAAGTCGATCGCAGGCCTTAGCTAGGCCAGCGGGAAGACTGAGCGTCCTCCAACATCAGGGCTGGATACGCCGGAGCGACGCAATCGCTCAATTGTGTCACGATACCGTGGCTCAAAGCGGGCGCGGCGATGCCTTCTAGCGGCCTCCCTGAGCACGTTGCGCCAGCTCGACAACGTCGAAATCTAAGTAGTCGCCGTGATCGCCCCCCACAGACTCGCCGAATACCCGGCTGAGACACCTAGTGCGGCATCGGAGGCCTAGAACACAGGTCTCGCCGAAGCCATCAGCCCTGCAGGTGTTTGTGGATCGCAAATCTGAGGACGTGAGATTTCGGTAATACCTCAGCTGAACGGACGCCGAGGAAGCCAGCGAGCTACTAGAAAGCGGCTGTTTCGCAATCCACCATCTACGGGCGTTAAAGCCCCCTGCCCTGCTCCCTGAACGAACGGCTGATTACCGTAAGCGCCGCCCGAAACCGGCCAGTCCGCTTTCCACCAACTTTACATTGATGCGGACCGTCCACTTCATCCTCCGAGCCGAATATCGGACCGTCATTATTCACATCTTTCGTGGGCCTGTTTCCGCTGTTGCGCCCGGCGCAAAGCTATTTTGATCGCGAGACTCCTTACGTTCACGGACGATAATATGGCTCCATCGATCCGGATTGGCCTTGGACATCATGCTCTGGCCAGCATGCCACATGTCGGTCCCCAGCATGCGTGCCGCGATCCGCTCGGGCACCGCCCAACTCACCGGGAGCGATCGGGCAAACGCCCCCGGAAGGATCGCACATAGCACCATCCCCGCCACGCCGAACGCGATACGGTTTCGGTTGAGTTCGCGGTCCTGCTCGGCGGCAGAGCGCGACCGCGCGATCATTGCGTCGATACGACTGCCAGCTTCATCCATTCTCCTGGCGGCGCGATCGAGCATCTCCTTATCGCGGGTACGGGCAGTTTCGCCGGCTTCGGCAATCTGGCGCGCCAGCGTGGCAGGTGTGAGCGCAAGCGCCGGCCGTTCGGACACGCGTCTGGCCCAGACACAGACATCCTCGAGCCGTTTTGCGATGGCCTCCAGGCTGGGCGCATAATCGGGCTGCGCGGTCCGCTCGTCGGTAAGCCGCTCGATCGCGCGGCGCAGCAGACTGATCTCGGCGCGAAGCTCTCCGAACGCGGTGGCTGCGTCGTTCTCAGGCTCATCGGGAGTGCTGATCTGATCCATATCCGGGGCCTACAGCCCCAGTCCGCGGTTGCGCGAGCGGTCGAAATAATCCTCGATGCTATGGAACAAGGAATCTGTCTCACAGACCGAGATGCCCAGCTCGGGCAGCCTCTTGCGGATCAGCGACTCGGCCTGGGCGTCGCGCTCCATACTCTTGCCGAACGCGGTCATTTGCTGACCGAGTGCGTAGGCGCCAGCGTCATCGCCCGCATGACTAAGCGAGCGATGCGCCTTGGCGAGCTTTTGCAAGTCGTCGACGAACCGGTCGGCGCGCCGTTCGGGGCTAACTCTCAGCTCGGCCTCCAGCGCCATCGCGCGGATCGCGGCCGCGGTGCGGCCCTTTGCCGCTTCGTCGACCAGTCCCGTGTCGCGCACGAATGCGGCGCGGAGATCGCGCGCTGCATCGGGGCGCACGGCATTGAGCGCGTCGCGCGTCCTGGCGAACGCGATGCGCTGGTGCGGCAGTTCGGTGTAGCCATCTTTACGCATTCGCATGATATCCGCGGTCGCCCGGGCATAGCGCTGCACGGCGTTGTTCAGCCCGGCAGGCTCAGCCTCTCGTACGGGCGATTGCGATGGAAGCGACAGCCCGTCGAATATGCCGCGTGCCGGCGCTGGCTTTGCGGCCCGCAGATCGAGACCGGCAAACGGATCGCGTGCGCGCGTCGGCGCTGGCTTTGCTATCTCCGCCACCGGCTGTGGCAAGCGGATCTCGCGCCGATCGGCAAAGGCTTGGTCAGGCGAAGGCGAACGCTCGCGCGCATAGTCGGACGCCATATCCTTCGTCCGTTCGCGCGACAGCGTGCGCACGAGCCGGCCCTGATCCGCGAAATCGTCACGACCATAATGGAGATCGACGCTGTCGCGGTGCCGCGACAGCGCGACATAAGCGGCGTGGCGGTCGAGACCCGGCGTTGCCAGCACATGCACGCGGTCGACCGTCACGCCCTGCGACTTGTGCACGGTGGCGGCGTAGCCGTGATCGAGCTGGGCATAGTCCTTGATGTCGAACGCGACCTGGCGACCATCGTCCAGCATCACCGCCATGCGCGCAGTCGTGACGCTTTGAATTGTGGCCAGCGATCCGTTCTTTACGCCGAGGTCGCGTTCGTTCTGCAGAAACATGACGCGGTCGCCCGCGGCGAACGCGCGGGCACCACGCCCGGTCTGGATCGCGACGTCCTCGCCCAGCTCACCGGCAAGGCGAAGCCGCTGCCGCGCGGCCTCGTTCAGCGCCTGCACTTCGTCATTGGTGTGGGTGAGGATCATGCGCGATGCAGAGGGCGCGGCCGTGCGCTCGCGGTCCCAGCGCTCGATCAGATCGGCACGCGCGTGATCGCGGGTTTCGGCGACATGGACATGGCCGTGCTCCTCATAGGCGCGGACCGCCTCGCCGGTCCGCTCGGTCGCGAGCTGACGCGTCGCCGTACGCTGCCAATCCTCACGCTGACGACGAATGTCGGTAATCTCGACGCTGCCGTGACGCTCGGCAACCGACCGGAATGCCGCCCCCGCTTCAATGGCCTGGAGCTGTTCGGGATCGCCGACCAGCACGACCTTGGCGCCGCGCTTCTCGGCTTCGGCGATGACGCGTTCCATCTGCCGCGTACCGACCATCCCCGCTTCGTCGATGACGAGCACATCGCGCGATGTCAGCAACTCGCGGTCCTGCTGCCACTGGTGTTCGAGGCTGGCAATCGTGCGCGACGCTATACCCGATCCGCCTTCGAGGTTCTCGGCGGCAATGCCGGACAGCGCGGCACCGCGAACGGTATAGCCAGCGCTCTCCCAGGCCTCGCGCGCAACGCCGAGCATCGCCGACTTGCCGGTCCCGGCATAGCCGACCACGACACTGATCCCCTGCCCTTTCGTCACATGATCAAAGGCGCTGCGCTGTTCGGACGACAGGACCATGCCCTTCATCTCGGCGCGGACCAGTGCGAGCTTGCGATACTGCTCGTCGACGCCGTGGCGCCGGCTCGCGTCCAGTCGGACGGTCGCGGTCTCGAGCCGCTGTTCGGCCTCGATCATCTCGCGGCTGGTGAAGCGCTCGTCGCCGCGGCCGTCCTTGCCGAGCGCGACGATATCCGGACTGGCGTGAACCGATGACAGCACAGCGTCGAACTGCTCCTTGCCGTCGCTATGGCGGTGGACGAACATTGCGAGATCACGCCGGGTGAAAGTCGCCTGCGTCCGCGTAATCGCGTCGAGCGCGATCCCCGGCTGCGCGATGATCCGGTCGCCGTTCGAACGGGCAATCTCGACATGCTCGTCGAGGCGCTCGCTCTCCAGCCCCTGCCCCGGTCGGCGCGATGCTGCCGGACCGATCTTGTGCTGGGGTTCGAGATCGATCCCCTGACGCTCGAACGAGCGATGATCGACGCGCGCATCGATATCGAGTTCGGCCAACCGGCGGTTGACGTGTTCGCCCCAGGACTCACGCCACCGCTCGAGCAGATCGGTGCGGTTCCAGTCGCGAACCTTCGGGCCGAACCCGTCCTCGCCGACGCTGCGCGTGGTCAGCATTACATGGGCATGCGGTTTCGGCATGCCGTCTGCGCCGATATCCCAATGCACATTGAGGTCGGCGATCATGCCACGGTCGACGAACTCTGCCCTCACGAACTCGCGCGCCAGCCGGATACCTTCCGCCTGATCGAGCTCGCGGGGCAGCGCGAACTCGACCTCGCGGGCGAGCTGCGCGTCTTTGCGGACCTCGACCGCCTCGACCTCGTTCCACAACCGCTCGCGGTCACGCAGATGCTCGGGCGCACCGTCCGGCAGCATGACTTCGGAATGGACGACGCCGGCCTTGTTCGAAAAGTCGTGGGCGCGATCGAGCCGCTCGTCGCGCAGCCGCGACGCCGAGCGATACGCCGCCGCGGCGAGCGCACTGGAGCCGTTTGCGCGCGAGATCATCTTTGCCGAGAAATGGTAGATCGCCATGACGGCAATCCATCTACACTACACAAGCGACGTCGGCACGACGTATAAGCGCGCCCTTCGAAGATTTCATCTATCTCGGGACGACTTCGTCCCACTGCATTTCAGGCTATTTACGCTGATC
>JAYVRZ010000479.1:0-7491 GCA_043775965.1 Sphingomonas sp.
TCGCGATCTCGCAGAGGAACCAGAGCGCGACCGAAACGGGCTTCGAATAATGCGCGCGACAGGCTTGCGCGAGATCGAGCCCTGCGACGATTCCGAGACGCGCGGAGAGCGCCTGCAGCACCATCGCCATCAGGTTCGACAGCAACACGACCGACAGCAAAGTGTAGCCGAATGCCGAGCCGCCAGCGATGTCGGTCGCCCAGTTGCCGGGGTCCATGTAGCCGACCGCGACGAGATACCCCGGTCCGACGAACGCGAACAACCGCCGCCAGAACGACGCGCCTTCGGGGACGACGACGGTGCGGTGGCTCTCGGCGAGCGAGTTAGCGAAGGCAGAGGTCGGTGCTGGCATCGCGGTCGCTTTGCCGGAAGGGCGCTTGGGGAACAAGCGTGTCGTCGGGACATGTGTCCCCCGACAGCGGCGTCGGGTCAGCCTGCCAGCAGCTTTGCCGCGACGTCCTCCATGCTCCCCACCACCAGCAGCGAGTCGCCGCCGACGAGTCCGACTTTGGTCTGCCCGTTCTCGTCCTTGCGCAGATAGGCGACGTTCGCCGCCACGACGTAGTAGTTGCCGCCATGCGACTTCAGTTCGATGAATTTCATGATCGCGACTCCTGATTCCCACCGCATACGGCCGAGGCTACAGTATCGGGTTAACGGGGGGCGAGGGTGCGAAGGGACGGGCGTCCGCGGTCATGGACCGTCGCCGTCTCAGATCACCTTGATGTCCGCCTGGTAATGATGCCAGGCGAAGATCGCTGCCGCTCCCCGATGCGGGCGCCAGGCCTCCGCCACTTCGCGCGTCAGTTTCTCGCTCGGGCGGGTTTCGTGACCGAGAATGCGTCCGACCTCGATCTGGATCGCGAGGTCGCCCGCCGGCCAGACGTCCGTCCGCCCTTCCGCGAACAGCAGGTAGATTTCCGCCGACCAGCGCCCGATCCCTTTCACTCGGACCAGTGCCGCTATCGCTTCTTCGTCGTCCTCAGGCAGGTTCGTGAGGTCTAGCCGGCCACTCGTCACCTCGTCCGCAAGGCTGCGCGCATAGCCGAGCTTCTGGCGCGACAGTCCTGCGCTTTTCAGCACCTCGTCACTGACGGCGGCGATCTTCGCCGGATCGCCCGCGCCGCCGACCACCGCATCGAGCTTGTTCCACACCGCCGCGGCCGAGGCGACGCTCACCTGTTGCCCGACGATCGTCCGCAGCAACGTCGCGAACCCGCGTTCGCTGATCCGGGGCGCCGGGTGTCCGGCATTGCCGACCGCCACCGCAAACGCCGGCTCGATCGCGCACAGCGCCGCCATGGCGGTTTCGAGTTGGTCTGCGCTCAAGCCCATGATGCGACGCGCCTTGTTGCTTGCGTGCGCGTCGCGCGCTCGGCATGAACGCACGAAGATTTTTCGGAGAATGACATGCCCAAGCTTATCGTCGTGACGCGCGAAGGGGAAGAACGCGAGATCATGGGCGAGGCGGGCCTTTCGGTGATGGAAGTCATCCGCGACGCGGGAATCGACGAGATCCTGGCGCTATGCGGCGGCTGCTGCTCGTGCGCCACCTGCCACATCCATGTCGACCCGGACTTTGCGGCCAAACTGAAGCCGATGACCGAGGACGAGAACGACCTGCTCGATTCGACCAGCGAGCGGGATGAGTTTTCACGACTGTCGTGCCAGGTCGCGTTCACCGATGCGCTCGACGGAATGAAAGTGCGGATCGCGGTCGAGGACTAATTCCCTCGGCTTTCCGGGGAGAGGCAGAGGCGCGCTTGCGCCGGAAGGGAGAGGGGCTTTGGGAGTAACGTCCCGAGCCCAACTCCCCTCTCCCTTCCCACCGCAAGCGCAGCGGGCCCCTTCCCTCTCCCCAAAGGGGCGAGGGAGTTCAGGTCAGCGTGTGGTGATGGCGTAGAGCGCGATGGCCGCGGCGTTCGAAACGTTGAGGCTCTCCACCTTCTCCGAGATCGGCAGTTTCGCCAGCTCGTCGCAATGCTGCTCGGTATTCTGGCGCATGCCCTCGCCCTCGGCGCCGAGCACGATCGCGATCCGCTGCGTGCCCATCGCTTCCGACAGCGTCTGCGTCGCGTGGCCGGTCAGCCCGATGCGCCAGAAGCCCGCCGCCGCAATCTCTTCCAGAGCGCGCGCCAGGTTCACGACCCGGATCCAAGGCACGCTCTCAAGCGCACCCGAAGCCGCCCGCGCGATCGTCCCCGATTCCGGCGGCGCATTGCGGTCCGGCGTGATGATCCCCAACGCATCGAACGCCGCGGCCGAGCGCAGGATCGCACCGACATTGTGCGGATCGGTCACCCCGTCGAGGATCACCAGCGGGCGATTGTCGTCCTTGCCGTGCTCGAGCAGGTCGGCGAGCCACATGTCCTCGAGCGGCTCGACCTCGATCACCACGCCCTGGTGCGGCGCATCGCCCGGCACCAGCCGCGCCAGATCCATCGCCTCGGCATAGGTCACCGGCACGTCGGCGGGCAGGTCGAACCCGGCCAGCGCCTCACGCGTACCGAGGATCTTGCGCACCGTGCGCTCCGGATTGGCGAGCGCGGCGCCCACCGCGTGCTTGCCCCAGAAGCGGGGGCGGCCGGCCGGTGCCTTGCTCGGCCTGTGTCCCTTGCGTGCCATATTAATTCTCTACCGTGTCTGTGTATGCGGGTGTCCTTGTCGGCATTCGGGCCTCGCGGCAACACCGAACCACCAAACTTCGCAAAAGCCGCGTTGACACACCGGGCGCGCTTCGCCATTGAGCCGCCTCGCTTCAACGAGCGACGTTCGCAAGAGCGGCCTGGACAGGTGGCCGAGTGGTTAAAGGCAGCAGACTGTAAATCTGCCGGAGTTTCTCCTACGTAGGTTCGAACCCTACCCTGTCCACCACCGCCCCAGCGCGGTGACGGATCACCCCGAAATCAAAGCATGATCGACAGCGTTCCGCCCCGAATGGGCAGGAAGTCCGCGTGACAACCGCGCGCGGGCGGTTAGGATCAGGGCGACCGTAACGACCTCGGAACCCGCGTGACCTCAGACACCGCCGTACAGCAGCCCGCCGACCAGCCAGACGTTCAAGATCTCGCCGATTCGATCCTAGACACGCTCGTCCACCGCATCGGCAAGGATGCACAGGCCGCCCGCCCGCACGACTGGCTGGCGGCAACGATCCTCACCGTGCGCAACGACATCGTCGAACGCTGGATGGCGTCGACCAAGGCGGCGCATGCGGCCGGCGCCAAGCGCGTCTATTATCTCAGCCTCGAATTCCTGATCGGCCGGCTGTTGCGCGACGCGGTGACCAACCTCCAGCGCAACGACGAGGTCACGCAGGCTCTGAAGCTCCACGGCGTCGACCTCGCCGAACTCGAAGAGATCGAGCCCGACGCGGCACTCGGCAATGGCGGACTCGGCCGGCTCGCCGCGTGCTTCATGGAGAGCATGGCGAGCCTCGCGCTGCCCGCCTACGGCTACGGCATCCGTTACGTGAACGGCATGTTCCGCCAGCGGATCGACGACGGCTGGCAGGTCGAGATGCCCGAGAACTGGCTCGCGCACGGCAATCCGTGGGAGTTCGAACGCCGCGAGAGCGCCTATTTCATCGGCTTCGGCGGCGAAGTCACGGCCACCGAGAACGGCCAAGTGCATTGGAGCCCGTCCGAGGCGGTAGAGGCGATGGCGGTCGACACGCCGGTCGTTGGCTGGCGCGGCAAGCACGTCAACACGCTGCGCCTCTGGACCGCCCGCGCGTTCGATCCGATCAAGCTCGACCGCTTCAACGCCGGCGACTTCACGGGCGCGCTGGCCGACCAGATGCGCGCCGAGACACTGACGCGCGTGCTTTATCCGAACGATTCGACCCCAGCTGGTCAGGAACTGCGGCTCCGGCAGGAGTATTTCTTCTCGTCCGCGTCGATCCAGGACATCGTCCGGCGCCACGTCCAGTATTTCGGCGACATCCGCACACTGCCCGACAAGGCGGCGATCCAGCTCAACGACACGCATCCCGCCGTGTCCGTCGCCGAGCTCATGCGTCTGCTGATCGACCATCACGAATTCGACTTCGACGAGGCGTGGAAGATCACGCGTGCCACCTTCGGCTACACCAACCACACGCTGTTGCCCGAGGCGCTCGAGAGCTGGCCGCTGCCGCTGTTCGAACGCCTGCTGCCCCGCCACATGCAGATCGTCTACGCGATCAACGCCAAGCTGCTGCGCGAGGCGCGCGGCGTCGAAGGCATAGACGACCGCGCGATCTCGGCGATCAGCCTGATCGACGAAGGCGGCGAGCGTCGGGTGCGGATGGCAAACCTCGCCTTTGCCGGATCGCACAGCGTCAACGGCGTCGCCGCGCTGCATACGCAGCTGATGAAGAAGACGGTCTTCGCCGATCTCCACAAGCTGTATCCGACGCGGATCAACAACAAGACGAATGGCATCACGCCGCGCCGCTGGCTCCAGCAGTGCAACCCCGGCCTCACCGCGCTGATCCGCGATGCGATCGGCGACGGCTTCCTCGACGATGCCGAAAAGCTGGTCGATCTGGATGTTTTCGCGGACGATTCCGGTTTCAGGGAGCGCTTTTCGAGCGTGAAGCGTTCGAACAAGGTGGCACTGGCTAATCACATCAAGGACAGCATGGGGCTCCGCATCGATCCGGACGCGCTGTTCGACGTCCAGATCAAGCGCATCCACGAGTATAAGCGCCAGCTGCTCAACATCATCGAGACGGTCGCGCTCTACGACCAGATCCGCAGCCACCCCGAACGCGACTGGACGCCGCGCGTAAAGCTGTTCGCGGGCAAGGCGGCGTCGAGCTATCATAACGCGAAACTCGTCATCAAGTTGGCGAACGATGTCGCGCGGCGGATCAACGCCGACCCTTCGGTCGGTGGCTTGTTGAAGGTCGCGTTCCTGCCCAATTACAATGTGTCGCTGGCGGAGAAGATCATCCCCGCCGCCGACTTGAGCGAACAGATTTCGACCGCCGGACTCGAAGCATCGGGCACCGGCAACATGAAGTTCGCGATGAACGGCGCGCTGACGATCGGCACGCTCGACGGCGCCAACATCGAGATCAAGGACCGCGTCGGCGACGACAACATCTTCATCTTCGGCATGACCGCGGACGAGGTCGAGGCGAAACGCGCCAACGGCTACGATCCGCGCGCCGTGATCGAAGGCTCGAACGAACTCCGTCAGGCGGTGTCGGCGATCGCGTCCGGCGTGTTCTCGCCCGACGACAAGACGCGCTACGCCGGGCTGATGGGCGGGTTGTACGAGGGCGACTGGTTCATGCTCGCCGCCGATTTCGACAGTTACGCCACCGCTCAGCGCGCCGTCGACACCCGCTGGAACGACCGCGACGCGTGGGTCGCCTCGACCGTCCGCAATGTCGCGCGCGTCGGCTGGTTCTCGTCCGACCGCACCATCCGCGAATATGCGCGGGAAATCTGGACGGTCATGTGAAGCCACCCGAAGGCGCCATCGTTGCCCTGCTGGAGGGCCGTCACGACGACCCCTTCTCGCTGCTCGGCGTGCATGGCGGCCCGACCGGCGTGTTCGCTCGCGTTTGGCTGCCAGGCGCCGACAAGGCGGAGGCGCATGCACTCGATGGCACCGCTCTCGGCACCCTGCCCCGCATCGACGACCGCGGCCTGTTCGAGGGCCCGATCGACGGCGACCCTCAGCCGGTGAAATACCATGCCGAGGCGGGCGATACGTCGTGGTGGGTCACCGATCCCTACAGCTTCGGCCCGGTGCTAGGCCCGCTCGACGACCTACTGATGGCAGAGGGCACGCACCAGCGTCTCCACGACAAGATGGGGGCGCACCTGATCGAGCACGAAGGCGCGCACGGCGTTCACTTCGCGCTCTGGGCTCCGAACGCGCAGCGCGTGTCGGTGGTCGGCGACTTCAACGACTGGGACGGCCGCCGCCACGCGATGCGCAAACGCGGCGGCGTCGGCGTGTGGGAAATCTTCATTCCCGACACCGCCGAATACCGCGCCTACAAGTTCGAGATCGTCGGCCCCGATGGCAAGGTGCAGCCGCTCAAGGCCGATCCCTTCGCCTTCGCCAGCGAACTCCGTCCCGCCAACGCCTCGATCACGCGGAAGCTCGCGCACGACTGGGCCGACACCGATCACCGCAAGCACTGGTCCTCGGTCGATCCACGCCGCGTGCCGATCAGCATCTACGAAGTGCATGCCGGGTCATGGGATCGCGACGAGAATGGCTGGTTCCTGGCCTGGGACGCGCTCGCCGCGCGGCTGATCCCGTACGTCGTCGAGATGGGCTTCACGCACATCGAATTCCTGCCGATCAGCGAACACCCGTACGACCCGAGCTGGGGCTACCAGACCACCGGCCTGTATGCTCCGTCAGCCCGCTTCGGCGACGTCGAGGGGTTTGCGCGCTTCGTCGACGGCGCGCACCTCGCAGGGATCGGCGTGCTGCTCGACTGGGTCCCCGCGCATTTCCCGACCGACGCGTTCGGGCTGGCGAAGTTCGACGGCACAGCGCTGTACGAACACGAAGACCCTCGGCTGGGCTTCCACCCGGACTGGAACACCGCGATCTACAATTTCGGGCGGCGCGAAGTGTCGTCGTTCCTCGTCAACAACGCGCTGTTCTGGGCAGAACGCTATCACATCGATGGTCTGCGCGTGGATGCGGTCGCGTCGATGCTGTACCGCGATTACTCGCGCAAGGCTGGCGAATGGATCCCCAACGCAGACGGCGGTCGCGAGAATTGGGAGGCCGTCGCGTTCCTCCGCGCGATGAACCGCGAGATGTACGGCCAGCACCCCGGCGTCTTAACGATCGCCAAGGAATCGACCTCGTGGCCGGGCGTCTCGGCGCCGGTCAGCGACGACGGGAAGAGCGGTGGGCTGGGGTTCGGGTTCAAGTGGAACATGGGCTTCATGCACGACACGCTCCAGTACATGGCGCGCGATCCGCTGCACCGGAAACACCACCACGGCGAGATCAATTTCGGCCTCGTCTATGCGTTCAGCGAGAACTTCGTCCTGCCGCTCAGCCATGACGAAGTCGTCCACGGCAAGGGCTCGCTGCTCACCAAGATGCCCGGCGACGACTGGCAGCAATTCGCAAACTTGCGCGCCTATTACACGTTCATGTGGGGCTATCCGGGCAAGAAGCTCCTCTTCATGGGGCAGGAGTTCGCGCAGCGCCGCGAATGGTCCGAAGAGCGCGCGCTCGATTGGGACCTCCGCAACGCGCGCAGCCACGAGGGCATCCGCAACCTCGTGCGCGATCTCAACACCGTCTACCGCGAGAAGCCCGCGTTGCACGCGCGCGATTGCGAGGCGGAGGGCTTCGAGTGGCTGATCGCCGACGATGCCGCCAATTCGGTCTTCGCGTGGCTGCGCAAGGCACCGGGCGAGAAACCGGTCGCGATCATCGCGAACATGACGCCGATCGCGCGCGCGCCGTACCGCATCCCGTTGCCGATCGACGGCCGCTGGTGCGAGATCATCAACA
>JAYVRZ010000480.1:0-3540 GCA_043775965.1 Sphingomonas sp.
GTCGATGGCGACCGTGCGGCGGCGACGCGGCACCTGGCGGCGATGCGAAAGCTGTATGCCGCGTGGGACGATCATTACGATACGGCCAAGGGCTTGTACTGGGTCGAGCCGCTGCTCGATGCGACCGAATATACCATCTCGTCGATCGATGCGTCGGGCGGGAAGGACGGGTTTCGCGGCGGGGACTCGTTCCGTCCGTCGATCAATGCGTATATGTTCGCCAATGCGCGGGCGATCGCGCGCCTGTCTGCGCTGACCGGGGACTCTACGGGGGCGGCAGCTTTCGACGCGCGTTCGGCCGCGATCAAGGCGCGCGTGCAGCGCGACCTCTGGAGCCCGACGCTTGGGCATTTCATCGATCGCTACAAGGTCGACAATGCCTATGTAAAATACTGGGCGCCGATCCGCGGGCGCGAGCTGGTCGGGTATCTGCCCTGGACGTTCGACCTGGCGGATGACGATACGCGGTTCGCGGGCGCGTGGACACATTTGCTGCGCCGCGACGGGCTGGGCGGGGCTGCGGGGATGCGAACGGTCGAGCCCTCATACCAATATTACATGCGGCAGTACCGGTATGAGGGCCTTGCGCCCGAATGTCAGTGGAATGGTCCGATCTGGCCGTTCCAGACGACCCAGGTCCTGACCGGGATGGCCAACCTGCTCGACCATTATCGCCAGTCGGTGGTGACGCGCGGCGACTACATGCGTCTACTGCGCCAATATGCGGCGTTGCATTATCAGGGCGACCGGCTGGACCTGGAGGAGGATTATCACCCCGACACGGGGAAGCCGATCGTCGGGCTGGCACGGAGCCATCATTATTTCCACTCGGGGTTCGCCGACCTGATTATGACCGGGCTGGTCGGCATCCGGCCACGGGCGGACGACATGCTGGAGGTCAATCCGTTGCTGCCGGGGGTCGGCGATCCGCAGGCGCTAAGCTGGTTCCGGATGCAGGACGTTCCCTATCACGGGCATCGCGTGGCGGTGACGTGGGACGTCGACGGCCGGCATTATGGCGGCGGGGCGGGCCTGACGATCGAGGTCGATGGCCGCCGTGACGCCCACCGATCCAAGCTGGGACGCATCGTCGTACCGATCGCGCGCAAGGCGAATCCGCCGATCGAGCGACCGATCGACCAGGCGGTGCAACTCGTTCGCGGGGCATTTCCGAAAGGCAGCGCGTCGAGCGGAACCGAGGCCGAAAACGTCCACGACGCGATCGACGGGCGGGTGTGGTTCTTTCACGAACTGCCCAACGGCTGGTCGTCCGCCGCGTCCCCGGCCGAGCAATGGTACCAGGTGGATTTCGGCAAGCGCGTCCAAATCTCGCGCGCGGAACTGGCGTTCTTCGCCGATGGCAAGGCGTTTGCCGCGCCAAAAGCCGTGCGGTTCGAGGCCTATGACGGGCGCCGCTGGACGCCGATCGCTGCGACCAAGGGCGAGCCGGTGGCCAACGGGATCACGCACACGCGGTTGACGCCGACTCGGGCCCAGAAGATCAGAGTCATGTTTTCGCAACCCGTCGCCAGACGCACGAGACTGGTCGAGTTGAAGGTTTTCTAGCTAACCGTGCGGATGATCAGTTCCCGATCGGCTTGATCGATCCGCCCTGCAGGTAGGTGAGCGTGACGGGGACGACGGTCGTCCCGGCGCCGACCCGCACCTGTACAGTCCTGGGATCGGGCTTGCGCGAGAACAGCATGTCGAACAGCGTCACGTGCGGGTTGCCCGAGGCGCCGCCGCCGTCGCCGCGATCGGTATTCCCGTTCGCGTTGGCGTCGTGCCGCACGTCGACCGCGTAGATCCCCGGCTGCCCGACCGGCATGCAGATCGCGACGATGCCGTCGCGCGGGACCGCGAGTTCGGTGCGGAGCAAGGCCTGTTTCTTGTCGAAATAGCTGGACGTCGCGCCGCCGAACACGCGGACCCGGACCGTGCCGGCGCGCGACTTGAACCCCGAGACCTCGACCAGCAGGGCCGGACGACCGCTGCCGGGCGCGCATCTCGCGGCGTCCGGACCGATCGGTTTCGCGTAGGCATTGGGCGCGATCGACAGCGCCACGATAAACAGGCCAATCATAGGCGGCCGGCTCTCGGCGTTTTCGACGCGGGATGCAAGTTTGGAGGCGTGATAGCGCTTCCCTTGGATCGTCGGACCGCCTAAGCGGCGCCATCCCCGGGGGGCCGCTGACGCGCGGCTGAGAGGTGGGCTGCAGCCCATGACCCGCTGAACCTGATCCGGCTAGATACCGGCGTAGGGAGGGTCTGCGGCTCGCCCGTCGTCCCTCCGATTGGAGTGGACATGAGCGTTTTCGACCCCGGCCTTTCGTCTTGAAGTATCGTTCGCCCCGAGCCGCGGCGCTTCGGCTCGTGCTGTTATCGACGGTAGTGGCCGTGTCGCCGGCAGGCGCGCAGACCGCATCGGACACGGCCGAGATCCGCGTGGTCGGCAAGCCGGATCCCGCCGGACTGCTGCCCGACCAGCGCGCGCCGAAGGCGCAGAGCGCGATCTCCGCGGACTTCATCGCCAAGCAGGCGCCGACGCTGAACGCGTTCCAATTGGTGACGTTGCTGCCGGGCGCCAACGTCGCGTCGAGCGATCCCTACGGACTGTCGACCAGTTCGAGCCTTACCGTACGCGGGCTGGGCCAGGATGAGATCGGCGTGCTTATGGAAGGCGCGCCGCAGAACGACATCGGCTATTATTACGCGTATCCCTCGCAGTTCGCGGACCCGGAGAATCTGCGGCGTATCACGCTGGCGCAAGGCTCGGTCGATATCGATTCGCCGACGCTGGGTGGCGCGGGGGGGCTTTTGTCGCTGTCGCTCGACGATCCCAAGTCCAAGCGCCAGGCGAGCGTCGACCTGTCGCTCGGCAGCTATGCCGTACGGCGTGTGTTCGTGCGGGCCGACAGCGGGACGATCGGCAACACAGGGCTGAAGGCGTTTCTGTCCTATTCGAACACGCGTGCGGACAATTGGCGGGGTGCCGGCTACGACACGCGCCAGCACATCGACGCCAAGCTGTTGAACGAATGGGGTGCCGGCAACCGCGCCAGCATCGCGATGTCGTACAACGACGCCAACAGTTCGAGCTATCCGAGCCCCACGCTCGCCGACTGGAAGACGCAGGGGCGCGGCTTTAATTACGATCGGCGGTACAGCGAGGGGAACACCAATTATTGGCGCCTCTACCGTGCGCCGTTTCGCAACCTGTATGCCTCGGCACCGGTGCACTTGGTCCTGAGCGACCGGCTCGCGCTCGACAGCACGACCTATATGCAGTTCGGCTATGGCAATTCGCCATATGGGACGCAGTTGACGACGACCGGCAATTATCTCGGCACGGAGGAGCTCGCCGCGCCGATCGCACTGCCCGGCGCGGTCGACGGGCTGGCGACGGTGCTCGGCAATTATACCGGCGACCAGTTTCGTACGGGCAACGTCAGCAAGCTCACGCTGCAGGCAGGCGTGCACCGGATTACTGCGGGCCTCTGGTTCGATTACGGCACCGACCGCGTGACGCAATCCTATACG